>NZ_JBFUMN010000111.1:0-4062 GCF_054049335.1 Roseateles sp. P5_E1
TGCGCGGCCTGACCAGCACCCAGCTGGACGGCCTCACCAGCGACCAGCTGCGCGCCCTGACCTCCAGCCAGATCAACGCGCTGACGACCGACCAGGTCCGCACGCTGAACACGGACGACCTCAACAGCCTCACGTCCGACCAGTTCAACAAGCTTTCCACCGCCCAGGTCGCCGTGCTGACGACGGCCCAGTTGAGCAGCCTGGCCACCGACAACCTCAACGCGATGGGTTCGGCCCAGTTCGCGACGCTGAACTCCAGCCAGTTCGGYTCGCTGACGTCGGACCAGTTACCCAAGATGGAGACGGCCGACCTGCGCTCGGTCACGACCGCCGCGTTGCGCGGCCTCTCTTCCGACCAGATCCTGACGCTGAGCTCCGACGAGGTGTCCAGCCTCACGACCGCCCAGATCGGCTCACTCAGCACATCTCAAGTGCAGGGCCTGACGGCCGGCGACATGACCGCCCTGGGCACCGCCCAGATCGGCGTGCTGAGCTCGGCCCAGGCCCAGGCACTGAACACCGACCAGTTGGCCGCCATCGAGACCGGCGACGTCCGCTTCCTGTCCACGGCCGCCCTGCGCGCCCTGACCAGCACACAGCTGGATGGCCTCACCTCCGACCAACTGCGCGCCCTCTCCTCCAGCCAGATCAACTCGCTGACCACTGCCCAGGTCAGCACGCTGAACACCGACGACCTGAACAGCTTCACGTCCGACCAGTTCAACAAGCTGTCCACCGCCCAGGCCCAGTCGCTGACGACCACCCAGCTCAGCCATCTGGCCACCGACAGCCTCAATGCGATGGGCTCATCGCAGTTCGCGACGCTGAGCTCGGCCCAGTTCGGTTCGCTGACCAGCGACCAGTTGCCCAAGCTGGAGACGGCCGACCTGCGCGCCGTCACGACCGCGGCCCTGGCCGGCCTGACCTCCGACCAGATCCTGACGCTGACCTCCGACGAGGTGGCCGGCCTGTCGACCGGCCAGATCGCCTCGCTGTCGGCCAGCCAGGTCAAGGGCCTGACGGCCGGCGACATGACGGCGCTGAGCAGCGCCCAGGTGGCCGCCCTGAGTTCGGTTCAAGCCGCGGCACTGAACACCGACCAGCTGTCCGCCATCGATGCGGCCGACATGAAGTCGATGACGACGGCCGCCCTGCGCGCCCTGTCGAGCACCCAGATCGATGGCCTGACCAGCGACCAGTTGCGCGCCCTCACCAGCGCCCAGCTCAACGCGCTGACCACCAGCCCGCAGATCGTCGGCCTCAACACCGATGACCTCAATGTCCTGACGACGGACCAGATTGCCCGACTGTCGACCGCGCAGATCCAGGCGCTGACGACCACGCAGCTGAGCAACCTGGTCACCGACAGCCTGAATGCGATGGGCTCGGCCCAGTTCGCCACGCTGTCTTCCAGCCAGTTCGGCTCGCTGACGACCGACCAGCTCTCCAAGATGGAGACGGCCGACCTGCGCGCGGTCACGACCGCTGCACTGCGCGGCCTGAGTTCCGATCAGGTCCAGTCGCTGAGCTCGGACGAAGTGAGTTCGTTGACCACTGCCCAGGTGGCCGCACTGACGACGGCCCAGGTCAAGGGCCTGACGGCCGGCGACATGACGGCGCTCGGTACCGCCCAGGTGGCCGCKYTGAGCTCGGCCCAGGCCCAGAACCTGTCGACCGACCAGCTSTCCGCCATCGAAGCCGCCGACATGAAGTCGCTGACGACGGCSGCYCTGCGYKCSCTGTCCAGCACCCAGCTCGACGGCCTGACCTCSGACCARCTGCGCGCGCTGAGCTCCAGCCAGATCAACTCGCTGACCACCGACCAGGTCCGCACGCTGAACACGGACGACCTCAACAGCCTCACGTCCGACCAGTTCAACAAGCTCTCCACCGCCCAGGTGCAGGTGCTGACGACYGCTCAGCTGAGCAACCTGACGACGGACAACCTCAACGCGATGGGYTCGGCCCAGTTCGCCACGCTGAATTCGTCGCAACTGGGTTCGCTGACGTCGGACCAGTTGCCCAAGATGGAGACGGCCGATCTGCGCGCCGTCACGACTGCGGCACTGGCGGGCCTGAGCTCCGACCAGATCCTGACGCTGACCTCCGACGAGGTGGCGGGCCTGTCCACGGGACAGATTGCTTCGCTGTCCGCCACGCAAGTCAAGGGCCTGACGGCCGGTGACATGACGGCCCTGTCCACGGCCCAGGTTGGCGTGCTGAGCTCTAGCCAAGCGGCCGCATTGAGCACGGATCAGCTGTCAGCCATCGAGGCGGCCGACATGAAGTCGCTGACGACGGCCGCCCTGCGCGCCCTGTCCAGCACCCAGTTGGACGGCCTGACCTCGGACCAGTTGCGCGCGCTGAGCTCCAGCCAGATCAACTCGCTGACCACCGACCAGGTCCGCACGCTGAACACGGACGATCTCAACAGCCTGTCGTCCGACCAGTTCAACAAGCTTTCCACTGCCCAGATCCAGGTGCTGACGACCACTCAGCTCAGCAACCTGACGACGGACAACCTCAACGCCCTGGGCACAGCCCAGTTCGCATCGCTGAATTCCACGCAATTCGGTTCACTGACGTCTGACCAGTTGCCCAAGCTGGAAACCGCCGACCTGCGCGCCGTCACGACGGCCGCGCTGCGCGGCCTCTCCTCGGATCAGGTGCTGACGCTGAGCTCCGATGAGGTGTCCAGCCTCACGACCGCCCAGATCGGCTCGCTGACCACCAGCCAGATCCAAGGCCTGACGGCTGCCGACATGACGGCCCTGGGCACCGCCCAGGTGGCCGTGCTGAGTTCGGCTCAGGCACAGTCGCTGTCCACCGACCAGCTGTCGGCCATCGACGCGGCCGACATGAAGTCGTTGACGACGGCCGCCCTGCGCGCCCTGAGCAGCACCCAGCTCGACGGCCTGACCAGCGACCAGCTGCGTGGCCTGACCAGCACCCAGCTCAACGCGCTGACGACCAGCCCGCAGATCGTCAGCCTCAACACGGACGACCTCAACGTTCTGACGACGGATCAGATCTCCCGCCTGTCGACCTCGCAGATCCAGGCGCTGACGACGACGCAGCTGTCCAACCTGGCCACGGACAGCCTCAACGCGATGGGCTCGGCCCAGTTCGCGACACTGTCCTCCAGCCAGTTCGGCTCGCTGACGACCGACCAGCTGTCCAAGCTCGAGACGGCCGACCTGCGTGCCGTCACGACCAATGCGCTGCGCGGCCTGAGTTCCGACCAGGTCCAGTCGCTGACCTCCGACGAGGTGTCCAGCCTGTCCACGGGCCAGGTGACGGCCTTCACGACCGCCCAGGTCAAGGGTCTCACCGCCGCCGACATGACGGCGCTCGGCACCGCCCAGGTGGCGGCGCTGAACTCGGCCCAGGCCGCTGCGCTGAACACGGACCAGCTCTCGGCCATCGATGCGGCCGACATGAAGTCGCTGACGACGGCCTCCCTGCGTGCGCTGTCCAGCGCCCAGATCGATGGCCTGACCAGCGATCAGCTGCGGGCGCTGACCAGCGCCCAGCTCAATGCGCTGACCACCAGCCCGCAGATCGTCAGCCTTAGCACCGATGACCTGAACGTGCTGACGACGGATCAGATCGCCCGCCTGTCGACCTCGCAGATCCAGGCGCTGACGACGACCCAGCTGAGCAACCTGGTCACCGACAGCCTCAACGCGATGGGCTCGGCCCAGTTCGCCACGCTGTCTTCCAACCAGTTCGGCGCCCTGGGCACCGATCAGCTCTCCAAGATGGAGACGGCCGATCTGCGCGCCGTCACGACCAATGCGCTGCGCGGCCTGAGCTCCGATCAGGTCCAGTCGCTGACGTCCGACGAAGTCGGTTCGATGACGACGGCCCAGATCGCCACGTTGACGACGGCCCAGGTCAAGGGCCTGACGGCTGGCGACATGACGGCCCTGGGAACGGCCCAGGTGGCCGCGTTGAGCTCGGCCCAGGCCCAGAACCTGTCGACCGACCAGCTGTCCGCCATCGAAGCCGCCGACATGAAGTCGCTGACGACGGCGGCTCTGCGCTCGCTGTCCAGCACCC
>NZ_JBFUMN010000112.1:0-3281 GCF_054049335.1 Roseateles sp. P5_E1
GTCCACATGATGCTGCTGACCGTCGGCAGCGCGTCCACATGATGCTGCTGACCGTCGGCAGCGCCGCAATGGCACAGACGGCGGCTGAAAAGCCGGCAAACCTGGAAACCGTYGTCATCACCGGGCAGCGCGCAGCGCTGCAGTCGGCGCAGAAGATCAAGCAAAACGCCGAGGAAATCGTCGACTCGGTCGTCGCGGAAGAGGCCGGCAAGCTGCCGGACAAGTCGATCACGGAAGTGCTGCAGCGCGTCGTGGGCGTCGTCATCGACCGCAACAAGTCGCGTGGCGACCCGGAGCACTTCTCCGTCGAAGGCTCGGGCATCAGCGTGCGSGGCCTSAGCTGGGGTTCTTCGGTGCTGAATGGCCGCGAGTCGTTCTCKGCCGGKTGGCCGGGCCGCGAGCTGAGCTGGGGTGACATCCCGCCAGAGCTGATGGCCGGCGTGGACGTCTACAAGAACCCCTCCAGCGAGATCATCGAAGGCGGCGTCAGCGGCACAGTGAACCTGCGCACAGCCTTGCCCTTTGACTACAAAGGAACGAAGGCCTACCTGTCGGCAGGCAACAACTACGTGCAGCGCTCGGGCAAGAATTCGCCCAGCGTGTCGGGGCTGTACACCACCCAATGGAATACGGACATCGGGCGCGTCGGCGTGCTGCTGGACCTCTCCTACAACCACTCCAGCTTCCAGAATGAGAGCATCCAGCTGGATGCCTACTTCCCGCGGACCGACCTGATCGCCGGCAAGGTGGCCTGGGCGCCGAAATCGGCCTCGTTCCGGAACAACACCGGCGACACCGAACGTGCCGGCTTCTACGCCGCGCTGCAGTGGAAAAAGGACAGGATGGACTCGTCGCTGACCTATTTCCTGTCGGGCGCACGGGAGACGGGCAGCGAGCAGGGCATCTACACCGGTGTCGAGAACCCGTACAAGTCGGTGATCAAGAATGCGACGTACGACGCCAACAACGTGCTGACCTCTGGCCTCTACACCTACCCCAGCGGGGGCCTCGGGGCGAACACCTTTGCCGATGGCGGCCTGGGCTTCAACGTCTCGCGCGGCTGGAATCGGAGCAATTCGAAAACCGGTGAACTGGCGTGGAACTTCAAGTGGGCCATCAACGACCAGTGGCTGGTGCAGAACGACGTCCAATGGGTTCATGCGAAGAACGATTCGATCGGCCGCAACATGCAGCTGGGCACCTACGTGCCGAGCATGGGCATCGACGTGTCCGGAAAGAGTCCGGTGCGCATCGGGTTCGACCAGACCGCCACGGATTTCCTGGCCGACCCGAAGAACTATTACTGGAACCTGGTCATGCCGGGCATGAGCAAGGCCGATGCCGACCTCTACGCCTGGAAGGCCGACGCGCGTTACCGTTTCGAGGACAACCCCATCCTGCGTGACATCCGTGTCGGCGTGAGAGCCACCTATCGCGTGGCACGCCACTACGACGCCACGGGCAATACCTGGACGTCCACTTCCGATCCTTGGGCCGTCAAGCAGACCTCCACGCCCGGCAAGCCGCCTGCGGTCACCGATGGGCTCGACTGGCAATCACGCGGAAGCTTCGGCTACATGAGCGACCCGCGCTACCAGACCGTGCCGGTCGAAGTGTTCAACTTCAGCAACTTCTATGGCGGCAAGGCGGGCAAGCTGCCGAACATCGTCATGCCGACGATCGGTGCCGTGCGCGACTACCCGAACACATACAAGACGCTGGCCAACGATTACCGCTACCAGCAATGCCTGGATGGCAAGGCGCTGTTCCCCACCATGAACATCACGTGCGACTACGCGAAGGACTATCAGAACTTCCAGGAGCTGGTTTTCGACGGTAACCCGGAAAAGACCAGCACGCACAGCGAACAGACCGACGCGGTCTACGCCACGCTGCGCTTCGGCTTCGACGACCTGAAGTTCCCGATCGAAGGCAACGCCGGTGTGCGTGTCGTGCTGACCCGCGACGTCTCGCACGGCTACACAGCTTTCCAGACGCAATACAACTCGCAGACGCCGCCCGATCTGCCGCGCTTCGACCAGCTCGGAGGGCCTCTGAACGTGCAGAACGAATTCGTCAAGGTGTTGCCGTCGCTCAACCTGAAGATGAACTTCACCGACAGGTTGCAGGCTCGCCTGGCGATGGCCCAGAGCATGAACCGACCCGGCTTCAACCAACTTGGCGAGTACATCAAGCTGTGGCAGGACTACGACGCCATCAACCAGAGGGTCTCCTACCGTGGCGAGAACTCTGGCAACGTCAAGCTCAAGCCGATCACGGCCAACAGCTATGACCTGGCGCTGGAGTGGTACCCGCGTGACGGCCAGTCCATCACGGGCACGGTGTTCCATAAAGATGTCAAGGACGTCATCATGAACACCTCTTACAGCCGCACCTACAACAGTGTGGGTGGCAATCCGCAGATTTTCTCGGTCACGGGTCCTGCCAACGTGGGCAAAGCCAAGGTCAGCGGCCTGGAAGTTGCGGGCATGACCTACCTGGACAAGCTGCCCTTCCTGGACGGCGTGCTGCCGGAGTGGGCCAAGGGCATCGGCGTGTCGGCCAACTACACCTACATCGACGCCAAGCAAAGCCTGTACAAGCAGATCTACAACCCCTATTGCGATGCGGGCAGGACGCAGACGAATGGCACCTTGCACCTGTTCGGCTGCGACACCAACGGCGTGCCGTTCAACGATCTGCCGCTGCCCTACATGGCCAAGAACGCGGCCAACTTCGTCTTGATGTACGACCGCGGCCCGTTTTCGGCACGGCTGGCCTACAACTGGCATAGCCGGGTGCTGCAGGGGGCGGATGCCAATGGCACGCGCGGCGATGATGCGACGAGCGCGGACCCGACGCGCCCGGGTGCCCGGGATGTGGGCTGGGGCCTGCCGACCTGGCAGGAGGCGTTCGGCCAGTGGGACGCGGGCATGAACTACAGGTTCAGCGACCAGTTCAGTATGTCGCTCAACATGACGAACCTGAACAACGTCATCGTCCGCCAGACGCAGCAGCAGCACATCGGCACGATGGGGCGTGCGTGGTTCTACCCTGGCCGCAGCTACTCAATGAGCGCACGCTACGAGTTCTGACGCGGTCCCTGACGCGGCGTAACTGCATGCCGCCTGGACGGACTGTCCGGGCGGCATGCCCACTTGCGTGGGTCGGCGCCGCGTGGCCAGAGATGGAAATGATGGACGTCGGCGCAGATCATTGATGGCGCCCAAGAACTTGGCAGAGTCTCTATGACGCAGAAAATTGCTCGCATCGTCGTCGTG
>NZ_JBFUMN010000113.1:0-2723 GCF_054049335.1 Roseateles sp. P5_E1
GGACCAGATCAACGCCAACGGCGGCACGGCCATGGGCGTCGAGACGGTCGTCTACGACACCAGCACCAAGGGCAGCGGCTCGGCCACGCAGACGATCTACGCGGCCGTCGCCCCGGACTACGCCAATGCAGCGGGCCTGGGCTCAAGCCTGTACAAGTCGACCAATGGCGGCGCCTCTTGGACGCCGGTCACTGTCCCGGTCGCCGGTTACCACATCCCGCACATGGCACGCGCTGCGGACGGCATGTTCTACATCGCCTTCACCAAGGACGCCGGGCCAGGCGCCGGCGGCCCAGGCCGGTTCTACAAGTTCGACGGCAGCAACTGGACCCTGCTCAAGAGCGTCGACCCGATCGGCGGAACCAACTTCGGCTTTGGCGGCGTGTCGGTCTACGGCAGCGGCGCGACCACCCGCATCGCACTGGGCGTGACCAACTCCTGGGGCAACTGGAGCGGCCAGCAGATCGTGCAGCTGTCCGACGACGCCGGCAGGACCTGGCGCGAGATCGAAGCGGTGACGCCGGGCGAGGTCACTGCGGGCTGGGTCGACGATGTCGAGATCGATCCGTCCAACCGTGATCACATCCTGCATGTCTCCGGCGGCGGCATCGTCGAGACGCGCAACGCCTCCTCGGCCACGCCCACCTGGGGCAGCACGATCAACGGCATCGAGGAGACCGCCGTCCTGAGCCTGGCCACGCCACCGGCCGGCGCAACGTACGCGGTCGTCAACAGTTCGGGCGACGTCGGCACCTGGTTGCACACCAACCTCGCGACCAAGCCGACGCTGACGCCGGGCACCGGCTGGAGCAATGGCTTCGCCGCCGACATGGCGTGGTCCGACCCACAATACGTGGCCACCATCGGCTACAGCCACGAAAACGGCACCGGCTTCGGCTTCTGGTCCGGCGACGGCGGCAAGACCTGGACGAAGTTCGCCACCAACGCGCCCGGTGTCGCGACCAACACGAACCAGGAAGCAAGCATCGCGGTCACCGCTCGCAACAAGGCGGTCTGGGCACCCGGCAACTCGGTGCCGTCGTACACCACGGACAACGGCGCAACCTGGGTCCCGACCAACCTGCCGGCGATCAACGACATCTACAGCCGCGGCTACCACCTGGCCGCAGATCGCAAGAACCCGAACAAGGTCTATGCCTACGATTCCGGCGGCAATTGGTGGGGCACGCCGGGCAAGGTTTACGTCTCGACGGACGGAGGCCGCACGTTCACGCTGAGCCAGGGTTCGGTGAACGCGGGACTGGCCCCGAACTACTTCGCGAACACCTCGCTGGCGGTCAACCCCAACGTCGAGGGCGAGCTCTGGCTGGCCGACGGCAACACGGTGTACCGCTCGACAGATTCGGGCGCGACCTGGGCCAAGCTCAGCAACTTCGCGTCGATCTTCAATGGCAACCAATGGGCCCAGGTGCAGGGCGCCAGCGTCATCGCGCTGGGCAAGGCCAAAGCCGGCGCGCCGTACTCGGCCGCGGTCTACGTCGTGGGCGTGATCAACGGCGTGTGGGGCGTGCATCGCTCTGAAGACGCCGGCGCCACCTGGACGCGCTTCAACGACGACGCCCACCAGTTCGGTGGCATCGGCGTGATCGCGGCCGACCAGAACATCTACGGACGGATCTACTTCAGCGGCACCGGCCGGGGCATGCTTTACAGCAACTGAAGCCATGGCTCGGCAGGCTCGCATCCATCTCCAGGCTGGGGCCTGCCGCTCCTATCCCTCACTGTCGTGGAGGTCGTGGCCTGGCCCTGGGCCGGCCTCCCACAACGTTCGCATCCGGCGGAGACAACCGGCCGAGCACTTTCAACCTTGAAAGGAAGAACATGAAAACTTTGATACCCGCACTGCTGCTCGCCTTCGGGGCGAGCGCAGCCCCGCTAGCGCTGGCGCAGAGCTGCGGCAGCGGCGGCGGCGCCACCGTCTGCCTGACGGCCACCGGCACGGCCAGCAACGTCCAGCTGGGTTGGACCGTCAGTGGCACCGTCACGTCGCTGGAGATCTTCCGCGACACCGACGCCGACCCCAACGGCCGCACCCGCATCGCCGTGCCGGGCAGCAGCGCCAGGAGCTACACCGACGCCTCGGGCAACATCGGCACGCGCTACTGGTACTGGGTCAAGTTCACGACCAACGGCGGCAGCTACAACTCCGGCTCGGCCAACGCCACGCTTGGCGCCGCCTGCAAGCCGACGGCCATCACACCCTACATCAACGCCAACGGTGCGTGGACGCAAACGGCATCGGCCACCATCAAGACCGGCGCCTCGGCCATCCTAGGCCCGCAGCCGACATCCGGCGGCATGTGGAGCTGGAGCGGCTGCGGCACCGCCGGTGCAGCACGCGAGCAGACCATCCAGCCGCCCGCGGCCTGCACGGCCACCGCCACTTACACCAACAGCTGCGGCGCCAAGACCCAGCAGACGTTCTCCATCAAGGTGGGAACCTGGACGAGCGCGAAGTGGGGCGGCGGCGGCTACGTCACGGGCCTGGTCTTCCACCCGACCACCGCCAACCTGCTGTACGCGCGCACCGACATCGGTGGCGCCTACCGCTGGAACCAGCCCACGTCGTCCTGGGTGCCCATCACCGACGGCCTGGGCTTCGGTGGCGGCGAGGCCAGTTTCCACGGCGTCGAGAGCATCGCCGTCGATCCGAACAACGATCAGCGCGTCTACATGGGCGCCGGCATGTACACGTCCGGTGG
>NZ_JBFUMN010000114.1:0-2549 GCF_054049335.1 Roseateles sp. P5_E1
GCTGACCTGCGCGCCGTCACCACGGCGGCTTTGAATGGCCTGTCCTCCGACCAGGTCGGCGCCCTGGCCAGCGACGCCGTGGGCTCGCTGACCACCGCACAGGTTGGCTCGCTGGGTACCGCCCAGATCAAGGGCCTGACCACGGGCGACATGGTCGCCCTGACCTCGGCCCAGGTCGCCTCGCTGACCTCGACCCAGGCCGGCAGCCTTTCCACGGCCCAGATTGCCGCCATCGAGACGGCTGACATCAAGTCGCTGACGACCGGCGCCCTGCGCAATCTGTCGTCCGACCAGCTCGATGCCTTCACCAGCGATCAGCTGCGCGCGCTGAGCAGCGGTCAGGTCAATTCGCTGACAACCGGCCAGATCAACACCCTGGGCACGGCCGACCTGAACAGCCTGACCAGCAGCCAGTTCTCCAATCTGTCCTCGGGCCAGGTCCAGGCGCTGACCAACACCCAGCTTGCCAATCTGGCGACGGACAACCTCAACGCCCTGGGCACCGCCCAATTCGCGGCCCTGTCGTCCAGCCAATTCGGTGCGCTGACCACCGGCCAGCTGGGCAAGCTGGAAACGGCCGACCTGCGCGCCGTCACGACGGCAGCCCTCAATGGTCTGTCCTCCGACCAGGTCGGCGCCCTCGCCAGCGACGCCGTTGGCTCGTTGACCACGGCACAAGTCGCCTCGCTGGGCACCGCCCAGATCAAGGGCCTGACCACGGGTGACATGGTCGCCATGACCTCGGCCCAGATGGCTTCGCTGACCTCGACCCAGGCCGGCACCCTGTCCACCGCCCAGCTCGCCGCCATCGAGACCGCCGACGTCAAGTCGCTGACGACCGGCGCCCTGCGCAATCTGTCCTCCGACCAGCTCGATGCCTTCACCAGCGACCAATTGCGTTCGCTGAGCAGCGGCCAGATCAACTCGCTGACAACCAGCCAGATCAATACGCTGGGCACGGCTGACCTGAACAGCCTGACCAGCAGCCAGTTCGCCAACCTGTCCACGGCCCAAGCCCAGGCGCTGACCAACACGCAGCTCGGCAACCTCGCCACCGACAACTTGAACGCGCTGGGCACAGCCCAGTTCGCGGCCCTGTCGTCCAGCCAGTTCGGCGCGCTGACCACTGGCCAGTTGGGCAAGCTCGAGACGGCCGATCTGCGCGCCGTCACCACCGCGGCCCTCAACGGCCTGTCTTCCGACCAGGTCGGCGCCCTGGCCAGTGATGCCGTGGGCTCGCTGACAACCGCGCAAGTCGCCTCGCTGGGCACCGCCCAGGTCAAGGGCCTGACCACCGGCGATATGGTCGCCCTGACCTCGGGCCAGATCGCCTCGCTGAACTCCACCCAAGCCGGCACCTTGTCGACCGCCCAGTTGGCGGCCATCGAGACCGCCGATGTCAAGTCGCTGACCACCGGCGCCCTGCGCAACCTGTCTTCCGATCAGCTCGACGCCTTCACCAGCGACCAGCTGCGCGCCTTGAGCAGCGGCCAGGTCAACTCGCTGACGACGGCCCAGGTCAACACGCTGGGCACGGCCGACCTGAACAGCCTCTCCAGCAGCCAGTTCGCCAACCTGTCCTCGGCCCAAGTCCAGGCACTGACCAACACCCAGCTCAGCAACCTCGCGACCGACAACCTCAACGCGCTGGGCACCGCCCAGTTCGCGGCGATGAGCTCCAGCCAGTTCGGTGCACTGACCACCAGCCAGCTCGGCAAGCTCGAAACGGCCGACCTGCGCGCCGTCACCACCGCTGCACTCAACAACCTGTCGTCCGACCAGGTCGGTGCCTTGGCCAGCGACGCCGTCGGCTCGCTGACCACGGCCCAAGTCGCCTCGCTGGGCACCGCCCAGATCAAGGGCCTGACCACGGGTGACATGGTCGCCCTGACCTCGGGTCAGGTCGCTGCACTGAACTCCACGCAGGCGGGCAGCCTGTCCACCGCGCAAATCGCTGCGATCGAGACCGCCGACGTCAAGTCGCTGACGACGGGKGCCCTGCGCAACCTGTCGTCCGACCAGCTCGACGCTTTCACCAGCGACCAGTTGCGYGCACTCAGCAGCGGCCAGATCAATTCGCTGACCACGAGCCAGATCAACACCCTGGGCACGGCCGACCTSAACAGCCTSASCAGYGGCCAGTTCGCCAACCTGTCSTCSGCSCARGTCCAGGCACTGACCAACACCCAGCTCGCCAATCTCGCGACCGACAACCTCAACGCGCTGGGCACCGCCCAGTTCGCGGCGCTGAACTCCAGCCAGTTCGGTGCACTGACCACCAGCCAGCTGGGCAAGCTGGAAACGGCCGACCTGCGCGCCGTCACGACGGCAGCCCTCAATGGCCTGTCTTCCGACCAGGTCGGCTCCCTGGCCAGCGATGCCGTCGGCTCGTTGACCACGGCGCAAGTCGCCTCGCTGGGCACCGCCCAGATCAAGGGCCTGACCACGGGTGACATGGTCGCCCTGACCTCGGGCCAGATCGCCTCGCTGAACTCCACCCAAGCCGGCACCTTGTCGACCGCCCAGTTGGCGGCCATCGAGACCGCCGA
>NZ_JBFUMN010000115.1:0-2505 GCF_054049335.1 Roseateles sp. P5_E1
GGCAATGGCAGCGACACCGGCAGCGTCAACCCGCCCGCAGCGCCCGGCTCGCCGCCACCGCCACCGCCACCGCCTGCGCCGGCACCCACGCCCACACCGGCTCCGGCCCCATGGCCGCTGCCTCCCGCACCGCCGGCCAATCCGCCCACCATGCCCTCGCCCGGCAACGGTTCGGACACCGGCAACACGAATCCTCCGCTGCCGCCGGGCGCCCAGCCGCCGGTATCGAGCGGCAATGGCAACACGACCCGCGACCGCCTGCCCCCGACGCCGCCGCTGGTCCCGGTCGGGCCGGTGGCCCCGTCGCCCTCGCCTGCCCCGGCGCCCACCCCTGCCCCGAGTCCCGCGCCGACTCCGGCGCCCACGCCAGCGCCAAGTCCTGCGCCTACGCCGGCACCGAGCCCATCGCCCACGCCCACGCCCGCCCCAAGCCCTTCACCTTCGCCGGCACCAAGCCCTGCGCCCACGCCGACCCCGACCCCCGCGCCGCCTCAGCCGTCGGCAGGCAACGGCGACACGACGCGCGACCAACTGCCGCCTGCGCCGCCGATCCCCGCACCCGCACCCGCACCCACGCCCGCTCCCATCGAGCCGTCGATCGGCAACGGCGACGGCAGCACCCGCGACACCCTGCCGCCTGTGCCGCCGTCGTCCGTCCCCGCAGCCACGCCCGGCGCCGCGCCATCACCCGGCGCTGCGCTGGCGCCGGCCGGCGCGCAAGCCAGCCAGGCCTCGGCCCGGGTGACTCCGGCCGACGCGGCCAGGAACGATAGCCGTGCGAAGGACGCCGACGCCGCCACCGGCACGGAGGACGACCGTGAGCCCTCCGCAGGCAATGGCGACGAGACGACCCAGGACAAGCTGCCGCCCAGGCCGCCCACCCGCCCGGGCGAGGCACCGGCACCTGCACCCACGCCGGCACCCACGCCGGCCCCGACCCCGACCCCGACCCCGGCACCAACGCCAGCGCCAACGCCGGCGCCCGCGCCGGCGCCGTCCACACCCGACGAGTTGCCCGCACCGGGCCAGCTCGGCCTGGACCTGAGCCTGCTGGCGCCCGACCTGCAGAAGGCCGGCGTCAGCCCCTTCCTGGCACACGGCGGCAGCATCAGCATCAGCGCGGGCCGCGACGTCAAGGGTGCGGCCTTGGGTCGCAGCCAGGACGACGTCAGCCAGTGGTGGTGGCGCTCCGGCCTGGACAGCCTGTCGCCAACCGCCTGGTGGTCGCGTTATGACCTGTTCAGCCAGGGCGTCGCCACCTTCGGCGGCGGCAACGTCAGCGTCAATGCGGGCCGCGACGCCGTGCAGGTGCATGCCGCCGCCGCCAGCAGCGGCTGGCGCGGCACGCCGGCCACGACCTCCGCGCAGGGATCGACCAACACGGCTTCGGTGCCCACCCAGCTCTTCCAGCGCGGCGGCGGCAACGTCAGCCTGCAGGCCGGCCGCGACGTCCTCGGCGGGCGGCTGTTCGCGGCGGGCGAGCAGCTCGGCGTGACGGCCGGCGGCAAGGTCGGGCGCGACACCGAGGCCACCCAGGCCAGCGTCGACGCCGGGCTGCAGCTGCTGCACCTGGGCACCCAGGTGCACGCCAGCGCGGCGACCGGCCTGGACGTCGGCGCCGTGCGCGACGCCGGCATGACGACCGCGGCGCGCGCCAACACCCTGGGTGAAGGCGGCGTGCTGGGTGGCCTGTCGGCCGGGGCCTCACTGGAGCTGCTGAGCCAGAGCGGCGACCTGCGGCTGCGCGGCGAAGCCGCGCGTGCCGAGGGCCAGCCCGGTTCACGGGACGCGGCCCAGAGCCTGCTGCCCGAAAGGCTCAGGCTGGTCGCCGCTGGCGGCGACGTCAAGCTCGACGAGACCATGCAGCAGATGCCGCAGCGCGAGGCCCGCACGGAGATCCTGGCCGCCGGCTCGGTGACCGTCTCGGGCCTGGGCGTGGCGGCGCAGGCCGCGGCGCTGGAACCGGGCCTGTACAGCCGCGGGCGCCTCAACGATGTGCTGGCCCAGCCGCTGTCGGGCACGCGGCCGACCCGCTTCCCGGACGTGGAGGGCGCCGTGCCGGTAGACACGCCGGCGCAGCTCGACGCCAGCGACCGCTCGCCGGTGCGCATCGTCGCGGGTGAAGATGTCAATGTCGCCAACAACATCGTCTCGGCACGGCCGGTGCAGATCGAGGCCGGCCGCGACATCGTCTTCGGCAGCCAGAAGGTCGTCAGCGTCCAGCACCAGGACTGGCGTATCGGCGCCGAGAGCAAGCCGCTGCAGATGCGCGAATTCAGCTGGCTGCAGGCCGGCCGCGACCAGCGCGGCGTGGCGGTCGAGATCGCCGGGCCGGGCGAGCTGCTCGTGCTGGCCGGCCGCGACATCGACCTGGGCGCCAACAGCGGCCTGGTGGCGCTGGGCGGCGCGCGCAACAGCAGCCTGCTGCCGGCCAGGGGCAGCGACATCACCGTCGTGGCCGGCCTGCGCGGCGATGGGCAGGACTACAGCCAAGCCGTGCACGAA
>NZ_JBFUMN010000116.1:0-2427 GCF_054049335.1 Roseateles sp. P5_E1
CACCAGTACACCGTCCCGACCGGCAACTGGGACGTCAAGGGCAAGGACCTCGGCTTCAAGGAAGGCGAGTGGATCTCGACCCTGGCCAATACCTTGAAGATGGATCAGCTGATCAAGGACCACGTGGCCGTGCTGGACAAACACGACCCCGAGAAGAAGATCGGATTGATGATCGACGAGTGGGGCACCTGGTATGACGAAGTGAACCCCAGGGGCGGGCTGTTCCAGCAGAACTCCCTGCGCGACGCGCTCGTGGCGGCACTCAACTTCCACATCTTCCATCAGCATGCGGAGCGGGTCCCCATGACCACCATCGCCCAGATGGTCAACGTCCTGCAGGCGATGATCCTGACGGACAAGGAGAAGATGGTCCTGACCCCGACCTACTACGCCTTTCAGATGTATGCGCCGTTCCAGGATGCCAAGTCGCTGCCGCTGGCCATCAAGGACAACACCAGCTACACCCTGGGCGCTGTGACCATTCCGGGCGTGAGCGCTTCGGCGGCGCGTGCCAAGGACGGCAAGGTGTACCTGGCGCTGGTCAACACCGATCCGTCCAAGGCGGTCGATGTCGCCGTCAACGTTGCGGGCACGAAGGTCAACGGTGCGGCAGGCAAGGTGCTGACCTCGGCCGCGATGGACGCGCACAACACCTTCCAGGATCCGCAGGTCATCAAGCCGGCGGCGTTCAGCGCGCGTGCCGCGGACGGCAAGCTGTCCATCAAGGTACCTGCCAAGGCCGTGATGGTGGTCGCGCTGGAGGAGTGAAGGCTTGGCGCGCGGGCTCTGCCTAGAGCCCCTGGGGCAGCACCCACTCGATGCCGATACGGCGCGTGGCCGTTCCGTCGCGCAGTTGCGCCGGGTCGGGGGCAGCAGCGGGGGTGGTGGCGGCGCGAGCCAGGCTCACGGCGTCCAGCTCGCGCTCCAGAGCCAGGGCCGGCACACCGCGCACGCCGGCCGCCATGATTTCGCGGCGCTGCACGAAGCTGCGCACGATCTTGCCGGCAGCATCGAGATCCTGTTCCACGACGACCGTGCCCGCAAGCTCGGCGCGGCGCGCGAACAGCGGAAAGCCGTTCGCGTCGGTCGCGCCCGGGCCACTGCGCGGCACATCGGGCAGCAGATAGCCCGATGAACGCACGGCCATGGCGGTGCGCCAGGCATGCAGCGCACGCGGCGCCGTCATCCGCTGGGTGCGTACCTGCTCCTGGCTCCACCAGCGCAGCAGCTCGCAACGTGAAGCGGGTGATTGCGCGGCATAGGTCCAGCCCGGCGCCTGCAGCGCGTTGCGCACCTCGGGGGCGAGGCTGGAAGCGTTGCCCGGCGGCTTGGGCAGCGCAGCGACCAGCTCATCCTCAAACGCGCGGTCCGGCGAGGGCGGCACCTGCCGCGGGACCTGACCCCATCGAGCCAGGCGCGCCGCCTCGCCCTGCCAGGCGGCGTCGCGCTGCTCTGCGGGCAGCGCCTCGATCAGCTGCGCCACCTGCGCCACGGGCCGCGGCTGGTCGAGCCGCTGGCAAATGGCGGGTGTCTTGAGCGCATCGATCCAGATCGTGTCGCTGGGGTGCGGCGTTGCATCGGCTTGCCACAGCGCCACTTCGTTGAGCACGCGATTGCTCAATCGCTGCGCAGCCACTTCCGCCCGCAGCTCGCCCTTGCCCTGCGCGGTTTCATCGGTCAGCCATGCCGCCCAGCCGGCCTGTGCGCGCTCACGTTGTTGACGCAGCACACCCTCGGCCACGCTTCGGTGCTCCGGAGAAAGCTTCAGGTCGGCAGGCAGCTGGAACATGCCCGCCAGCAAGTCCACCGGCTGGCGCAGCAGTCCCGCATCGCGCTCCAAGCGCTCACGCAGCTTTGCTCGCTGTTCGACCATCAAGCGGCGTGCGGCTTCGTCACGCTGCTGGTCGATCAGCTCCTGCGCCATCTGCTTGTTCTTGGCCGCAGCCGCCGCTTTGTCTGGGCTCTGCCCCTCGGCCGTCACGCCGCCAACGCGACCGGGCTCCATGCCGGGAAAGGTGCCGACCTGAGCCAGTACCGCAGCCGGTGCATGCAGGAGTGCCGCGAGCGCAACCAGCCGCAGAGAAAACCGCCGGCCAGAACCCGGCACGACGTCACCGCAACGTCGAACGAGTGATGCTTTCATGGACGCTCCCAGTTCAAGGTTTTGCCCTCGGCCAGCACCGGGCTGCGCCGCCCGTCCACCTCCAGCCCCCAATCGCGCAGCGCACCCTCGCTGACCTGCGCCGCGTACTGCCCGCCCTTTCGGCTCACCGTGCCACGCGCCGCAATGCTGCCGTCCGCGCCCACGACCGTGAAGGCCGCGCTCTTGCCGTCATCCAGCTCGAACACGCGCAGCACCGTGCCGCGGGCGTAGTCGTAGGCCGGCTTCTCGGTCTCGGCGCCCCAGGCGATGACGCTGTTCGGTGC
>NZ_JBFUMN010000117.1:0-2421 GCF_054049335.1 Roseateles sp. P5_E1
GGACAAGGACGGCACGCATTGGCGGCTGTTCTGCCGTGTGCACAACATCGAGAAGATCGCAAACAGAGGCGAACGATCATGAGGAATGGGAAAGATGCGCAACGCGAGCAAGGCGCCGAGAGCGCCACGCAGGGCATTCACGAGGTCCAATCCAATCGGGCCGGCGGCTCGATGCATCAAACGATGAAGAATTCCTCAGCATCCACGGTGATCAGCCGCTGCGGGCATCGCAGAAATCGGGTTATTGCCCAGCCTCGTTAGCCAGCAGATGGAAACATCATCCCTTTTTGAAGCAGTGCTAGAAGGTGCCTTGCGTGAAGTCGCAGCGAGGCAACTGCCCGTGTACACCTTCGCGCTTTATCACGACCATGAATCCGAGGCCGTCTCGGTGTGCGTCGACACCGAGGAGCAGTCGGCCAAAACCGTGGCCTCCATCAATCGGTACAACGTGGGCTACTTTGCGCAGGCCGTCACCAGCGGCGATCTAAAAAGCGCCTGCCTTTGGCAGGCCAATGTCGGGCGTAGTCTTTCACTTGGAGACTTCGCATTGGTCAACGCAGCTCGAACGCCGTTGCCCTCAGGAGCCGTTAGTAAGGGTTTCTATCTTTCAATGGTGCGTGCGGTCATGTCCGTGGAGAAGCGAGTTGCAGTGCTTTCACCACATCCAGAGCGGCTGCTTTTCGCATGCTCGGGCGCTGATGCTGAGGTCGCGTATGTCTGGTGCGCGCAGTCTGCTGGCTAACCGTTCATTGCAGCCGACCTGCGCCAGCTTTGCTGGCTGGTCGGCTGAATTCAAACGTTATGGCGCACCATGAAGCCCGATGATTTTGTTCGTGCGCTTAGGTCAGACTGCGCCGACTCTGCGGTAACCGGGTGCCTCGACACATTTGAGAAGCCGCCAGGCCGAGCCCCAAGGGCTGAGCTGGTTCGAATCTCGCAGTGGTTTCACACGTTGTCGCTGGAGGACCGGGATCTATTGAAGTCCGCCTTGCAGCAAGTCGCGGACGCCACTCTTTTCGGAGTCCTCTGTGTCGTCGACGGCGTTCGACCAATTGAAGACTCGCCAGAGAAGTCCGAATTCACGCTCACTGCCAGCCGAGGAGGATCAAGTGCGCAGCTATCCCCGAACGAGACTTTTCTCCATGATCTCTTCCGCAGTGAGCCATAACCTTTCGCTGCAACGGACGGCTTCGCCGTCCGCTGAGCTCACACGTTGACGCTGTGCAATAACCCAACGACATGCGGTAAATCCGACTGTCACCGACGCAGGCGTGTCGGCACGATCGAAGTCATCACGCTGCAGCCGGATGAAGCCAATGCCACGCTACAAGCTCGTAGATCGCAGTCCCCGCTTTCTACCTGTTGTGCTGGCCGAGCAGATTCAACCYGGCACCTTCGAGTTCGCGCTGGATCATCTGGTCGATCATGAGTTGGACCTGAGCGCGCTGGATGCCAAGTTCAGCAACGATGAAGTCGGCGCCAGCGCCTACGACCCGCGCGTGATGCTCAAGATCGTGCTGCTGGCGTACAGCCGGGGCCTGGTCTCCAGCCGCAGCATCGAGCATGCCTGCCTGCACCATGTGCAGTTCATCGCCATCAGCGGCGACAGCCAGCCCAGCTACACCCACATCGCCAAATTCGTGCGCGAGTTGAAGGGGCAGATCCAGCCGCTGTTCACGCAGGTGCTGCTCACCTGCGACCGCATGGGCTTGATCGGGCGGCAGATGTTCGCCATCGACGGGGTCAAGCTGCCCAGCAATGCCAGCAAGGAGCGCAGCGGCACGCATGAGGAGCTCAAGCATCGGGCGCTGAGGCTGGACAAGGCGGCCGACAAGATCCTGGAACTCCATCAGGCGCAGGACGCTGGCGGCGAAGGCGTGCAAGCGCTTGACGCCAAGCGCCAGGCTCGCATCGATGAACTGCGCCGTGAAGCCCAGGCGACGCGCGACTTCGTGGCCCGCAACGAGCCACGGCGCAACGACAAGGGCCAGGAACTCAAGAGCAACGTGACCGACCCCGACAGCGCCAAGATGGCCACAGGCAAAGGCGTGATGCAGGGCTACGCCGCGCAGGCGGCGGTGGACAGCGAGAACCAGATCATCGTGGCCGCCGAGGTGACGGGATCAGGCTCAGAACAGCACATGCTGCTGCCCATGATCGAAGCGACGGCTGCGGTGCGCGCGCCCGACACCTTGATCACCGCAGACGCCGGCTACCACTCCAACGACAACGTGCAGGCCTTGTGCAAGGCCGCCATCCCGGCCCTCGTGGCCGACAACGCGATGCGCCAGCGCGACGAGCGCTTCGCAGAGCAGGCCAAGCACAAGGCGAAGGGCGAAGTGCTCGCCGACAAGCGAGCGCGAGGCGAAAGTCCCAATCCGAAGGTCAAGGGCTTCTTCGGCACAGGCGACTTCGTCTTCC
>NZ_JBFUMN010000118.1:0-2282 GCF_054049335.1 Roseateles sp. P5_E1
GAGCTTGGACGGCACACAGGACGCGACCTTGTCGATGCGGTTGCAGATCAGCACGTCGGAGGAGGCATCGGTGTCGCGGATGCGCATGACCAGGCGGTCCATCAATGCCAGGCGCTGCTCGCTCTGGAAGCGGCCCACCACCTCGCCCTTGTCCATGACCGGAACGTCGATCGCAAGCAGGAAACCGCTGGTCCAGGCGAGACGACCCGTGGCGGCGTAGTCGGACGCCAGCGCCAGCGAGGGCGTGCCGGCCTGGGCAGCGAAGGCGCCGGCCTCGGCCAGCGGCGCGCCGGTGGCGTCGACGAAGCGCGCCGCGGTGACGCCGGCCGTCAGCAGGCTGCGGGTGATGTTGCCCAGGCGCTCGCGCCGGGCAGTGTCGGCCGGGCTGCTGGCCAGCGCCGCGAGTTGCTCGATGACGACGGGGCGGGTGGCGATGGTCTGCGCAAGCCAGACGCCGCCGTCGACGGCGCTGACCAGTGCCTCGGCGGTGAGCACTGCCGTGGAGCGCACATCTTCCTTGCGCGTGTGCTCGAACTCCGATTCCAGCGCTGCGAAGCCGCCCGCGCCGGCCGCCACGGCGACCAGGGCCAGCACGGCCAGCGAGCGCCGCGTGATGCGCTGCTCATGCAGGTCGATGCGCTCACGCAGGTCGCTCCAGCTCAGGCGCAACTCCCAGATCGACAGGGCCAGCAGCGCCAGGCCAGCGGCCGTCGGCAGCGTCAGGCGGTTGTATGAACCCCAGTGGTAGAGCTGCTCCAGATTCAGCAGATAGCCCAGGATGCCAAGGAGGGCGATGCAGGCCGCGACGATGATGCCGACCGCGCTCAAACGCCGGGCCAGCGTGCGTGGCGGGCCGGCCAGCAGGCCCTGGCAGGCGAACAGCAGCAGCAGGGCCACGCAGCCATTGGGTGAGATGCGGCCGGGGTGAGGGTTCAGCGCCGTCGGCAGCACGCCGGAGCGGGTGATGTCGATACCCAAGGACAGGCCCCCCACGGCCTCGATGAGCATCAAGGCTGGCAACACGGCCATCAGCAGTGCCATGCCCTGCACGGCGCGCCTGGCAGCAGCGCTTGGCGCCTGCCCGCTGCGCCAGCCGGTCATGACCCAGGCCGTGGCGCCGCCGAGCAGCAGCAGCACCGACGACACGATGCCGATCTCGGCCAGYCCGGGCAGGAAACTGCCGACATCCAGTTGCAGGCACCAGCGCACCGCGACAAAGCCGGCCAGGACCATGCAGGCCAGCGCGGTCCAACGGGCGGTCGACAGGCGAGGCAAGGGTGTCATCGGGCAGCGAGAAGCGGCGGTGCCCGCCTGTATATCAGCTTGAGCGGCGCCTGGGTCAGGGCCAGCGGCTCAATTCGTGGTGGACGGGCGGGAGCCAGTCACCGCTGGCCGTGATGCTGCGCTCGATGACGTGGGTAGTACCGTTGGCCTCACGGATCAGCACGGTCGCACAACGAGTGCCGTAGACGGCAACGCCGGGCCGCGCCGGATCGGGCATGCGCACGAAGCGGGGCGACAGCAGGCGTTCGCGAGCCACGCCGACGCCGGTGTCGGGAAGTGCCGCGTCCGGAGCCGGCGTGGCGTCGGTCAGCGCGGCGAAGAGCCGGCTTGCCAGTTGCTGCGCCGAGGTTGAGCTGTCGAGCGCCTCGGCCAGCGCTTCCGACAGGCCCAAGGTCTTGGGCCAGGGCGTGTCAAGCGAGGCATTCGATAGCGCGTGGATGCCGGGCCGCAGTTCAAGCGGCGCTGAGGCACGGTTGCTGATCCAGTGCCAGGCGTTTCGGGCCAGATCGGCAGTGACGAGATTGAAGCCGTTGTAGCCCTGTGCCAGCCCGGCCGCGAAATCGTCAGCGTCGCTGGACGAGCCAAGCCAGTCAACGACCAGGGCGCCGCGCGACGGCGCATCGACGATCTGCCTTCCCGGCTCGCGCACATTGGTCAGCAGCGCGAGACGCCCGGCGCGCGTCAGGCCGAACCAGGTGCCGCCGGCACTGAGATCGCGGCCGGCGAGGATGTCGGGCCGATCCGGCCACCAGGCCATGGGCGCCGCAGCGCGAGCGAAAAACTCGTCGCGGTTGGCGGCGATGACGAGGGGGAAGCGCGGGTGGGCGTTCGGCGCGAACGCAGCGAGGCACATGGCCGCGTCAGCACTCGACGATATTGACCGCCAGGCCGCCGCGGGCCGTTTCCTTGTACTTGGTCATCATGTCGGCGCCGGTRTCGCGCATGGTCTTGATGACCTTGTCCAGGCTGACGAAGTGGGTACCGTCGCCGCGCAGCGC
>NZ_JBFUMN010000119.1:0-2220 GCF_054049335.1 Roseateles sp. P5_E1
CGCCTGCCCCTGCTTCGCCTTGCTCGCCGCCGCGGCGCGGTCTGGATCTCGCCAGAGCGCATCGACGTCGAGTTCCCGCCCACATCGCTGGACCTGCGCATCCGCCGCGCCGGCTTCGACATCAACCCCGGCTTCGTGCCTTGGCTGGGCCGCATCGTGCACTTTCATTACCCGTCATGAACCCCGCCGACCTGCCGCCCCAGTTGACGCCGACGATGCGCCCGCGCGACTTCGGCCTCGCAGCGCTGGGTGCCTTGCTGATTCATCCGAGCGAGCAGAACGCCGCACCCGAGGAGCGCTTTCTGCGCGAGGCCCTGGCTGCCGCTGGCGGGGACGAGTGGCGCACCCATGCACCGGCCAGCCTGGACAGGGATGCGCCCTTGGCTCGCGCTCGCGACGCCTTCGGCTTGAGCAGCATCGAGACCCTGGCGCTCGCCCTGGTCGCCGCGGTAGAAGACGACCCGCTCGCCTGCCGCGTGATCGCCTGGATGCAGGCGCCCCAGGCCAGCCCGCGGCCCGCGCTGGCCCTGCTCGCCCGCGCCTTCGCGCCGCTGCACGAAAGCTTTTCCGACACAGACCCGCAACGCAGTGAAGCCACGACCCTTCACGCCCTGGCCTATGGCCGCGCCATGCGCCATGGCCTGCTGCAGGCCGAGGAGCCGAATGCTGCCCATCCGCTGTGCGAGACCGCGCTGCGCGTGCCGGCGCCCATCGCCGCCGCGCTGGCGGGCGTGGCCTGCGACTGGCCTGGCGCGCCGACGCCGGCGGTGTGGCCCGTCACCCCAGTCCCCGCTCTCGACACAGCGCTGGCCGACTGGGCCCGAGACCTGGCCGCCATGCCGCGCTCCGGCCTGGTCATCCGCAGCGCCGCGCCGCATGAGGCGCGCGGCCTGGCCGCCGAGCTGGTGCGTCGTCTCGACGCCGAGCCGGCCTGGTTTGCCAACGCGGATGCCCTGCCGCCTGGCGCCGAAGCCTGGCTGGTGCTGACCGGCCGGGTTCCCATCTTCGAGATCGACGGCGCGCCGGGCACCGTGACCACGCTGCCAGCCCTGGCCGTGTACGACGGCCCGGCCCTGGTCGTCACCGGCCTGGACGGCGGCGTGCGTCGCGATGGCCCCATGGCCGATTGGCGCGTGCCGCTGCCCGATGCGGCGACCCGCACCGCGCTCTGGCGGGACGCGCTGGCCGATGAGACCCTGGCCACGCAAGCCGCTGGCCGCTACCGCGCCGGCTACGCCCAGATCAGCGACCACGCCCGCCTGGCTCGCCTGCTCGGTGCCGGCCAGGCCACGACGGAGAGCCTGCACCGCGCCGCCCTGATGACACCCTCGGGCCGCGCCCTCGACGCGCTGGCCCAACCGCTGAGCGAATCCGTGCCCGACGCCGCCCTCGTCGCCAGCCCGCAATTGCGCTCCGAGTTGGAGCGCATCGTGCAGCGCTGCATGCAACGCGAGACCCTGCACGTCGGCCTGGGCGCGGCGACACGCACGCGCGCCTGCGATGGCGTGCGCATGCTGTTCACCGGCGGCTCCGGCACCGGCAAGTCGCTTGCCGGCCAGTGGCTGGCCCACCGTCTGGGCCTGCCGGTCTACCGCGTGGACCTGGCGGCCATGCTGAGCAAATGGATAGGCGATACCGAGAAGAACCTGGCCGAGTTGCTGGCCCGCGCCGAGCATGCCGACGCGGTGCTGCTCTTCGACGAGGCCGACACCCTGTTCGGCAAGCGCACCGAGGTGGCCAGCGCCAACGACCGCTTCGCCAATGCGCAGACCAACTACCTGCTGCAGCGCATCGAGACCCACAGCGGCATCGTCGTGCTGACGAGCAACAGCCGCGCCCGCTTCGACCCGGCCTTCGCGCGCCGGCTGGACTTCATCATCGATTTCGTCGCGCCCGACGCTACCGCGCGGCGCAGCCTCTGGCAGGCCCATCTCGGCGAGGCCAGCGACTGCAGCGCCGCCGACCTGAACCGCCTGGCGGCCCTGGGCGACTTCGCCGGTGGCCATGTGCGCAATGCCGTGCTCGCTGCCGCCGCCCAGGCCCGCGCCCGCGGTGAGCGCATCGCCTATGCGGACATTGCTGACGGCCTGCGCGCCGAGTACCGCAAGCTGGGGCGCAGCGCGCCGTCCGAGCTGTAGGGCCTGCTAACACTACGGGGATCGGATGCGTTGCCACTCAAAAGCCCGCGAGCAAGGCGCGAAGTCGAAGCTGGGGTCGACC
>NZ_JBFUMN010000120.1:0-2127 GCF_054049335.1 Roseateles sp. P5_E1
GTCGCGTCCTGTGTGCCGTCCAAGCTCTACCCGAAGGCCTTCACCATCCCGATGTTCGACGCGAGCGGCAACGTCAACCTGCCGATCAACCGCGCCCTGCTCGGCGAGACGGGCGTCACGCTAACGCCAGACCTGCGCGGCGTGCCGGTCGTCGCGGCCTATGTGCCGCTCGGGCGCACCGGCCTGGCCATGGTCGTCAAGGCCGACATCGACGCCGTCTTCGCCGTCATCCGCCAGCGCCTGGGCTGGCTGGCCCTGCTGCTGACGGTGCTGACTTTGATAGGCACCTGGGTGCTCAGGCAGCACGTGAGGCCCCTGGTGAAGCAGTTGGCCGGCGAGCAGGCGCGCTGCCGCGCCATCCTCGACAACTCGAGCGACGCCTTCATCGGCCTGGACAGCGAAGGCCTCATCACCGACTGGAACCTGCAGGCCGAGCGCCTGTTCGGCTACACGGCGGCCGAGGCGAGGGGCCAGCGCGTTTCCGAACTCATCATCCCGCCCGAGTCGCGCGCCGCCCACGAGGCCGGCATGGCACGCTTCCGGCACACCGGCCAGGGCCGCGTCGTCAACCAGCGCGTCGAACTCATGGCCCAGCACCGCGACGGCCGGCTGCTGGACGTGGAGCTGTCCGTTGCCGCCATGGCCGCGGGCGACGGCTACGCGGCACATGCCTTCGTGCGCGACGTCAGCCAGCGCAAGGCCGCCGCCCGCCAGCTCGCCGCCAGCGAGCAGCGCATGCGCGACGTGACCAACGCCATCCCCGCCATGGTCGGCGTCTTCGATGCCCAGGCGCGCTGCGTCTTTGCCAATGACCTGGCCCTCAAGGTGCACGGCCTCGATCGTGACAAGGCCATCGGCCTGCCCATGCGCGACGGCCTGGGCGAGGCCAGCTATGCCCTGCACGAGCCCCATGTGAAGGCCGTGCTGCAAGGGCAGCGCCAGACTTTCGAGGGCTCGCTGCCCTGGCGCGACGGCACTGGCTATTTCCAGATCCACCTCGTGCCCATGCGCGACGCGCAGACCGATGCCGTCAGCGGCTTCTATCTGATGACCTTCGACATCACGGCCCTGCGCAGTGCCCAGTTGAAGCAGGAGCGCAGCGAGCGGCGCCTGCGCTCCATCACGGACAACCTGCCGGCCCTGATCTCCCACCTGGATGCCGACGGCCGCTATCTGTTCGCCAACCGCCAGTTCGAGACCCTGCTCAAACTCGATCCCGAGCAACTGCTCGGCCGGCGCATTGACGAAGTGCGTGACGCGGACTACGTCGCGCAGGTGCGCCCCTGGCTGGCCAAGGCCATGGCGGGCCAGACCGTCGTCTTCGAATCCGAGACCGGCCCCAGTGTTGGCCAGGCCCGCCAATACCAGCAGACCTACGTGCCGGAGTTCGACTCCGACGGTCAGGTCGTCGGCGTCTTCGCGGTGACCTTCGACATCACCGACCGCAAGCTCGCCGCCCAGCGTCTCGGCGACGCCCAGGCCCACCTCAAGGCCATCGCCGACAACCTGCCGGTGCTGATCTCCTATATCGACCGTAACCAACGCCTGACCTTCGTCAACAAGACCTTCGAGGAATGGATGGGCGTGGCCCCCGAACTGGCCGTCGGCAGCCACCTGAAGGCGCTGATCGGTCCCGAGCTCTATGCCCAGCGCCAGCCGGCCCTGGAGCAGGCGCTGCGCGGCGAACGCGTTGAATTTGAGGTCGCGTCCCAGGCCCTGGGCCTGACCCGGTACCTTCACACCGTCTACATCCCCGACCGGCGCGCCGACGGCAACGTCGCCGGCGTCTACACCCTGTCCACCGACATCACGGCCACCAAGGACATCGAGCGCCGGTTGCATGAACTGGCCCGCATCGATCCGCTGACCCGCCTGCCCAACCGCCGCGAGTTCGAGGAAAGGCTGGCCCTGGCGCTGGCGCGCGCCCGCCGCGGCCAGAAGGCCCTGGCCTTGATCTTCATGGACATCGACCACTTCAAGCGCATCAACGACGGCCATGGCCATGCCGCCGGTGATGCCGTGCTCAAGGAATTTGCCACGCGCATCCGCGGCGCCGTGCGCAGCACCGACACCGCGGCGCGCCTGGCCGGCGACGAGTTCGTCGTCATCCTGGAAGGCCTGCTGAGC
>NZ_JBFUMN010000121.1:0-1926 GCF_054049335.1 Roseateles sp. P5_E1
AGGTATGCCTTGGACGAGGGGCTCATGCTGACAGCGCGCTGCTCTGTTGGGTCAGTCGGTAACCGGCACCGCGGACGGTCTCGATCATGCGCGYGCATTGCACGCGCTCCAATGCTTCGCGCAGGCGCTTGACGTGGACGTCGATGGTGCGTTCCTCGATGAAGACATGGTCGCCCCAGACGCGGTCCAGCAGCTGCGAGCGGCTGTGCACACGTTCCGGATGGGTCATCAGGAAGTGCAGCAGGCGGAATTCGGTGGGGCCGAGCTTGACCTCATTGCCCTCACGGCTGACGCGGCGCGTGCCCGGGTCCAGCAGCAGCGGGCCAACCTCGACCGCGCTGTCCAGCGCCTCGGGCGCCTTGCGGCGCAGCACTGCACGGATGCGCGCCAGCAGCTCATTCGTTGAGAAGGGCTTGGTGATGTAGTCGTCGGCACCCGCGTCGAGGCCGGCGATCTTGTCGCCCTCCTCGGCGCGCGCCGTCAGCATGATGACGGGCAGCTCCTTGGTGCGGGCCAYGCCGCGCCACTGGCGAGCCAGGGCCACGCCGCTCTGGCCGGGCAGCATCCAGTCCAGCACCACCAGATCGGGCAGCACGCGGTCCACTTCGTACTGAGCCTGCGTGGCACTGCCGGCGATCGTCACCTCGAAACCGGCATGGCGCAGGTTGATGGAAATCAGCTCAGCAATCGCCGATTCGTCTTCAACAACAAGGACTCGGCTCATGATCAGCGCACCATCGTTTCAACCGCCTCGGGCGAGTTGTGTCGCACGTCCTGGCCCTTGACGACGTAGATGACGACCTCGGCCAGGTTCTTGGCATGGTCACCGACGCGCTCGATCGCCTTGGCGACGAAGACAAGGTCGATGGACGAGGAGATGGTGCGCGGGTCTTCCATCATGTAGGTGATGAGCTTGCGCAGCAGGCCGTCGAACTCCTTGTCGATCTCGTCGTCGTGCTTGAGCACGTCCAGCGCCCGCTCCACGTCCAGGCGCGCAAAGGCGTCGAGCGACTTGCGCAGCTGCGTCGTGGCGAGCTCGGCTTCGAAGCTCAGGTCGGACATCGGCAAGCGCATGCGGCTCGACACGCCGCTGGCCACCAGGCGCTGCACGGTGCGGGCGATGCGCGCCGCCTCGTCGCCGACGCGCTCGAGGTTGGCAATGCTCTTGCTGATGGCGATCAGCAGGCGCAGGTCGCGGGCCGTCGGCTGGCGGCGCGCGATGATGGTCGAGAGATCGCGGTCGATCTCGATTTCCATCGTGTTGACGCGGCTTTCCTTGGTCAGCACTTCATCGGCCGATGCGGCGCTGAAGTCCACCAGCGCCTGCACGGCCTGGGCCACCTGGGCCTCCACGAGGCCGCCCATTTCGAGCACGCGGGTCGAGATGCCGCTGAGCTCGGCATCGAACTGGGTCGAGAGATGTTTGTCCACCATACCGTCCTCCTTGATCAGCCGAAGCGGCCGGTGATGTAGTCCTCGGTGTCCTTGCGCTTGGGCTTCATGAAGAGCTCAGCGGTCGGTCCGAATTCGATCAGGTCGCCCAGGTACATATAGGCCGTGTAGTCAGAGCAGCGCGCGGCTTGCTGCATGTTGTGGGTCACGATAGCCACCGTGTAGTCGGCCTTGAGCTCGTGGATGAGCTCCTCGATCTTGCCGGTGGAGATCGGGTCCAGCGCCGAGSWSGGCTCGTCGAGCAGCAGCACCTCGGGCTTGATGGCAATGCCGCGTGCGATGCACAGGCGTTGTTGCTGGCCGCCGGACAAGCCCGAGCCGCTCTGGTTGAGCTTGTCCTTCACCTCTCCCCAGAGGGCGGCCTTCTTCAGCGCCCACTCCACGCGCTCGTCCATCTCCACGCGCGGCAGCGTCTCGAACAGCTTCACGCCGAAGGCGATGTTGTCGTAGATGGACATCGGGAAGGGCGTGGGC
>NZ_JBFUMN010000122.1:0-1838 GCF_054049335.1 Roseateles sp. P5_E1
CTGAAATGCATTGTTCCCTCCGTCGTCTTGACCCTTCAAGCTGTGGAGCTCAGCGGTTCGCCCAGTCGCCGCTGCTACTAGCTCGCAGTACGAGTAGAACTGCAACATCGCAGGGACCGCGAAGGCGGCATACGCGAGACCAAGAACCACGAGGACTACGACGGCGGCGCTACTCATTGCACAGTGACATCTAACGTTGAAGACAAGCGGCGCCGCAGGCGTCCAACTTGGTTGACCAGTTAGGCCTCATTTGCGCTTACCTTCGAACCTGTCAGTCAACTCGTAAAGCAGGCGAAGCTCTTCTTCTTGCCTAGGGTCACCCTCCAGCAAATCGATCCGATGACGCACGAAGTAGAACTCGGCCTCGCCACGGATGGAGCCTCGCGTTTTGATCTTTGTGAGGCGCTCTGCTTCCTTGGCCAAGAAATCTGGGTAGTGGGCTGACGTTGCTGCCGCCAATGCATGGACGGCGCACTTGCGCGCCTCGGGCTGCATGGATTGCACCAAGATTGGTGTCTCGCGAAGACCTTGTTCCATGCCTGCAGCAAGCGCTGATCGAGGAGCAACAGTTGCCGTCACATATTGGTCTCGGATGTCAGTCCAGTTGTTCACCAGGCGCTTCGCCGTCGGATCGTCGAGCTCGGCGATGCCGTCATGGAATTGGTCGAAAACCGCGATCAATTTCGCGAGCTTGTCACTTCGTACCACGGAACATTCCTGAGGCATAACGTCAAAGGTCAGCGGGCGGCGAAGCCGTCCGCTGCAGCGCAGGGTTAGCCGGCACTGCCACGATTCCCGGAGTGTTGACGCCGGTGAATTTGTCCCACGCGCGAATGTGCGCCACTGCTTGGTCGCCGAGGTGTCGAACGATCCGCTCCACACTGGCCGAGTAGTCTTCGGAAAGATTTGAGATGGCCTCCAAAAAACCGGTGGCGACCGCTGCGGCGTCGGCGTCACTTGTCAGCAGAAAGCCTTCGACGCATGACGCAATCCGATCGAGCGACTCGTCGCTAATCTCCCGTTCTGTTGACACCAGAGCAGCACCAAGCGCCCCGAGACCGACGGTTGGCGGCACCACATCCGGCAGCCACTTCCGAATCTCAGCAGATGCGACGTCGCTAAGCGTCGCGTGGCAGGCAGCGATCGCTTCGAATGGTGCGGCTCGTTGGGGCATAGCGCTATCTGGCTAACGCGCAAGCTCAGCGGACGGCGAAGCCGTCCGCTGCAGCGAAAGGTTGAAGATCACCACCATGCTAGTGCGGCAAAACCTAGGACCGCCGTCAAAAGAAAGCCCGCTACAACCAACTGCGCACGGCGTTGCCGATCTTTGGATACAACGACCAGCGTTCCGGATCTGTAGGCGCGAAATTCGTTGACGGCGATAAGCAACAAGCCAACGCCTATGAACACAACTGCCCACGGCCCTGAGACCCCAGACCAGCCCAAGGTTGGCAGACCAAGGCCAACGTACAGAGCCAGTGCCCATGGAAAAACTGCTGAATCAGGCGCGGTCAGGGACGCACTGCATCCTTCGCAAGTCGTGGGAACCGCCAGCGTGGCATTGGCGGCTCGCCACCACGAGATAAAACCAGTGCAACTCGGGCAGCGGTACATGAGCTTCAACGAGGCTGGGCAATAACCCGATTTCTGCGATGCCCGCAGCGGCTGATCACCGTGGATGCTGAGGAATTCTTCATCGTTTGATGCATCGAGCCGCCGGCCCGATTGGATTGGACCTCGTGAATGCCCTGCGTGGCGCTCTCGGCGCCTTGCTCGCGTTGCGCATCTTTCCCATTCCTCATGATCGTTCGCCTCTGTTGGCGATCTTCTCGATGTTG
>NZ_JBFUMN010000123.1:0-1698 GCF_054049335.1 Roseateles sp. P5_E1
GAAGTGAAGTGGGGCGGCGGCGGCTACGTCACGGGCCTGGTCTTCCACCCGACCACCGCCAACCTGCTGTACGCGCGCACCGACATCGGTGGCGCCTACCGCTGGAACCAGCCCACGTCGTCCTGGGTGCCCATCACCGACGGCCTGGGCTTCGGTGGCGGCGAGGCCAGTTTCCACGGCGTCGAGAGCATCGCCGTCGATCCGAACAACGATCAGCGCGTCTACATGGGCGCCGGCATGTACACGTCCGGTGGCAACGGCCGCCTGTACATCTCCAGCAACCGTGGTGACCAGTGGACCTATGTCGCCCTGCCTTTCCCGCTCGGCGGCAACAACCCCGGCCGGGCCATCGGCGAGCGCCTGATGGTCGACCCCAACAAGCCGTCGACGCTGTTCTACGGCTCGCGCACAGCCGGCCTGTGGAAGAGCACCGACTCGGGCCTCACCTGGGCGCAGGTCACGTCGTTGTCGACCCTCAAGATGACCCAGGACCAGATCAACGCCAACGGCGGCACGGCCATGGGCGTCGAGACGGTCGTCTACGACACCGGCACCAAGGGCAGCGGCACGGCCACGCAGACGATCTACGCCCCCATCGCGCCGGACTATGTGCAGACCGCAGGCCTGGCCTCGAACCTGTACAAGTCCACCAACGGCGGCGCCTCGTGGACCCCGGTCACGGTGCCGATCTCCGGCTATCACATCCCGCACATGGTGCGTGCCGCTGACGGCATGTTCTACGTGGTCTTCACCAGGGACGCCGGTCCCGGCTCCGCCGGTCCCGCCCGTCTGTACAAGTTCGACGGCAGCAACTGGACCTTGCTCAGGAGCGACGACTCGGTCGGCTACGGCGGCGTGTCCGTCTCCGGCACCGGCGCGACCACGCGCATTGCGCTGGGGATCACCAACACCTGGGGCAACTTCCCCGGCCAGCGAATCCTCCAGCTGTCCGACGATGCCGGCCGGAACTGGCGCGAGATCGAAGCGATGACGCCGGGCGAGGTCTCCTGGGGCTGGATCGACGATGTGGAGATCGATCCCTTCAACCGCGATCACATCCTGCACGTCTCCGGCGGCGTCATGCAGACAAGCAACGCCTCCTCGGCCACGCCAACCTGGGCCATGACGGTCGACGGCCTTGAGGAGACGGCCGTGCTGGGCCTGGCCACGCCGCCGGCCGGCGCCACCTACACCGTCATCAACAGTTCGGGCGACGTCGGCGCCTGGGTGCACACCAACCTCACGACCAAGCCGACGCTGACGCCGGCCACCGACTGGAGCAACAGCTTCGCCGCCGACATGGCGTGGTCCGATCCGCAGTACATGGCCACCATCGGCGTCTACCTGGGCAACAACACCGCCTACGGCATGTGGTCGGGCGACGGCGGCAAGACCTGGGCGAAGTTCGCCACTTACCCGACGGGCGCGGCGCAAAACACGGGTGGGGAAGCGAGCATCGCCATCACCGCGCGCAACAAGGCAGTCTGGGCACCCGGCTACTCGGTGCCGTCCTACACCACGGACAACGGTGCCACCTGGGTGCCGACCAATCTGCCCGCGATCAACAGCGTCTTCCCCCGCGCCTACCACCTGGTTGCCGATCGCAAGAACCCGAACAAGGTCTATGCCTACGATTCCGGTGGCCACTGGTGGGGCACGCCGGGCAAGGTCTACACGTCGACCGATGGCGGCCACACG
>NZ_JBFUMN010000124.1:0-1601 GCF_054049335.1 Roseateles sp. P5_E1
AATCAACAACAACAACAAGGTGTGGCGGCAGTTCGTCTTCGCGCCCATCACCACACAGCGCATCCGCGTGCTGGTGAACAGCTCGGCCTACTATCTCTCGCGCATTGTCGAGGTGGAGGCGTGGACGCCGGGCAGCATGGCCAACCAGGCGCCGGTGGCCAACATCAGCGGCCCGACGAGTGGGCAGGTGGGCGCGAGCCTGAGCTTCTCCGGCGCCGGCAGCACCGATGCGGAAGGCCCGATCGCCAGCTACGCGTGGACGTTCGGGGACGGCACGAGCGCCAGCGGCGTGTCGGCCACGAAGAGCTACAGCGCGGCAGGCAGCTACACGGTGACGTTGACGGTGACCGACGCTGGAGGCCTGACCCACAGCAAGACGCAGGCGGTGGTGATCACGGCGCCGGCCAACCAGGCGCCGGTGGCCAACATCAGCGGCCCGACGAGTGGGCAGGTGGGCGCGAACCTGAGCTTCTCCGGCGCCGGGAGCACGGATGCGGAAGGCCCCATCGCCAGCTACGCGTGGACGTTCGGGGACGGCACGAGCGCCAGCGGGGTGTCGGTCACGAAGAGCTACAGCGCGGCRGGCAGCTACACGGTGACGTTGACGGTGACCGACGCTGGAGGCCTGACCCACAGCAAGACGCAGGCGGTGGTGATCACGGCGGCAACGGGAGGACAGGCGGTCAATGTTGCTGCAGCCGCCAACGGCGGCGTCGCCACAGCGTCCAGCACTTTTGACTCCAGATTTCCCGCCAGCGCGGTCATCGACGGCGATCGGCTGGGGCTGAACTGGGGAGCTGGCGGCGCGTGGGCGGATGGCACTTCGGGCGTCTACCCGGACTGGGTGCAGATCGACTTCAACGGCATGCAGACGATCAGCGAAATCGATGTGTTCACGCTGCAGGACAACGCCTACTCGCCCTCAGTGCCGACGCTGGCGATGACGTTCAGCAACTTCGGTATCCTGCACTTCGAAGTCCAGTACTGGAACGGTGCGGGGTGGGTGGATGTGCCGGGCGGCAGCGTMATCAACAACAACAAGGTGTGGCGGCAGTTCGTCTTCGCGCCCATCACCACACAGCGCATCCGCGTGCTGGTGAACAGCTCGGCCTACTATCTCTCGCGCATTGTCGAGGTGGAGGCGTGGACGCCGGGCAGCATGGCCAACCAGGCGCCGGTGGCCAACATCAGCGGCCCGACSAGYGGGCAGGTGGGCGCGAGCCTGAGCTTCTCCGGCGCCGGCAGCACCGATGCGGAAGGCCCGATCGCCAGCTACGCGTGGACGTTCGGGGACGGCACGAGCGCCAGCGGGGTGTCGGYCACGAAGAGCTACAGCGCGGCAGGCAGCTACACGGTGACGYTGACGGTGACCGACGCTGGAGGCCTGACCAACAGCAAGACGCAGGCGGTGGTGATCACGGCGCYGGCCAACCAGGCGCCGGTGGCCARYATCAGCGGCCCGACGAGTGGGCAGGTGGGCGCGAGCCTGAGCTTCTCCGGCGCCGGCAGCACCGATGCGGAAGGCCCGATCGCCAGCTACGCGTGGACGTTCGGGGACGGCACGAGCGCCAGCGGGGTGTCGGTCACGAAGAGCTACAGCG
>NZ_JBFUMN010000125.1:0-1595 GCF_054049335.1 Roseateles sp. P5_E1
ACCGGGCAGCGGCGCGGGCACGGGGCCCTGGGCGGCGAACAGGCCCACGCGGCCGGCACCGGCCGCCGCCTGCACGGCACCGCGCGCGGCGTCGGCCGTGCGCAGCGTGTAGGCATACGGCGGCACCCAGTTTTGCGCCACCGGCACGCCCTCGCAGCCCTGCAGCTCGATGTCGACAACGGCGGTCATCGGCTTGCCCAGGTCGTCCTTGTCGCTGATGAAGCGATGACCGCTGCTGCGCATCGAGATCGCGTCCTTGCCGCCGGCCAGCTTGCCGCAGACCTCCTTGGGCTTGAGGCCGGTGAACTCGTAGAAGTTGTTCTCGTTGATGACGTCGGACTGGTAGCGCGCGTCCAGGCCCGAGCCGAACTTCATGTCGTTGTCGCTCGTCGTCGTGCTGCCGGTGACGAGGTTGTTGTACATGTGCAGCTGGCCGAAGCGCACCAGCGGCAGGCGGCTGTAGGCGTAGTTCCACCAGTTGCCGGTCAGCGTCACGTGCAGGCGGCCGGCGTCGCTCCAGGCGCGGCCGGAGTCGCCGTTGCCGATCAGGCTGTTCTTGTGGTGCTTGCTGAAGACGCTGTTGGAAATGGTCACGTAGTCGCTGCCACGCACCACGTCCAGCGCGCCGTCGTGGCGCGTGTCGCTGGCCAGCGAATCGGGCGTGTCGCCATCGCTGATGGTCACGTGGTCGAGCCAGATCTGCTGGCCGCGCGTGACAGTCAGGCCGTCCATGTAGGCGTTGTCGCTGTCCTCGGGGTTGACGTCCCAGGGCGTGTCGATGGCCAGGTTGCGCAGGATGATGTTGCGCGTCCAGGTCGGGTAGGCCTCCGGGTCCTTGCCCGCCGCGACCCAGGTCTTGAAATCGGCCTCGGGGTCGCCGCCGGGCGCCAGTGCGGCCTCGATGCCGATCAGCAGCTGGGTGCCGGTGATGCGCGCCGGGCGGCCGTTGCTGTCGTTGATGCCCACCAGCGTCGTGTTGGACGGGATGGAGAAGGAGCCGCCGTTCTTCTGGTCCAGGAAGCCCGTGTACTCCTCGAACACCGTGTTGCCATCGCGCCAGCGGAAATCGATGTGGCCGACGATGCGGATGATCTTGGGCTCGTTCTTCGCCTCGCGCAGAGCCGCCAGCAGCTGCTCCTTGTTGAACACCGTATAGACGCGGTTCGCCGCGGCCGAGGAGCCGCCGGTGACCAGCACCCTGCCCTTGCGCGACCGGTTGTGCCAGCCGGTGTCGGGTGCCGTCTCGCGCTCGAAGGTCAGCTGGCCGCCGGTCGGGTCGACGGTGGCGAACTGCCAGGCCGGCAGCTTGGGCGCCGCGCGATAGTTGCTCGGGTTGTGCAGGCCGCTGATGGTGGCCGGCGCCGCATAGCTGCGGGTGCCAACGTCGAACAGCAGCGGCGCGGTCGTGTCGGTCAGGCTGACGGCGTCGATGACCGGCGCGGGCGGCGGCGTCACCGGGCGCGGGTCACGCGTGGCCATGGCCTTGGCGGTGGCGGTCTCAGTGCTGGCTGCCGGTGCATCAAGGCGGCTAGCCGAGGCCTGCTCGCTCGACTGCGGCGAGGCGATGCTCGCGGGGTTCTCCTGGCCTCCCCCGC
>NZ_JBFUMN010000126.1:0-1588 GCF_054049335.1 Roseateles sp. P5_E1
GCCGGCGCCCGCGTGCGCAACTACGAGGCCGCGGTCGAGCGCCGCGCCCGCGACATGGCGGCTTCGCGCAGCGCCGTCGAGGCCGCGCTGCTGCTGGCCGAGCAGGCCGACGCGCCCCACCTGGCCGCGCAGTTGCGCTCCAACCTGGTCGACTCCTACATGCATCTGGGCATGGCCAAGGAGGCATTGGTCGCCGGGCAGCGTGCCATGCCGGTGCTGCAGCGCTTTGGCGACCGCTTTTACGAGCGCAGCCTGCACCACAACCTGGCCGTGGCCCACATCAAGCTGCGCCAGTTCGACCAGGCCCGCCAGGAGCTCGCCAAGGTCGGCGAGTTCGGCACCGACCCGGCCGACCTGGTGCCGCGCGCCCGCGAGCTGCGTGAGCTGGGCGACACCTGGGGCGAGGCGGGCCAGTACAAGGAGGCGCTGGCGGCCCTGCATGCCGAGCGGGATCTCAACACCCGCGCCAACGAGCGCAACCGCGCGGCGGCGTTGGAGGAGCTGGGCCGCAAATACGACAGCGCCGCCAAGCAGCGCGACCTCGACCTGCTGGCCCGCGACGGCCAGCTCAAGGACCAGCAGATCTCCAACCAGCAGCTCGCGCAGCAGGTCGGCTTCGCCATCGGCGCGCTGCTGCTGCTGTCCGTCGCCCTCATCGGCGTGACGCTGGTGCGCATGCGCCGCGCCCAGGCGCGCCTCACGGCCAACCAGAGCCTGTTGCGGGCCCAGAGCGAACGCGATCCGCTGACGGACCTGTCCAACCGGCGCCACTTCCTGGCCGTCATGGACCAGAGCGCCCGCGACGCCAAGGGCGAGGGCTTTGTCGGCGCGCTGATGATGATCGACATCGACCACTTCAAGAACGTCAACGACTGGCACGGCCACGCGGCCGGCGATGCCGTCATCGTCGAGGTGGCACGCCGCATCCGCGCCGCCGTGCGCGATACCGATCTCGTGGTGCGCTGGGGCGGCGAGGAGTTCCTCGTCTTCGCGCCCGCGCTGCCTGGCGACGACCTCGCGCTGATGGCCGAGCGCGTCCTGCGCGGCATCGGCAGCCAGCCGATCGAGACCGCCGAGGGCCCGCTGCGCATCACGGTCTCGATCGGATTCGCGAGCTTCCCCCTCGGCGGCGCGGCCGGCGCGGGCCTGCGCCTGCATTGGGAGCAGGCCGTCAACTGGGCCGACATGGTGCTGTACCAGGCCAAGGCCGAGGGCCGCAACCGTGGTGTGGGCATCAGTGCCGTCGAGGCCTCCAACGCCCATGCGCTGGCCGCCGTGCTGCAGGACTTCGACGCCGCCTGCATGAATGGCCAGGTCAAGCTCAGGCAGCTGCCGGGGCCGCAATGAGGCCCCTCGTCCAAGGAGTACCTTGGCCGGCCTTGCAGGCCGCGCTGCGGCATGAGCCGCAGCCCTTCGGCAGGCACATCCCGCCCACCGGGCGCGATGTGTCCGGCCTCAGCCCCCGCGGGAACGGCGATGCTCGCGGCGTTGAGCCGCGAGCACATCGCCAAACGCGGGCCGGCTTGGGAGCGGCCCGGCGCTCGGTCCGCAAATTCTGGACACTGAAATGAATCCGCAAACCCTGACT
>NZ_JBFUMN010000127.1:0-1394 GCF_054049335.1 Roseateles sp. P5_E1
CGGTGGTGACGCCTTCGCGCTGGCCGGTGGTGACGCCTTCGCGCTGGCCGGTATCGCGCTCATGCTGGCGCACCCAGTTCAACAGCGTCTGCGGCGTGGCGCCGATCTTGCCCGCGATGGACACGACGGCCGCCCATTGCGACTCGTGCTCGCCGCGTTGCTCGAATACCAGCCTCACGGCGCGCTCACGCACCTCCGGCGAAAACTTCACTGACTTCCTCATGGCTCCATCCTCTCAAAGGTTGGGGCCTCCTCGGAAACCGGGGCGGTTCACCACCGCCTCGCGCGTCTTCCAGGGCCCGCGCCGGTGGATCAGCTCGGCCTTGTACAGCCCGTTGATCGTCTCGGCCAGCGCGTTGTCGTAGCTGTCGCCAGTGCTGCCTACCGACGCCTGGATGCCGGCCTCGCTCAAGCGTTCGCTGTAGCGGATCGAGAGGTACTGCGAGCCTCGATCCGAGTGGTGAATCAGCGTGCTCTGCTGGCCCGGCAGGCGCTCGAACAGGGCCTGCTCCAGCGCATCCAAGACGAAGTCCGTCGTCATCGAACGGCTCACCCGCCAGCCGACGATGCGCCGCGAGAACACGTCGACGACGAAGGCCACGTACAGCCAGCCCTGCCAGGTCGAGACATAGGTGAAGTCCGACACCCACAGCTGGTTGGGCCGCTCGGCCTTGAACACGCGATTGACGTGATCCAGCGGGCACGGTGCCTTGGCGTCGCTGACGGTGGTGCGCACGGTCTTGCCGCGAATGACGCCGCGCAGGCCCTGGCGGCGCATCAGGCGTTCGACCATGCAGCGCGGTACGGCGTGGCCTTCGCGAGCGAGTTGGCGCCAGACCTTCTTGACGCCGTAGACCTGCAGGTTCTCGTCCCACACGCGCTGCACGTGCGGCAGCAGCGTCGCGTCACGCTGGGCGCGGGCACAGCGCAGTGCCGGGTTGCGCTCGCAGGCGGCGCGGCGTCGATAGCCGGACGGGGCAATCTGCAAAGCCTTGCAGATCGGCTCGACCCCGAAGCGGTCGCGGTGCTCGTCCACGAAGCCCTTCAAGACTTCAGCCGGCGGTCGAGCTCCGCCTGGGCGAAAAACGCGCTGGCCAGCTTGAGGATCTCGTTGGCGCGCCGCAGCTCGCGCACCTCGCGTTCGAGTTCCTTGACGCGGGCCGCCTCGGCGGTGGTGACGCCTTCGCGCTGGCCGGTATCGCGCTCATGCTGGCGCACCCAGTTCAACAGCGTCTGCGGCGTGGCGCCGATCTTGCCCGCGATGGACACGACGGCCGCCCATTGCGACTCGTGCTCGCCGCGTTGCTCGAATACCAGCCTCACGGCGCGCTCACGCACCTCCGGCGAAAACTTCACTGACTTCCTCATGGCTCCATCCTCTCAAAGGTTGGGGC
>NZ_JBFUMN010000128.1:0-1270 GCF_054049335.1 Roseateles sp. P5_E1
GATGTGCACCTCACCAATCACGCCTATCGGAACTGGTTGCCGTGCCGTATCGAGAATGTAGATACGGGCATTGTCGATTGGCGAGCCAATGGTAGGGCCGCCCGCTGCCCCGGCAATGCTGACGATGGTGGCATCCACGGTGGCCTCGGTGGGACCGTACATATTGTGAAACTCCACGATCGGCGAGGACTTCAGCCGCCCCCAGAGCGAAGACCTGATCGGCTCTCCCCCCACCAGCACGCTACGCGGGCGATACGCCCCGCCTTCGAGTAGTCCAGCGGACAGCAGACCCTCCAGCTGCGACGGGGTGCTATCGACCGCATCGATACGATGTTCGACCAGGAAATTCAGCAGCTCGACCCCGTTGGCACGGATGCTCTGCGGGATGGGCATCAGGCAGTGCCCCGAAAGAAGCTGGAGAATGCCCTTGAGCGACATGTCGAACGAGAACGCCGCATTCAACGCTACCCGCGAGCGCGGTTCGCATCGGGCGTGCGTGGTCCTCGACATGACCTGCCAGAAATTCACCGCCGAACGGTGCTCGACCATTACACCCTTCGGCTGGCCGGTCGAGCCAGAAGTGTAGATTACGTAAGCTAGGTTGCGCGAGGTGAGGCCTGACGCCCGCGACTGCGGGTCCAGTGAAGAATGTCGGGCAAGCATGCTGACAGCCTGCAATCCATCGAGCGCCAACACCGGCACCTGCAGGGCGGGCAGCCGCGGCAGCAAAGCCTGCTGGCTGAGCACCGCCACGGGCCGGCAATCTTTCAGCATGTGCGCCTGGCGGTTCGGTGGATAGTCAGGGTCCACCGGCACGTAGGCCGCGCCGGCCTTGAGGATACCCAGTATGCCCACTGCCATGTCCAGACCGCGCTCGACGCAGAGGGCCACCCGCTGGTCCGGCCGTACGCCCAGGCCGATCAGGAAGTGTGCCACCTGGTTTGCGCGCACGTTGAGTTCGGCATATGTCAATCGTTGGTGGCCATAAACGACCGCATCCGCGTCAGGCTGCTGCCTGGCCTGGATCTGGAACAGTTCATGGATAAGTGCCTCGTCTGGGAAACTCACCGCCGTTGCATTGAACAGATCCACCACCTGGCTGCGCTGCTGTGCTGTCAGCAATGGCAAGGCGGATATGTGCCGCTGCGAATCCTCGGCCATGCCGTGCAACACGGTCTGCAGATGCTGTGACCAACGTTCAATTGTCGACGCATCGAACAGCTCGGCGTTGTAGTTGAATGTCCCTGACAACCGCTCCCCGCTGTCGGAC
>NZ_JBFUMN010000129.1:0-1269 GCF_054049335.1 Roseateles sp. P5_E1
CTGTTTGTCGGCGTGGGCATGGTGGCGGCGCTGCACTGGCGGCCGATGCTGGTCGACCTGCACCGCCCGCTCGGCATCGCGATCCTGCTGCTGGTGATCGTGCGCCTGTACAACCGCCTGCGCCATCGGCCGCCGCCGTTGCCCGCCGATCTGCCGGCCTGGCAGGCGTTCGCCGCGCATGCCTCGCACTGGGTGCTGTACGGCCTGATGCTGGCGATGCCGCTGATCGGCTGGTCGATGCTCTCCGCCGGCGGCTATCCGATCGTGATGTGGCCGGGCTTCAACCTGCCGGCGATTCTGCCGCACGACCCGTCGCTGTACGCGGCGCTGCGCAACGCGCACAGCCTGTTCGCCTACGCGCTGTTCGCCACGGTGGTGGCGCATCTGTCCGCGGCGCTGTTCCATCTGTGGGTGCGCCGCGACGGGGTGTTCCAGGCAATGGCGAAGGGCCCGGAGAAAATCCGCGACGACCGCCCCCGGTAGTACCGGCCGCTGGCCGGCTTCTCGGGATGTCGATCAGGAGGGTGCAGCGCCGGCCAACGGCCGGCATTACAGCCAGCCCTTCTGCCTGGCCAACCGATACGCCTCGATACGGTTGGCCACGCCGAGCTTGCCGATGCATTCGGACAGGTAGTTGCGCACGGTGCCATGCGACAGCCCCAGCTGGGTGGCGATCTCGCTGGCCGAGCGACCGTCGCCGGACAGGCGCAACACCTGGCGTTCACGGTCGTTGAGCGGGTCGGCCTGCGACCAGGCATCCAGCGCCAGCTGCGGATCGATCGCGCGCCCGCCGTGCTGCACCTGGCGCAGCGCATCGGCCAGGCGTTCGGCGGGTGCATCCTTGAGCAGGTAGCCGCACACCCCGGCATCCAGCGCCCGTCGCAGGAAGCCCGAGCGCGCGAAGGTGGTGACGATCACCACCTTGATGGGCAGTTGCTGGCGGGCGATGCGCTGGGCCAGTTCCAGCCCGGATAGCCCGGGCATTTCGATGTCGGTGACCAGGATGTCCGGCTGCAGCTGCTGCAGCATGCGCCACGCGGCTTCGCCGTCGGCCGCGCTGCCCAGCACCTCGATGTCCCGCTCCAACCCCAACAGCGCCGACAGCGCGCCGCGCACCATCGCCTGGTCTTCGGCCAACACGATGCGGATCATGGTGTGGCCCCACCCGCGACCGCGGCAACTACAGGCGTGGTTGCCGCCGGCAGCGTCACCCGCACCGTCACGCAGGTGCCCTCGCCCTTCGCCGACTGCATGGCCAGGGTGCCACGC
>NZ_JBFUMN010000130.1:0-1223 GCF_054049335.1 Roseateles sp. P5_E1
GCCCTGCCGGCACAGGCACAGCAGGCCGGTCATACAATCGCGCCCGAAGCGCAGCGGTCAGTAATGCGCACCGTTGGTTTCTCCATACTGGCGCAGTACCGCGCGCGCAGCGTCGCGCTCGATGTCGCGCACGACCTCGATGCCACGCTTGTTGAGTTCACCGACCCAGTCCGCCGGTAGCGGGCCTTCGTCGAAGGCGGTCAGTTCTTCCACGTCCTGCGCGCTGGCACCGATCAACAGCCGGTCGATGCCGGCCCAGACGGTGGCGCCGTAGCACTGGCAGCACGGCTGCGACGAGGTGGCCAGGGTGATCGGGCTCAGCACATCGTTCAGCCGCGGGGTCTGCAGGCGCTGCTGGGCCAGCATGTAGGCCATGTTCTCGGCATGCGCCAGCGAGGTGTTGTGCGGCACCACGCGATTGACGCCGGCGGCGATGACGCGGTCATCCGGGCCGAACACCACCGCGCCGAACGGACCGCCGGTCTGCGCCTCGACATTCAGGCGCGACAGCGCGATGGCCAGCGCGACCTTGGCGGCGTCACCGGGATAGGCACGGCCCAGGTCGATCTGGTCGTGGATCCAGGCGGGCAGGGTGAGATGGACTTGCGCGTACAGCATCGGGACGTAGGCCTCTTCAAAGGTGGAGCAGCGGCAGTGTATCGGGCCGCCCGGGGGGATGCCGTGCCCGCGCTGAACGCGGCCACGTGAAAAAGGGGGCGAGGGGGGTGATCAGGGCGGGAGGGACGCATCCAGCGCCCGCAGCTGGTGGCGATACCGTGTCACCGCGACCTGCTGGTTCGGGTCGCCATCGTTGGCGTCGATGAACGCCTGCATCGCCTGCCGGTAGTCCTGCGCGAACGCGGGATTGCCGGGGCTGAAACGGTACTTCCGCTCGGCGACCTCCACGACCTCGCGTGCCGCCAACCGTTGCCGGGCCTGCCCGTGTGCCGACGACTCGGTAAGGATCACGATGTTGCGCGGGTAGCCGGGCACGTACTTCAGTTCGAACACCTGGTTTACACCAGGTACCTGGATCTCGTTGCGCAGCGGCCACAGGGAGACGGTGTGGGTGAACAGCGTTGTCTCCACATCCCGGCCGTCACGGGTATGCACGATGGCCTCGTAGCGCCAGATGGGCTGCTCGTTGAGGCGGGAGTTGGTCTCCTCGCTGCGCACGATCACCCCGGTGCCACGCTCGCCCACGGCGTTGAGGAACGCTGCAT
>NZ_JBFUMN010000131.1:0-1220 GCF_054049335.1 Roseateles sp. P5_E1
AGCCACGACCGATGGCCCGTCGGGCATGGCCCATCAGCGCGATGGCAACCGCGACGCCGGCCGGAACACTGCGGCGCATCCGGCCCCATCACGCCGGCTCAAACGGAGCCTCCACCATGACCACCCTCCCCCCGCGCCTGGACCTCTACGCCCATATCCACAAGGCTTTGCGCCTGTTCATGAGCGACACACTGCAGCAGCTGAGCCGCCTCGATGTCGACGACCCGCTCGAGCTGGCCACCAGTCTGGGCCAGCTCGACGCGTTGCTGGATGCCGCCCGGCACCATCTCGACAAGGAGAACGAGTTCGTCCACCCCGCCATCGAAGCCCGCCGCGCGGGGGCCAGCGCGGCCATCGAGGTCGAGCACGAGGAGCACCTGGACGCCATCGCCGGCCTGCGCGCCGAGTCCGCCGCGCTGCGCGCCATGCCGTCAGCGAGCGCCGCCCAGCGCCTGTACCGCCGCTTCGCGGCCTTCGTGGCCCACAACCTCGAGCACATGGGCGTGGAGGAGAGCCGCCACAACCTGGCGCTGTGGGCCGCCTACAGCGACGCCGAACTGCTCGACATCCACCACCGCCTCCTGGCCAGCATCGGCCCGCGCGAGATGAGCGAGACGCTGCGCTGGATGATCCCGGCCTTGACGCCGGCTGAGCGCGCCCTTGTCATCGGCAGCCTGCCGCCGCCGGTTCAGGCGCCGGTGCTGGCCTCGGCGCGCGCGCTGCTCAACGACACGGCCTGGACCAAGCTGTGCCGGGCGCTGGGTCAGGCCAGCGTGCCGGGCCTGGTGGCCATCTGACGCTGGTTCCACCACGCGGCCGCCTCGCCGCGTGAGTTCAGGCCCAGCTTGTCGAGGATGTTGGCCACATGCCGCTTGACGGTGTGGGGGCTCAGGTCCAGCGCGCGGGCGATGTGCTTGTTGCTGGCGCCGGCGGCGATCTGGGCGATGACTTCGGCCTCGCGCTGCGAGAGCCGGTCGTCCCCGGAAACGGCGGCAGCTTCGACCACCACCCGCGTGGCCGGCCGCACGGCTTCGGCCCAGCCGCGCAGCCGGGCGAGGTCGACCGGGTCGAGCAGGTCGCCCCAGTCCTCGGCCGCCATCTGCAGCAGCTTCGGCACGGCCCACAGCAGGCCGCCGGGCTCGCGCCGGGCCAGCGCCGGCGCCAGCGCCTCGGCCGCGCCGCCACGGTCGCCGCCCTCCAGCAGCAGCGCGGCCAGACGC
>NZ_JBFUMN010000132.1:0-1139 GCF_054049335.1 Roseateles sp. P5_E1
ATCGGAATCTCGCCGAAGTTGTAGGCCGCGGCCGCCTCGTTGCTACCCAGCGCGATCGCGTTGATCGCCGACGGCACGGTGTCCGGCGAGGTCGCGGTGCCGCCCTTGTCGCCGGGCACGGTGATGCCGTTGAGGGTGTTGGTCGGCTGGGTCGGTTCAGTCACCACGTAGGTGCCCGGCAGCAGGCCGACGAAGGCGTAACTGCCATCGGCGGCGGTGGTGGTGGTCAACTGCACAGGCTGGCCGTTGCGGTCGGTGCCGGTGAGCACGATCTCCACGCCCCCCAGGCCGGTTTCGGTCGGGTCGATGACGCCGTCATTGTCCACGTCCAGCCAGACCCGCCCGGCGATCGAGCTGCCGTTGGGGTTCTCGCCGAAGTTGAAATTCTCGCCATCGGCCCCKCGGCCCAGGTCGATCCCGGCGATGCGGTCGGTGTTGGCCGCGTCCGGTCCGCCCGGACTGGCCACGCCGGTGCCCGCCACGCAGGTACCCATGGCGCAGGTCGCGCCACCGATGGTGCCGGCGTTCACGGCGCTAGGACGGTTGGTATAGGGGCCGTTGGGCAACGGCTCGCGCACGCTGTACAGCACGTGCGGGTCCAGGTCGTCGAAACGGTAGTGGCCGTTGGCGTCGGTCTGCACGGTGGCCAGCACCGCGCCGGTGCTGGCGTCCAGCAGCTCCACGCTGGCACCGACGATGGCGCTGTCGGTGCCCACCGTGCGCTGGTTGTTGAAGTCCAGGTCCACATACACGTAGCCGGACAGGCTCGGGCGACGCACTTCGGGGAAGTTGTAGTTCACCGCCACCGCGCCGACGCTGCCGATCGTGCCACCGGGCACGGCCACGTCGGCACCCAGCAGCACCACGTAGCGGCTGTCCGGGCGGCCGGCCTGGTAGCTGTCCGGGTTGAAGGTCGCCGCCTGCGCGCCACTGGTGGGCGGGTCGATGCGGCCATTGGCATAGCCGGTCGGCTGCACTTCCAGCACGGTGTAACCGGCCGCGTCGGCCGGGGCCAGGTTGTCGAAGCGGTACTGGCCGTTGGCGTCGGTGGTGACGGTCAGGTTGACCGCCTGGCCGTAGGCATCGGTGCCGCTCAGGCGGATCGACACACCGGCGATGCCGGCTTCACCGGGTTGCAC
>NZ_JBFUMN010000133.1:0-1098 GCF_054049335.1 Roseateles sp. P5_E1
TGCCGGCCCCGGTGGCCCCCTTCACCGCCGCGACCGGGTCGCGCCAGCGCGAGATGCGGTTGCGGTACACATCGCCGATGCCGCGCGCGCCAGTCTCGGCCAGCAGCGCGGCCAGGCCGCCGGTGCGCGAGGCCTCACCCTGGGTCTGCGAATGGGCCGCCATCCAGCGCCGCAGCGGTGCCGGCACTTTGCCGAGCATCGCCCAGTTGCGCAGCGCACGCTGGTAGCGGCTGTAGCCGAAGAACAGCTCATCGCCGCCGTCGCCCGACAGCGCCACGGTGACCGACCCGCGCGCCAGCCTGGCCACCAGCGCGGTGGGCACCTGCGAGGCATCGGCAAAGGGCTCGTCGAACATCGCGGGCAACTGTGGCACCACCGCCAGCGCGTCGGCGCCGCTGACATACAGCTCGGTGTGATCGGTGCCCAGGTGTTGCGCCAGCGCCTTGGCCAGCGGCGCCTCGTCGTGATCCGAATCCTGGAACCCGATGCTGAAACTGTGGATCGGCGTGGACGACTGCGACTGCATCAGCGCGGCCACCACCGATGAATCGGTGCCGCCGGAGAGGAATACGCCGACAGGCACGTCGGCCACCATCCGCAGCCCCACCGCGTCACGCAGCAGGCCGTCCAGCTGCGCCTCGGCATCGTCGTCGCTGCCGATGAACGGCAACGCCAGCGCCTGCTGCATGCGCTCGCGCGCATTCCAGAACGGCACCTGCTGCTGGTCCGGCCGGTGTGCGGCGGCACCGGCGGCAACGGTGGCCGCGTCCAGGCGCAGCACCCGCCCCGGCATCAGCTTGAAGCAGCGCGCATGGATGCAGTGCGGGGCGGGAATGTAGTCCAGCCGCAGCAGCAGGGTCAGCGCGTCGCGGTCGACGTCGTTGTCGAAGGCCGGGTGCTGCCACAGCGCCTTCAACTCCGATCCGAACACCAGCGCATCGCCGGCCCAGCCGTAATACAGCGGCTTCTTGCCGACCCGGTCGCGGGCCAGCCAAAGACACTGCTCGGCGTGGTCCCAGAGCGCGATGGCGAACATGCCGTTCGCACGCTGCAGGGTTTCATCCAGCCCCCACGCCACGAACGCGGCCAGCAGCACCT
>NZ_JBFUMN010000134.1:0-1091 GCF_054049335.1 Roseateles sp. P5_E1
CCTTCAGCTGGGCGTGACGACGTTCGTCTTCGCGCTTCTCCAGCGCGGCATCCAGCGCATCGCTGGCATCGAAGAAGGCCATGTAGGCCTGCATCAGCGGGCCGTGCTGGGTGCGCATGCCAGCGTGGTCGTCGCGCAGGTAATCCTCGCGGGTGTAGTAGCGGTCGGTCTGTTCGATCAGCGCGTACAGGTCAACGAAGCGCTGCTGGTAGGCGCGCGCAGGCGCATCCAGCGCGGCATCGGCCGGCGTCATCGCCAGCGCCGCCACCATCGGTTCATTGCACACCGCGACGCGGTGCGACAGCACCATGCCCGGCCCGCGCACGTGCGTCTCCTTGCCGGTCGGGCCCGCCTTCGGATCCTGCATCCAGCCGGTGTACTGCTGGAAGCCCTCGTGGATGGGCTGCTCCACCGCGTTGAAACACGCGACGTAAGCATTCACCTTCTCAACGCCCTCGGTATCGGCGGCGTGCGAGGGGCCTTTGCTGCAGGCGCCGAGCAGGCCGATGACGGCGATGGCGGCGGCGAGCGATGGACTTCGTTTGCGATGGGACATTCAACAGACCAGACAAAAGGGGGCACGCACAGTAGCAGTTGCGCGTGCAGCCTTTGTCGACGACCGGGCCCTGCGACGCTGCCGCAGGCTCAATCCAGGAACAGATCGGGCAGCAGCGGTCGCGACGGATCCACCGCGTAGCCGCTCAGGTCGGTGATACCGGCCTGCGCCAGTACCTCGTCATCAAGCAGGAACTGCCCGCTGAAACCGGCCGCATCGCGGGTCAGCACCGCGTGCGCGGCATCGGCCAGGATCTGCGGCGTGCGGCAGCCGTTGATATCCACGCCGGGAATCATGTTGACCGCATCGGTGGCGATGATCGTGCGTGGCCACAACGCGTTGACCGCCACGCCCTGGGGCCCGAACTCGGCGGCCAGGCCCAGGGTGACGAAGCTCATGCCCATCTTGGCCAGCGTGTAGCCGGTATGCGGACCCCACCATTTCGGGTCCAGGCTTGGCGGCGGCGCCAGGGTGAGGATGTGCGGGTTGGGCGCCTGCAGCAGATATGGCAGGCAGGCCTGCGCGCACAGGAAGC
>NZ_JBFUMN010000135.1:0-1046 GCF_054049335.1 Roseateles sp. P5_E1
CGGCGGTTTCCCTTCGCCTCCCCTATACGGTTAAGCTTGCCACGAACAGTAAGTCGCTGACCCATTATACAAAAGGTACGCAGTCACCCCTTGCGAGGCTCCTACTGCTTGTACGCACACGGTTTCAGGRTCTATTTCACTCCCCTCTCCGGGGTTCTTTTCGCCTTTCCCTCACGGTACTRGTTCACTATCGGTCRGTCAGTAGTATTTAGCCTTGGAGGATGGTCCCCCCATRTTCAGACARGGTTTCWCGTGCCCCGYCCTACTCGTCTTCACTGGAGTGGCCCTTTTAAATACAGGGCTATCACCTTCTATGGCCAGCCGTTCCAGGCTGTTTTTCTAGAACCATTCCAGCTTAAGGGCTAGTCCCCGTTCGCTCGTCGCTACTCAGGGAATCTCGGTTGATTTCTTTTCCTCTGGTTACTTAGATATTTCAGTTCACCAGGTTCGCTTCCAGCAGCTATGTATTCACTGCAGGATACCCGCAAGCGGGTGGGTTTCCCCATTCGGACATTRCSGGATCAAWGCTTGTTGCCAGCTCCCCSRYACTTTTCGCAGGCTGCCACGTCCTTCATCGCCTCTGACCGCCAAGGCATCCACCGTGTGCGCTTATTCGCTTGACCATATAACCTCAAGTTGCCTTGGGTTACATATATGACCTGGGGGTACAAARCCCAGATACGAAATATAACGACTCAATTAATAAGAAGACATTTAAGTCTTCCGCCTTAGCCTCACGACACGTCAAGATAGAATCTCAAACGCTCGCTACGTCACAAGTTTTAAAAGAACACGTACCGGCCACAATGCCGATGCGTAATAAATTCTTTGTATGCGCTAGTCATTCAGAGTGGTGGGTCTGGGTAGACTCGAACTACCGACCTCACCCTTATCAGGGGTGCGCTCTAACCACCTGAGCTACAGACCCAATGTCCGTTCAGCTCATTGCCGTYTGCGTCGATAAACACGCAACGTGTGGTGGAGCCTGTCGGGATCGAACCGACGACCCCCTGCTTGCAAAGCAGGTGCTCTCCCAGCTGAGCTAA
>NZ_JBFUMN010000136.1:0-1037 GCF_054049335.1 Roseateles sp. P5_E1
CCTTCAAAGGCGACGCTGGTATAGGCGATCGCACGCAATGGCATGCTCGTGTAGCCCCCTGTTGACTACCCAGACTATGCCACGAAGCTGTACACCCAGGTCGATGAGAACTGTGCGCRCCAGCACACGCTGACCTGCGTACAGATGCCGCAGGCTCAGGGCGCTTCCACCTGGAGGCCGTCCTGCTCCAGACGGGCCAGGTAGCCGCCCGGCTGCACCAGCGTATGCACCGGGACGACCGCGAAGGTCGTCGCGTTGCGAGCCAGTGCCGCGCGCGCCACCTGCAGCCACTTGTCGGCCGCCTGCTGCTCCACGCCCAGCAGCCCACGGCGCCGGCCGAACTCGCTGTCGGCGACCGCGCCGACGCAGGCGTCGTACTGGCTCTGCACCGCCAGCCGCTGCAGCGTCTCTGTGTCGCCCACCGACCACGCATTGGCGCGTTCCACCAGCAGCGGCAACTGGTGTTCCACCACGTCCAGGGTGCGCTGGAAGCACTGCACGTCCTGCAATGTGCTGGCGCGCACTTCCTTGAGTGCCTGGCGCGGATCATCGACCTTGATCACCACCCGGGTCACCACCGGCTTCAACCCGCGCGCCTTGTAGGCCTTGTCCAGAATGGCGGACACCGGCGTGCCGCGGCCGAGCCCGACCGACTTCAACGCTTCGGCATACAGGCGGGTCGCCGCGACCAGCGGACGATCCTTTTCCACCCCGCCGTCGCGGCCCAGATAGCGTTGTTTGAGCGGCAGCCAGCGCGCGTACAGCGGCGCCGGCAGGATCTCCTCCAGCCGTCGCCCCTGCGGATCGTGTGCGGCCTTCATTGCCGAAGGCAACAGGGTCAGGCCCTTGAAGAAGCCGACGTCGGCATCGACGGTCCAGCCCGGGGTGCCGAGCACTTCGCCGGCGCTGGCGATCACCGCCTGGACCTCATCGGCACGCCACTCCAGCTTGGCCGGGAGCGGCGACACCGTGCCCAGAATCCAAAGCACATGCCCGTTGCCGGCGGTCACCTTCCACATGCCCGGTCCGGGCTGTAC
>NZ_JBFUMN010000137.1:0-1030 GCF_054049335.1 Roseateles sp. P5_E1
GCCGTACAGCTCCATCCATCGCATCGCCCGTGGGGACGGGCCGTGTTGAAGTACGGCCCCGCGCTGCCCGTCTGCGCGCGTCTGCGGGTGGGGTACTGCAGAGGATGGGTACTGGCGTTGCCGCGCGCGTGCGTCGCACGGCCGGCAGTGCGGGAGAAGGGCGATGGCGGCAGGCACGGGGAGTTGCCCGCCGGCGTTACTGCGTCACTTTCCGGTGGGTCATGGGCACCGGAAGGAACGCACAGCGTCCTCCCGCACTGCCGGAGTAGAGGCTAGTGCGACGTCGTCAATTGCACATCCGCGGCTCGCCGGCTGGACTCAGCCGCAGCGCACTTTGAACACTGGCCCGGCGCCGATCAGCACCAGTGCCATGTAGTCGCTGTCCTTGTCCTTGCCCTTGAGCGTGGCACCGGGATTGAAGTGGAAGATGCCGAACCCGCCGTTCGGGCGTACCAGCGCCTTGTCGATCTGATCGGCGTCATCCTTGAAGAAGCGGGCGATGTCCGCTCGCGAGGACACCTGCAGGACGGTATCGTCGCGTTGCCACTGTTCGTCGCGGTTGAACGACACGTAGTACTGGCCCTGCTGCTGCTCGATGCGGAACTCCGCCGGCTTGCGTGGGTGGGTGGCATAGCACCCCAGCATGGGATCGGAGGAGAACGTGCCGGCGCCGGAGTCGGCGTTGCGGCAGGCGCTGAGCAACAGGGGTGACAGCAGTAGCAGGCGGGTGACGACGTGCATGGCGGGTCCTCCTGGTAGCGGGTATTGCCGCATTGTGGCGTAGCGAGCGGGAGGGACCGTGCACGGCGGGCGATGGTGTACGGTTGGGTGAACCGGGGAGGCTGACATGCAGGACAACACACCATTGGATACCGCGCCGCCGCACGTTGTGTCGTCGCCACGGGCAACGATGGTGCAACGCTGGCCTTGGCTGGGCGTATGCAGCTTCCTTGGGCTCCCGTTGGGTGGCCTGGCCGGCTATCTCGTGCGGCTGGCGAGCGATAGCCCCACGGTCGGCGTGGGCACGAGC
>NZ_JBFUMN010000138.1:0-1010 GCF_054049335.1 Roseateles sp. P5_E1
GGTTGACCGGGCCGTAGCCGATGTTCTCGTGGGTGTAATAGCGGATTTTCTTGTAGCCGGCCACGCGCCGCACCACATGCACTTCGCCGTGGTGGGAATCGCCGCGGCCGGCGATGCAGCCGTCGAAGCGGTCCAGCACTTTGAGCTTGGTGAAGTCGATGCTGTCGGTGTAGTAGTCCACGTGGGTGCGGGTGACATAGGCCTTGCGGCCTTCCCAGTCCAGCCRCTCCACCTGGTAGGGGCTGGACTGCACCATGTGGATGGCGCCTTCGTACAAGGTCAGCGCGGCGGCGGAATAGTCCACCTCGGCGATGATCTGCTGTTTGCCATCGCTGCGGTCGACCACCACGAAGTTGCCGTCGGCCACCGAGCGCAGGCTGACCGCGTTGGCCGGATAGCTGTCGGCGATCCACTCCCAGCGGTCGCCTTCGCGGTGGATCACCTCGGTTTCGGCCAGCGCTTCCAGGAAGACCAGCGGATCGATCGGGCCGAACGGGTCGCCGGCCAGGAACGGAAGCTCGAAGGCGGCGCAGCGGATGTGATCGAACAGGATCAGCGGCTGGTCCGGCGCGATGCGCGCGTGCTCGGGCGAGGCGTCGGCGAAGAAGTCCGGATGGCGGACCACGTACTGGTCCAGCGGCTGCGAACTGGCCACCATTACCCCCAGCGCCGGTTGCTGCCGACGCCCGGCGCGGCCGAAGCGCTGCCAGGTGGCCGCCACGCTGCCCGGATAGCCGTTCAACACGACGACGTCCAGGCTGCCGATGTCCACGCCCAGCTCGAGGGCCGAGGTGCTCACGATGCCGTCGATCAGCCCGGCGCGCATGGCGCGCTCGGTCTCGCGGCGTTCGGTGGGCAGGTAGCCGCCGCGGTAGGCGCGGATCCGCGCGGGCTTGCGCGGGTCATGGTCGAAGATGTCCTTGAGGTACTTGGTCAGCACTTCGACCATCAGCCGGCTCTGCGCGAAGATCAGCGTCTTCAACCCGGACTTGATTGCGATGCGGGCAATC
>NZ_JBFUMN010000139.1:0-1002 GCF_054049335.1 Roseateles sp. P5_E1
GCTCCAGCCGCCTCATCACTCCCTGTTGCCCTGGACGATCTGCTGGCGCGATCAAGCATGGACGATCCGGCGCTGCTGCGTGCCGCCACCCGGGAAGCCTACGACCGCGTGACGCTGCTGCTCAAGGCCTGCTACCAAGACTTCAGCCCGGAGCAGCAAGCCAGGATCCGCGCGATCATCGGCGCCGACGCAGCGCCCGCACGGACCGCCCTGCCCAAGCGCGTCAAGGCCAGCAGACCGCCTCGCGAAGACCTGCCGCCACGCTTCTGGCTGCCCTATAGCGGTGAGACCTGGACAGGTCGCGGGCGTCCGCCGAAGGCGTTCATCGCCTGGGAAGGCACCGTCGCCCACACCGAGTGGAAGAAGCACCACCCCGACGAGCGTTTCCCCACCTACCCCGGCTGATCCTGCACGGCGTAGGCAACCCAGCCGCGGAACGACAGCGCAGCGTAGAACAGCGCGGGCCGCTCGAAACCGGCCTGCTCCAGCAGCGTCACCTCTTCTTCCGGCGCGAGCGTGGGCAGCCTGCTGGCAATCGCCTCGGCGCGTGCTTCGGCGCTCTCCCCGCCGATGCCGCGGGCGGTGACGAACGCGGCCCAGCGTTGGAACCACACGCGCTTTTCATCCGGATCGCGGGGCACGCTGTGGTGGGCGACCACCAGCGGTGCGCCCGGCCTCAGGCGGCGCCGGAGTTCGCGCAGGGTGTGCAGGCGTTCTTCGCGCGATAGAAAGTGCAGTGTCARCAGACACGTGGCGCCATCGAACGCGACGACGGGCGCAGCATCGATGTAGCCCTGGATCAGTTCGACGCGCGGGGACAGGCTGCCCAGCACGCGCGTGGCCAGCGCGAGCATCTCCGCGGACGGGTCCACGCCGGTGAAGTGCCAGTCGGGGCTGCACTCGGCGAAGACGCGCAGTTCCATCCCTCCGCCTGCACCAAGCACGAGCACCCTGCCCGCCTGCGGAACCCGCTCGGCGAGCAGCACGTGCGCCATCTGATGC
>NZ_JBFUMN010000140.1:0-991 GCF_054049335.1 Roseateles sp. P5_E1
CGTTTACCCTGCGCGCAGGCGCCGACACCCGCATCACCGAATGGCGCGTGACGCCTTACCATGCACCGGGCCAGGGCCTGGTGCTGATCGAAGACACCACCGAACACCACGCGCGCGAGTCCGAGCAGCGCCAGGAGCTGGAAACCGCGACGTCGGAGCTGGCCTTCCAGATCGCCGAGCGCCAGCGCACCGAGGTCGAGCTGCTGCAGGCGCAGAAGATGGACTCGCTCGGCCAGCTTACCGGCGGCATCGCGCACGAYTTCAACAACCTGCTGACCACGATCATCTCCGGCCTGGACATGATCGAGATGGCCGTCTCCAGCGGCAAATGGGACAAGGCCTCGCGGTMTGTCGAGATCGCCACCGGCTCGGCCCACCGCGCGGCGGCGCTGACCCAGCGGATGCTGGCCTTTGCCCGCAAGCAGCCGCTGGACCCGCAGACCTTCGACGTGGTCGCGCGGATCCGTTCGCTGGAAGACATGCTGCTGCGCTCGATCGGCGAGAACATCGAGCTGGACCTGGAACTGGGGCCGCAGCCGATGGTGGCCGTGGCCGATCCGAACCAGTTCGAGAACGTGATCCTCAACCTGGTGATCAACGCGCGCGATGCGCTGGGCGGGCAGGGGCTGATCCGCATCCGCGCCGACCGTACCGAGATCGAGCGCGATCATGAGCTCGCGCCGGGTCATTACATCAGCGTCAAAGTCCTGGACAACGGCATCGGCATTCCGATGGAACTGCTGACCAATGTGTTCGAGCCCTTCTTCACCACCAAGCCGCAGGGCGAGGGCACCGGGCTGGGCTTGTCGATGACCTACGGGTTCGCCCGCCAGTCCGGCGGCAGTGCGCGCATCGCCAGCGAGCGCGGCGAAGGTACCGAGATAGAACTGCTGCTGCCGGAAGGCGAGCTGGTCGGCATCGACGAACAGAAACCTGTTCCCAGCCAGGTCCCGCGTGGCAGTGCCGAACGCATCCTGCTGGTGGACGATAC
>NZ_JBFUMN010000141.1:0-961 GCF_054049335.1 Roseateles sp. P5_E1
GTATCCAGCCGGAAAAAACCACCCAGCTCGACCTTGGCCTGCAATACCGCAGTGACCGCCTCAACGCCTGGGTATCGGCCTACGCCGGCCGGCTGCAGGACTACATCCTGTTCGCCTACCGGGAGGGCGGCATGATGGGCAGCATGACTCAGGCCGACAACGTGGACGCGCGCATCGCCGGCGCCGAAGCCGGCGCGGAATTGGTCCTCACCGAACAGTGGAAACTCGGCGGTACGCTCGCCTACGCATGGGGCGAAAACCGCAGCGACGGCACGCCGCTGCCGCAGATGCCGCCGCTGGAGGCGCGCGTGAGCGCCAACTGGCAGGGCCAGCGCTGGAGCATGGGCGCACTCGCCCGCGCCGTCGCCCACCAGCACCGCGTCGCCGCCAACCAGGGCAATGTCGTGGCACGCGACCTCGGCCCCAGCGCCGGCTTCGCCACTCTCGCGCTCAACGCCGGCTACCGCCTCAGCGATGCGCTGCAGCTCAGCGCGGGTATCGACAACCTGTTCGATCGCGCCTACAGCGAGCACCTGAACCTGGCCGGCAGCGCCGATTTCGGCTTCCCCGCTGATCCGATCCGGATCAACGAGCCGGGCAGGACGGTGTGGATGAAGGTGAATTACCGCTATTGAGCACGCCGGAGAATCCGCCGTTCGCCAGCAAGGCACGGGTATCGACCGTTGGTGGTACCTGTGCGGGAATTCAAGGGCAGCCGACCAGCGGTCGGTCCGAGGTCAGCCGACCGACGGTCGGTTCAAGRGCAGCCGACCAACGGTCGGCTCTACGGGGCTTCGGCGCACGACATTGGCCTCCCGCGGGGCGTTGACGTCATCCGACACGCTCTGACACACACCGATACACCCCTCGACCACCCCAGCACGAAAGGCGTTGCCCCCGTCACCGGTCGCCCTGCCGGCCCCGGTAAACGCTTGGCACATATGCCCGGTCAGCCCCGACC
>NZ_JBFUMN010000142.1:0-944 GCF_054049335.1 Roseateles sp. P5_E1
CGGCAGAGACCGGGGTGCGCGTTGGGGCGTCGAAACGTGGCTGATAGGCCAGATGGAACTCGCCGTTGGCGATGCCGCGCTCGGCATCCGACGCCAGGCGGTAGGCGCGGTGCACCGTCTGGTCCCGCGCTGCCGAGTACCAGCACAACGTTTGACCCGCGTCGAACGCATCGTGCAGGCCCACCAGGAGTTTCCGAAGCAGTTCGTGGCTGCCTTCGCCGCCTTCGACCGCGCAGATCCCTGCGTGGAAGCGCGGCGACATGGGCACGGCGGCGGCCATCAGCGGACGCAGCATCCGGCCCCTTAGTTCCATGACCAGGCTTTCCACCTGGTCTGGGGTGGGCATGTCCACCAGGAAGGCGAAGCGCGTGACCCCCACGTGGTAGACCGTAGCGATGCCGCCCAATGCGGTGCGCAGGCGAACGCCGGCGCGCCGGATCAGCGCTTCCAGCGGTTGCAGCCCAAGTACCTGGCCCACTTGGCTGGCGCGGGGGATGTCGAGCACGTCGATGGCCACGGCGTAGCGCCTGCCGGTGGCGCTGCGGGCGACAATGCCGGGGAAATCGGCGTGGAGCTGGTGGCGGCTGGGGAGGCCACTGACCGGATCGAGCCGGCCGGACAGGTTGCGCAGCTCCAGCTGCCCCATCACCAGCTGGGCCAGGCTCGACAGCTGCTCGCGGTCGCTGTCCAGGAACTCGCGGGGCATGCTGTCCATGATGCAGAGGGCGCCGATGGCCACCCCGTTCCTGGCGACCAGCGGGGCACCTGCATAGAAGCGCAGGTGCGGAGCGCTGGCGACCAGGGGGTTGTCCTGGAAGCGCGGGTCGGCCGCCAGGTCGGTGACCACGAACACCCCGTTGGCGGTGATGGCGTGGGCACAGATGGAGGCGCGGATGCACGTCGCCGCCACCGGCAGCCCGATCCGGGAGACAAAGCGCTGTTCC
>NZ_JBFUMN010000143.1:0-942 GCF_054049335.1 Roseateles sp. P5_E1
TATCTCATTGGTCGTGACTTCGTCGACGGCAAACCGAGCTGCCTGGTACTGGGCGACAACATCTTCCACGGCCATGGCCTGCGGGAAGTGCTGCGCAATGCCGACGAGCGCGATCACGGCGCGACCGTGTTCGGCTATTGGGTCAACGATCCGGAGCGCTACGGCGTGGCCGAGTTCGACAAGGCCGGCAAGGTGATCGACCTGGTCGAGAAGCCGGCCAATCCGCGTTCCAACTACGCGGTGACCGGCCTGTATTTCTACGACGGCAACGCCAGCCACCACGCGGCCGAGCTGAAGCCGTCGCCGCGCGGCGAGCTGGAGATCACCGATCTCAACCAGCGCTATCTGCGCGAAGGCAATCTGCATCTGGAGGCGCTGGGTCGCGGCTACGCGTGGCTGGATACCGGCACCCACCAGTCGCTGCTGGAGGCGTCCAACTTCATCGAGACCATCCAGACCCGACAGGGCCTGCAGGTCTGCTGCCCGGAAGAAATCGCCTTCGGCCAGGGCTGGATCAACGCCGAGCAACTGGAGGCTCTGGCCGCCCCGCTGATCAAGAACGGCTACGGCCAATACCTGCATAAACTGGCTGTACGAGGAGTGGTGCCGTGAAAGTAATTGAGACCAAACTGCCGGGCTGCGTGGTGATCGAGCCGGCGGTGTTCGGCGACGAGCGCGGCTTCTTCTTCGAGACCTGGAATGCCGAGCGTTTCGGCCAGCACGGTCTGCCGACCAAGTTCGTGCAGAGCAACGTCTCCACCTCGGCCAAGGGCGTGCTGCGCGGCCTGCATTACCAGTGGCCGCGGCCGCAGGGCAAGCTGGTCAGCGTGCTCGAAGGTGAGGTGTACGACGTGGCGGTGGATATCCGTCGCGGCTCGCCGACCTTCGGCCAGTGGGAAGCGGTGGTGCTGAGTGCGGAGAACAAGAAGCAGTTCTGGATCC
>NZ_JBFUMN010000144.1:0-941 GCF_054049335.1 Roseateles sp. P5_E1
GCCGTGGCTGTCGCCGAACACCTGGATCTCGATATGGCGCGGACGCTCGACGTATTTCTCCACCAGTACATGCGCATTGCCGAACGCCGACTGCGCCTCGCGCTGGCAGCTGGCCAGCGCGTCGATGAAGTCGGCACTGGCGTCGACGCGGCGCATGCCCTTGCCGCCGCCGCCGGCGCTGGCCTTGATCAGTACCGGGTAGCCGATCGCATCGGCCTGGGCACGCAGGAAGTCCGGAGCCTGGTCGTCGCCGTGGTAGCCGGGCGTGAGTGGCACGCCGGCCTTGTGCATCAGCGCCTTGGCCGCGCTCTTGTCACCCATCGCGCGGATCGCGTCGGCCGAGGGGCCGATGAACACGATGCCGGCCTCGGCACAGGCCTTGGCGAAGCCGGCGTTCTCGGACAGGAAGCCGTAGCCGGGGTGGATCGCCTGCGCGCCGGTGCGACGTGCGGCCTCCAGGATGGCGTCGCCGCGCAGGTAGCTCTCGCGTGCGGGCGCCGGGCCGATCGCGATGGCCTCGTCGGCCAGGCGCACGTGGCGCGCGTTGCGGTCGGCGTCGGAGTACACCGCCACGGTGGCGATGCCCAGGCGCTGGCAGGTTGCGATGACACGGCAGGCAATTTCGCCGCGGTTGGCGATCAGGATCTTGGTGAACATGGAGGTCTCGTGGCGCGGGCCAATGGCGGAGCAGGGGGCGGCACCTCGCGGTGCCGCGCGTGCCTTACATGCGGAACACACCGAACGCGGTCTTCTGCGCCGGCGCGTTGAGGCTGGCCGACAAGGCCAGGCCCAGCACGCGGCGCGTATCGGCCGGATCGATCACGCCGTCGTCCCACAACCGCGCGCTGGCGTAATACGGGTGGCCCTGCTGCTCGAACTGGTCGCGGATCGGGGATTTGAAGCCGTCCTCGTCCTCGGCCGACCACTGCCCGCCCTTGGCT
>NZ_JBFUMN010000145.1:0-932 GCF_054049335.1 Roseateles sp. P5_E1
CATGGTCGCCTCGCAGCAGTCCCAGATCGCCTTCCGCGCCACCGTGGAAGTCCGTAACCGTCTCGTCCAGGCTTACCAGGACGTGATGAACATGCCGCTGTAAGGATAGAAACGCATGGCCCTGTCGCTCTCCAAAGAATCCCTGAACACCGAAAAGGCTGGGCAGTGGTTCGACCGGCTGCAAAGCCTGCAGATCACCCGTCGGCTCGGACTGATGGCGATGATCGCCGTGGCCGTGGCGGCAGGCCTGTTCGTGTTCTTCTGGTCGCAGAAGCCGGGCATGGTGCCGCTCTACACCGGCCTGGACCAGAAGGCCACCGCCGAGGCCACCGACCTGCTGCGCACCGCGCAGATTCCGTTCGAACTGGACCCGGCCACCGGTGGCATCACCGTGCCGGAAAAGAACCTGCACGATGCGCGCCTCAAGCTGGCCGGTTCGGGCCTGACCGACAGTGGCCGGCTCGGCTTTGAGCTGATGGAGCGCGATCCGGGCTTCGGCGTCAGCCAGTTCATGGAAAACGCGCGCTACCAGCATTCGTTGGAAACCGAGCTGTCGCGCACCATCAACACCCTGCGCCCGGTGCGTGATTCGCGCGTGCACCTGGCCATTCCCAAGCCCAGCGCCTTCACCCGCCAGCGTGATGTCGCCAGCGCCTCGGTGGTGCTGGAACTGCGCGGCGGCCAGCAGCTGGAACGCGGCCAGATCGATGCGATCGTGCACATGGTGGCCGCCAGCATCCCCGACCTCACCCCCGAGCGGGTGACCGTGGTGGACCAGAGCGGGCGCATGCTCAGCGTGTCCGATCCGAACAGCGAAGCGGCGTTGAACGCGGCGCAGTTCGAACAGGTGCGCCGCCAGGAAACCTCCTTCAACCAGCGCATCCGCGAACTGCTCGAACCCATGACCGGTCCCGGCCGGGTCAATCCGGAAG
>NZ_JBFUMN010000146.1:0-926 GCF_054049335.1 Roseateles sp. P5_E1
GGTCCGGGGTGTGCGGCGTGGCACCGTTCGAGGTTTTGACTGTCCGCACCTGCAGCCCCTGTCCCGCCACCTGACGGGTGGTGATGTCGAACTGTTCGCGGCCATAGGCCCAGGCGTTGCTGCCGGTCGAGGACACCGGCGCGGCGGACGCCGGCAGCTGCCAGCCCTCGCCGATCACGCCCTGCACCATCGCCACGCCGGTCAGCGTGCCCATGTACTGCATCATCCGCACCGCCTTGAGCTGCTCACCGCTCAACGGCGTGGCGCTGCCGGTCTCGCCAACCGGATTGATCCAGCCCGATTGCGAGCACACGATCAGCATCACCGGTTCGCCCTCGCCGTCCCCCACGCGCAGCAGGGTGTCGCCGTTGGCAAACTGCTGCAGCCGACCACGGAACTGCGCTTTGCCCTCCTGCACGCCTTGACTGAAGGTCACCCCCGGGCTCTGTTCGAGCAGGGGCTCGATGGCCGCGCGGCCAGCAGGGGACGCATTGGCGGTGCCGCCAGCGATAACGGCAAGCGCGAGCAACGTGCACCGCGGGAAGACAACAGACATGCAGACAATCCTGTGCAGAGGCACCGACGACGTCGATGTGGAATGGCCGTGCATGATACGCGAGCGACCTTCAGCTCCCCACACATGCAAAGGCCCGACCAGAGGGCCGGGCCTTTGCGGAATGCGGTACAGCGGACGGCTTATTCTTCTTCGTCCTGGCTACCCTGCTGGGCATTGCGCTCGCGCTTCTGGTCCTGGTCCTGGTCCTGCTGTTGCTGCTGGCCCTGACGCTGCGGATCGCGCTGCTGCTGTTGCTGGCCCTGCTGGCCCGGCGGATTGTTCTTTTGTTCCTGCGGATTCTGCTGGTTCTGCTGCGGGTTCTGGTTGGTACCCATCTGTGCATCTCCGGAATTCGGCAACGAAATGATGC
>NZ_JBFUMN010000147.1:0-911 GCF_054049335.1 Roseateles sp. P5_E1
TCGCGATCCTGCTCGACGGCACCGCCGACATGCCCGGCTGCCGCAGCTACGTAGTGGCCAGGGACCCCGGCCTTCCCGATGCAATCTGGATCACCGAAGTCTGGGACAGCCAGGAACAGCATCGTGCCTCGCTCGCGTTGCCGGCGGTGCAGGCCGCGATCGCCCAAGCCCGGCCACACATCACCGGATTTGGCGAGCGCTTCGAGACCGAACCGGTGGGCGGGCTCGGCAGCTGACCCCCGGCCGCGCGCTCAGCGCGCGAACCGCTTCGCCCCGGCAACGCAGGCCACCGCGCACAGGGTCACCAGCAGCATCGCCGCGCTGACCTGCTCGTGCAGCAGCAGCGCGGCCAGCCCCAGGCCGAAGAATGGCTGCAGCAACTGCAGCTGACCGACCGCGGCGATACCGCCCTGTGCCAGCCCGCGGTACCAGAACATGAAGCCGACCAGCATGCTGAACACCGAAACGTACCCCAACCCCAACCAGGCCGGGTTGCCTACGTCAGCCAATGTGGACGGCCAGCGCAGCCACAACAGCGGCAGCATCAACGGCAGGGACAGCACCAGCGCCCAGCTGATCACCTGCCAGCCGCCCAGCGTGCGTGACAGGCGCGCGCCTTCGGCATAGCCCAAGCCGCACACCAGCACCGCGGCCAGCATCAGCAGGTCGCCCTGCAGCGAGGCCTGCCCGGCGCCAAGCAGCGCATAGCCCACCACCGACGCGCTGCCCAGCAGTGAGAAGCCCCAGAACGCCGGACGCAGGCGCTCGCCACCACGCAGTACGCCAAACAGCGCCGTGCTCAGCGGCAGCAGGCCCAGGAATACGATCGAGTGCGCCGATGACACATGTTGCAGCGCCAACGCGGTCAACAGCGGAAACCCCACCACCACGCCCAGTGCTACCACCAGCAA
>NZ_JBFUMN010000148.1:0-904 GCF_054049335.1 Roseateles sp. P5_E1
CTATACGTCCACTTTCGTGTTTGCAGAGTGCTGTGTTTTTGATAAACAGTCGCAGCGGCCTGGTTTCTGCGGCCCTCYTCAGCTATAGCTCGCATGAGCCACCAAAAAGGGCGYACCTTCTCCCGAAGTTACGGTRCYATKTTGCCTAGTTCCTTCACCYRAGTTCTCTCAAGCGCCTGAGAATTCTCATCCTRCCCACCTGTGTCGGTTTACGGTACGGTCTGCGTAAGCTGAAGCTTAGGAGCTTTTCCTGGAAGCGTGGTATCAGTGACTTCGCCTTAAAGGCTCGTCTCGGTGCTCGGTCTTGAAGAATCCCGGATTTGCCAAAGATTCAAACCTACCTCCTTTCCCCCGGACAACCAACGCCGGGTACACCTAACCTTCTCCGTCCCTCCATCGCACTTACGCGAGGTGCWGGAATATTAACCWGCTTCCCATCGACTACGMWTTTCKKCCTCGCCTTAGGGRCCGACTMACCCTGCGYCGATTAACGTTGCGCAAGGAAACCTTGGGCTTTCGGCGTGCGGGYTTTTCACCCGCATTATCGTTACTCATGTCAGCATTCGCACTTCCGATACCTCCAGCAGACTTCTCAATCCACCTTCAACGGCTTACGGAACGCTCCTCTACCGCGTACATATAAATATGCACACCCCAAGCTTCGGTTCACTGCTTAGCCCCGTTAAATCTTCCCCGCAGACCGACTCGACCAGTGAGCTATTACGCTTTCTTTAAAGGGTGGCTGCTTCTAAGCCAACCTCCTGGCTGTCTGTGCCTTTCCACATGGTTTTCCACTTAGCAGTGAATTTGGGACCTTAGCTGTGGGTCTGGGTTGTTTCCCTTTTCACGACGGACGTTAGCACCCGCCGTGTGTCTCCCATACAGTCCGTCTCGGTATTCGGAG
>NZ_JBFUMN010000149.1:0-895 GCF_054049335.1 Roseateles sp. P5_E1
CTGGTTCAAAGGACCCGTCGAACGCGCCGTCCAGGCCAAAACCGGGCGCGAGTTCCATATCAACGGCGATCTCGACGTCGACCTTGGCCGCACCACCACGATCCGCGCCGACCGCCTCACGTTCGCCAACGCCGACTGGGCCAAAACCCCGCAGATGGCCAGCGCCGACCGCGCCGAAATCGCCCTTCGCGTCTGGCCCCTGCTGCGAGGCCAGGTCCAGATCCCCGAAGTGCGCCTCACCCGCCCTGACCTGCTGTTGGAAACCGGCCCCGGCAAGGACACCCCGGGCAACTGGGATTTCCTTGGCCCCTCCACCGGCAACCCACCGCAGCTGCTGCGCCTGCTGATCGATGACGGCCGCCTGCAGTTTCTGGATGCCGCCGGTCGCACCGACGTCCTGGTCGCCCTCACCAGCGGCAAGCCGCGCACCGAGGACAGCGCCCCGCCGCTGCTGGTCAAGGGCAAGGGCCGATGGAGGGGCAACCCCTTCTCGCTCGATGGCAATACCGAATCGCCGCTGGAACTCACCAACAGCGATCACCCCTTCCGCATCCATCTCGACGGCCGTGCCGGCGGCACCCATGCCATCGCCAGCGGCACGCTGACCAATCCGTTCGCACTGCGCGTCTTCAACCTGGAGCTGATGCTCAGCGGCCAGGACATGGAAGACCTGTTTCCGCTGATCGGCGTGGCCATGCCCTCCACCCCGCCGTACCGGCTGAAAGGCCGCCTCAAGCGCGACAACGACATCTGGCGCTATGAGAACTTCACCGGCACCGCCGGCGATAGCGACCTGGGTGGCACCKCGCAGATCGATGTGGGCGGCGACCGCCCGTTCCTGAAAGCCGACCTGGTGTCCAAGCGCCTGGACTTTGATGACCTGGCTGGCTTCATC
>NZ_JBFUMN010000150.1:0-894 GCF_054049335.1 Roseateles sp. P5_E1
GCCGTGTAGCAGTTGGCCACCGACTGCGCTTCCACGCCCTGGGCCGCATCGACCACCAGCAGCGCGCCTTCGCAGGCGGCCAGCGAGCGGCTGACTTCATAGGAGAAGTCGACGTGCCCGGGGGTGTCGATGAAGTTCAGGTGGTAGGTCTGGCCGTCTTTGGCGACATACGGCAGGGAGACCGACTGGGCCTTGATGGTGATGCCACGCTCGCGCTCGATCGGGTTCGAGTCGAGCACCTGCGCCTCCATTTCACGGGCCTGGAGGCCGCCGCAAAGCTGGATGATGCGATCGGCCAGCGTGGACTTGCCGTGGTCGACGTGGGCGAYGATGGAGAAGTTGCGGATGAACCGCATCGAATCAGAAGACATAGGTGGCGGCGGCGCGTCGCGTCGTCAGGATGACTGCGGATTATCGCATGGCCGGCCCGCTCCCGCGTGGGCCATTGCGGCGATTGGCGTGAATGGGCTCCCAAAACGACCGGACCCGCCGAAGCGGGCCCGGAAACGCAGTGGTGGCGGGAATTTACTGCCCGGCCTTGACCGCCACGAAGGCGCTGTTGCCGTTGGCACGAACCAGCAGCATGACCACATCGCCCTTCTTGTAACCGGCCAGCGCCTTGTCCAGCGCCGCCACGCTGCCGACCGGCGTACGGCCGACCTGCAGGATCACCAACCCCGGCGACAACTGTGCATCACGCGCCGATTGGCCGTTGACCCGGGTGATGCGCACGCCCTCGCCGGCCTCCAGGCCCAGCTGCTTGCGCTGCGGGGCCGTCATATCGGCCACTTCCAGCCCGAGCAGGGCATTGCTGCCCGTCTGCGGGGCCGCATCCGGGGCAGCGGCTGCACGCGGGCTGCCTGCCTCGGCGTCTTCGGCCTGGGCGGTCAGCGT
>NZ_JBFUMN010000151.1:0-884 GCF_054049335.1 Roseateles sp. P5_E1
CATACATGCCGGTCAGCCCGACCGGGCCCAGCGCCACCGGCATCGCCAGGCGCTCGCCGAACAGCTCGGTCTCCAGGCTCAGCTCGGCCACGTTGCGCAGTACCCGCTGCCGCAACGCGATGTCGGCAAGGTCGGACACGTTGCGCTTGAGCGTGTGCTCGGCATAGGCGCCACCATCGATGTAGTGGAACAGGAACGGCGGCAGCCGCCGTTGGGCGGCGGCGCGGTAATCGGTGGAGGCGGCAATGATCATGGGTCAACCGTGGGCAGGAGGAAGCTGCGATGCGCGGGCGCGCCGGGCCTCGTTGTCATCGAGCGTGCGCAGGGAGGCGTGCACGAATGCCAGGTGTGCATGCGCGGCGGCGCGCGCGCGTTCGGGGTCGCCGGTCAGCACCCCGTCCATCAGCTCGCGGTGCTGCGTCGACAGCGGCTCAAACGTGCGGGGCGAGGTGTAGAGCCGTTCACGGCTCTGCGAGATATTGGTCTGCAACAGCTCGAACAGGCCACGCATCACCTGCAGCAGCACCAGGTTGTGCGAGGCCTCGGCGATGGCCAGGTGGAAGGCCGCATCCGCGCGCGCCTCGCCGGCGGGATCGTCCTTGCCGTGCGCGGCGAGCATGTGCTCGAAGGCCGCACGGATCTTCGCCCGGTCCGCGTCGGTGGCGCGCAGCGCGGCGTGCCAGGCGGTCGCACCCTCCAGCGCATGGCGGATCTCCAGCACATCGAAGCGGTACTCCGGGTCGTTCTGGAACACCGGCAGGTAGGGCAACAGCGACGCGTCGACGCCCGGGTGCGTACGTGCCATCGGCACGCTCACGTAGGTGCCGCCACCAACCCGCGCCGTCAGCAGGCCCTGGCTGGACAGCTGGGCGATGGCTTCGCGC
>NZ_JBFUMN010000152.1:0-877 GCF_054049335.1 Roseateles sp. P5_E1
GAACGCATGAGAGCACCGATCACCCTGAAGGGCGCGCAGCGTCTGCGCGAAGAGCTTGACCACCTGAAGTCGGTCAAGCGCCCGAAGGTCATCGCGGCGATCGCCGAAGCGCGTGAGCACGGCGATCTCAAGGAGAACGCCGAGTACCACGCCGCGCGCGAAGAGCAGGGCTTTATCGAAGGCCGCATCAAGCAGCTGGAAGGCGAGCTTTCGCATGCCGAGATCATCGACATCACCAAGCTCAATGCCGGCAGCAAGGTGGTGTTCGGCGCCACCGTCGAGTTGTGCGACGTGGAGAGCGATGAAGAGAAGCGCTACCAGATCGTGGGCGACCTGGAGGCCGACATCAAACTCGGCCTGATCGCGATCTCCTCGCCGCTGGCACGCGCCCTGATCGGCAAGCTGGAAGGCGATGCGGTCACCATCGACGCACCGGCCGGCCAGCGCGAGTACGAAATCGTCAGCGTCCAGTACCTGGCCTGACATGGCCACGGCGACATTGCTGTTGCCGGCGCGCAGCCGCTTCCCGGCCGCGCCTTTGCCCGACGACGTGGCGAAGGCGCTGGGGCGCGCCGAGCGCAGCAGCGTCGACGGGGGCGAGCGTGCCCAGCTGCAGCGGCATTTCCAGCTGCAGCCGGCGCACTGGCCGGTGGCCGCACTGACCCGCCAGCTGGACGTCGGCGATGCCGGCGAGGCGGTCTGGCTGCGCGCCGATCCGGCCAACGTGGTGCCGGACATGCAGGGCGCGCGGATGATGGGTCACGGCGATACGCTGCGGCCTGATGCGGAGGATGTGGCCCGGTTGTTGCCGGCGCTGCAGCCGCTGTTTGCCGGGTTCGGCTTCACCCTGGATGCCCCGGTGCCGTCGCGCTGGTAC
>NZ_JBFUMN010000153.1:0-877 GCF_054049335.1 Roseateles sp. P5_E1
GCGTAGCCAACCAGAAGGGCGCGCTCAGCGCGGCCGGCGACGCGACCAGTACGTGGACGGTCAGCGGCGTGCTGGACAACGCCGAGGGCGTGATCGCCAGCAATGCGGATGCATTCACGATCAATGCCGGGCACCTGATCAACACCGCCGGCACCATCAGCCATGCCGGCGACAGCGGTCTTCAACTGCACACCGATCGGCTTGATGGCAGCGCGGGCACCCTGGTCAGCAAGGGTGCCCTGACCGTGCGCGCCACCGAATTGGACCATCGCAACGCCACCCTCGGCGCCGACCGCGTGGACCTCCAGGCCACCCACCTGGACAACCGCGCGGGCCGCATCGTGGCCAGCGGCAGCGGCGCCAGCCAGATCCTCGCCGAGGAACTCGACAATGCCGGCGGCACCGTGGCCAGCAACGGCGACCTGTTGCTGCAGGCGACCACCTTCGACAACACCGCAGGCACCGTCCAGCACGCCGGTGACGGCACATTGCAGATCGACGCGCAGACCCTGCTGGGCCAGCGCGGCACCGTGCTCAGCAACGGCGCGCTGAGCGTGACCGGGCAGGGCACCGACCTGCGCGAGGCCATCACCTCCGCGCGCGCGATCAGCATCGATACCGGCACCCTGACCACCGCCGGGGGCACGCTCACCGCCACCGGGGACCAGGCCCTGCGATTGACCGTGCAGAGCACGCTGGACAACCGTGGCGGCAATATCGGCGGCAACGGTCTGCTCAACCTGTCGGCGCAGCAGTTCTTCAACCAGAAGGGGAGTGTGCAGGCGGCAGGCAGCGGCCACTCCACGCTGGATATCGCGCAGGCACTGGACAACCAGCAGGGCCGCATCCTGCTCGGCGGCAGCGGCGTGCTCAGGGC
>NZ_JBFUMN010000154.1:0-861 GCF_054049335.1 Roseateles sp. P5_E1
GTCATGGTGGTGTCTGCGTGTCCCAAGAGCGCGCGCACGGTCTTCAGATCCACTCCAGCCCGCACCAAGCGCGATGCGAAGTGATGCCGCAGGTCATGGAACCAGAACTGTTCAATGCGGGCGTCAGTGATCAGCTTGCCCCACCCCTTCTTGATGTCGCTCACCTCGAATACCTTGCCCGCACGGCGCTCGCCTGCTTGAGCGGTCCAACGCCGCAGGACTTCCACGGCTTCGGCGTTCAAAGGGATGTGACGTTGCCTCCCGGACTTGGCGTTCTCGGCGCGGATGGTCAACACCTTGGCTTCCCAGTTGATGCCCGCCCAGGTCATCGACAACAGTTCACCCCGCCGCATGCCGGTATTGATGGCTGTAAGGACCACCGGGGTCAGGTGATCGACATACCCGTCCAKCGGCAAATCAGGCAGAACCGCYTGCCGRTACTTACGTCGGGCCGCATTRGCGTTCGCCCTGCCCYCWACMCCAGCWAGATCGCGCGCTGCGAGYGCRGCYCGGAGCATYGCTTCTTCGTCCGGSGACAGGARCCGCACYACCTTRCGGCTWGCYGCTGATCGCCGTCGCATGCCCATCAAAGGATTGGCTTCGATCCACTTCCACTCGACCGCACGGGACAAGGCAGATCGGAGGCAAGCGAAGTCGCGCGCTACGGTAGCCTTGGTGACGGCATCCGGACCACTCACACACCCACTCCACCAACGCTCCATCGTGGGAATGTCGATTTCGATGATCTGACGACGCAGCAGCCACGGAAACACTGATCGGATGCGATCCGGGTACTGACGACCACCCTTGAGCTCAGCTACAGCCCAGGGTTCGAAATGTCGTTGAGGAGCACTTCGAGGG
>NZ_JBFUMN010000155.1:0-859 GCF_054049335.1 Roseateles sp. P5_E1
GGGTGCCACCGGTGAGCGTCACCGTGCCGTCGCTTTCGGCGCGCAGGCCGGCGGTGTTGCTGCCCGTGGCGCTGATGGTCACCGGGCCGTCGGCACGGATGCTGCCAGCGTTGAGCGCATGGAAGACGTAGCCTGCCGCCGCATCGTCGGTAGTCGCATAGGCGCCCGGCGCGGCCACTTGCTGGGTGCCGTCGGCGATGATCGGACCGGCGCTCTGGGCCCAGGCGGCCGAGGCGCTGCACGCCAGCGACGCGGAAATGGCAAGAGCGAGCAGGTGCAGGCGCTGTGGGGCGCGTGAAACGGCAGAAGTCATCGGAGGGCCATCAGTGCAGGAGGCCGCGACTGTAGGGGGATGCCTACGAGCGATATATGCAATTAATTGCAAATGCGGCTAACGCTAGCTGGCGCCTATTTGCGACACACCTTGTCGCGTCCCGCCCCCCATCGGTCCCTGTTGCGCCCGGCGCGGCTACCACGTGGACCGGAGGCCCATCTGCACCGAAACGCTGCGATAGGCACCGTCGCCGCGTTGCACGCCCAGATCGCCCCACGCCGACCAGCGCATGCCCAGCTGCAGCATCGCGCCACCGCGTAGCTCGTAACGGTTTTTCGGCACCGCACCGTCGATCCGGGTGTGGTCCATCCAGATGCTGTTGCTGCCTGACGCGCGCAGCCAATGCGCCGAAACGAAGGGCTGTACGACGTGATCCACGCTGCGAACATCGCCCGTCATCCGCAGGCCCAGGCGCGAGGACACCTCGCCGCCGGCGCCCGGGGCCACCTGGGTGTCGTTGTGTTCGACAAGGTCATCGGCACGGTAGTCGGTATAGGTCATCTGCAGCTGCGGCTGCACCAGCAG
>NZ_JBFUMN010000156.1:0-853 GCF_054049335.1 Roseateles sp. P5_E1
GGCCCAGCGCTGGGCGACCCTGGACGCGCCGCGGGCGATCCTGGGCGGCCGCTTCCAGAGCCGTCCGGGCATCTTCGCCTGGGACCGCATCGACCCGGCCTCGGCGCTGCTGGTGGAGCAGCTGCCGGCCGACCTGGCCGGCCGAGGCGCCGACCTGGGCGCCGGCTTTGGCTACCTGTCGGCTGAAGTGCTGGCGCGCTGCCCGGGCGTGACCGGGCTGGACCTGTTCGAGGCCGAAGGCCGCGCCCTGGCGCTGGCGCGCGAGAACCTGTGCGCGCTGAACAAGCCCGCGGCGCTGGCCTACCACTGGCAGGACGTCACCGCCGGCATCGAAGGCCAGTACGACTTCATCGTCACCAACCCGCCGTTCCACACTCCGTCGCGTGCCGACCGCCCCGACATCGGCCAGCGTTTCATCGCCGTGGCCGCGCAGGCGCTGCGCCCGGGTGGGCGGATGTGGCTGGTGGCCAACCGCCACCTGCCGTACGAGCAGATCCTCAACGACAGCTTCGGCCAGGTCCGCGTGGCCGCCGAACGTGACGGCTTCAAGCTGATCCAGGCGACCAAGGCCAAGGACACCGGCCGCACCCGCGAGCCGACCCGGGTCAAGGACAGCCCGCGCGGCCGCAACTGGGACCGTGCATGAAACTGGTCAAGCTTCTGGCCAACCTCGGCTATGGCAGCCGCAAGCAGGTGCAGGGGATGTTCCGCGCCGGCCTGGTCACCGATGCCGACGGCGAGGTGCTGTATGCCGATGACGTGATCGCGCACGAGGCGATCCGGGTCGAGGGCGAGCCGCTGGACCCCCCGCAGGGGCTGACCCTGATGCTGCACAAGCCGCGCGGTTACACCT
>NZ_JBFUMN010000157.1:0-853 GCF_054049335.1 Roseateles sp. P5_E1
CACCAGGCGCTGGGCGCCGCCGGCCTGGACGAAGAAGAAGATCTGTTCTCGCCGATCAAGCGCGCCGTACGCGGCCGCGTGGTCTGGCTGGGCATCAACCTGTGCACCGCGTTCTTGGCCGCCAGCGTGATCGGCCAGTTCGAGCTGACCCTGCAGAAGGTGGTCGCCCTGGCSGTGCTGATGCCGATCGTGGCCGGCGTCGGCGGCAACGCAGCGGTGCAGGTGCTGACCCTGATGGTGCGCGGCATCGCGCTGGGCCAGGTCGGCCCGAGCAATGCACGCATCCTGCTGTGGAAGGAATCGCGCGTGGCGCTGATCAACGGCACGTTGATCGGCACGGTGGTGGGCATCATCGCTTATGTGTGGTTCCACAGTTTCCTGCTGTCGCTGGTGATCGCCATGGCGCTGGTCATCAACTTCTGCGCGGCCGCCCTGGCCGGCGTGCTGCTGCCGCTGATGCTCAAGCGCATGAACGTCGACCCGGCCGTGGCCGGTACCGTGGTGGTCACCGCGGTCACCGACGTCATGGGCTTCTTCAGCTTCCTCGGCCTGGCCACCCTGATCCTGCTGCATTGATTCCGGACCCCGCATGGCCCTGACCCTGGACAACTATTTCCAACCCGGCTGGCGCGATGCGCGCTACACCTGCCCTGCCTGCGAGTGGCAGGGCAGCGCGCGCCAGATGCCCATGGAACTGCACGAAGACGAGGCGCAGTTCGACTGCCCGCACTGCGAGAATCCGATCCTGCTGGTGGTCCACCCCAGCCTGGCACAGGTGCAGGCCGCCGCCGCCGACGGGCATCCCGAGGCGATCGAGCAGCTGGAGATCCTGGCCTCGGTGCCGCGCCCGGAC
>NZ_JBFUMN010000158.1:0-853 GCF_054049335.1 Roseateles sp. P5_E1
GTCGCGGCCGCGATCGACCTGCGCGCAGAACGCGTCGTAGGCGGTCTGGAAATCCCTGGCCCATTGCCGCTGCCAGTCGCGCGGCAGCGGCGGGGTGCCATCGATGGCGCCGTCCAGTGCGTCGATCTTGTGCGCCATCTCGTGCACGGCCACGCAGTAGCCGGCATGCGGATCGGCGATGTCGGCCTGGATATCGGCCCACGACAGGATCAGCGGGCCGCTGTCCCAGGAYTCACCGAYSAGYTCGTCMTCCCAYTSRTGCAGCACGCCGGCGGCATCGACRTGGSTGCGSTKCACSCGGAAGGCWTCGGGATAGACGATCAGCTGCGACCAGCCGCGCAGGCCAACCTCACCCAGTTCCAGCAACGGCAGGCAGCACAACGCGGCCAGCAGTACGCCGTCGCCTTCGTCCAACTGCAGGTTGCCGACCGGGCTGATGGTTTTTTCGTGCAGGAAGCGCGCACTCAGGGTGTGCAGACGCTCGCGGCGTTCCCCGTCCAGTCCGCGCAGCCACGCGGCGCGTTGGCAACTTTGCTGCCACAGGTCTGCATCAATGGCGCGCGGCGTGCGCCGCAACCAGCCCCACATACGTTCGATCAGCGGAACATGCCCGGCAGGAAGCTGTGCCACTTCGGCGCGCGCAGGCGCGGCAGCACGTCGTCATCGCTGCCGCCGCCACCCGTGCTGCCGCCGCTGGCGGCGCTGGGCTTGGCCGCAGGCGCACGTGCCGCCGGTGCGGCTGCAGGCGCGGTGCGCTCGCTTTCGGCCGGCGAATACACGCAGCCGCCCCGCCCCGTGCTGGTCAGCGCATCGGAAGCGTGCGCGGCCAAGGGGGCCATCAGCAGGATCAGGC
>NZ_JBFUMN010000159.1:0-852 GCF_054049335.1 Roseateles sp. P5_E1
CTTCCAGCCCCGCCTTCTGCACGACCTGGTTGGTGATGCCGCCATACACGCTGATCGGCGAGAAGCCGCCGGCCTGCGCGCCATGGATCACCAGCAGGCCCATCATCAGCGGGTTGATCCGGTACTGCTTGGCAAAGCGCAGCGCCACCGGGCCGATGATCGCCACGGCCGCAGGGCCGAGCGCACCGAAGGCGGTCAGCACCGCAGTGACCACGAACATCACCCACGGAATGGCGACGATGTGGCCGCGTACGGCCTTGACCGCCCAATGCACGAGCAGATCGATGGTGCCGTTCTTCTGCGCGATGGCGAACAGGTAGGTGATGCCGACCAGGGTCAGGAACAGGTCACCCGGGAAGCCGGCCAGGACCTCCTTGCCCTCCATCCCGACGAACAGGCCGCCGATGATGAAGGCCAGCGCGAAGGCGACGGCACCCATGTTGATGGGCAGGGCCGTGGCCACGATGAACATGATCACCAAGCCGATGATCGTTGCGATTTGCGGACTCATGCGCCCTCCCGAGACACTTGATTCGCGTGCAGCATGATGGCGACCCGCCACCTGGGAACTGCCGGTGTTACACCTTCGGGTGGCCGCTCATGCGCGTGCGCATGCGGCGCCCACCCATTCCCGCACGCCCTCCAGCGTGCGGAAATCCTCCACCGAGCGTGCCTGCAGCTGCGGATGCAGCTCGCGCACCCGGCGGCTCAGCGCCGAGCCCGGGCCCAGCTCGAGAAATACCTTGCCGCCGCGTTCGACCGCCTGTTCCAGCACCTGCTGCCACTGCACGGTCTGTCCGATCTGCGCGGCCAGCGTGTGCACCACGCGCGCGACATCGCCCACGCTGCGTC
>NZ_JBFUMN010000160.1:0-847 GCF_054049335.1 Roseateles sp. P5_E1
GCCCGGCTCTGCCACGGGGCGGTGTTTCGCATTCGTTTAGAAAAAGTGCTTGCATCCCCGGTGGGAAATCCAGCATAATTCGCCTCCCGATTTTCGGGCTGTTAGCTCAGTTGGTAGAGCAGTTGACTCTTAATCAATAGGTCCAAGGTTCGAATCCTTGACAGCCCACCAAGACGAAAGCCACCTGGTCATCCAGGTGGCTTTTTTCTTGCCCGTGACCCGTCCTGAATTGGGTTGACACCTTTTCCCACAGGAAGAGGAATGTTCAATGGATTCAACACTCAGGCGCAGCCAGCGGGATTACTCGCTGGCCTTCAAATTGTCGGTGGTCGACCAGGTCGAGCGCGGGGAAYTGACCTACAAAAAGGCCCAGGAGCGATACGGGATCCAAGGACGGAGCACTGTGCTTGGCTGGCTTCGCCGCCATGGTCGGCAGGATTGGTCAGGTGGTGCATCATCTGCCCCCATGACCACTTCACCCAAAAGCGCGGCGGCCAAGCCGCTGACGCCGGAACAGCAGATCAAGGCTTTGCAGGTGCAACTGCGGGAGGCCAACGAGAAAGCGCAGCTTTTCGAAGCCATCGTCGAGGTCCTCAAAGAGGACTACGGGGTACGCATCGTAAAAAAGCCTTCCGGCAAGTCCTCACGCAAGGGCGCCTCCAAGGCGTAAGCGTGGCAAGGGCTTGCCGACATTTCGGCATCAGTCGGCAGGCGTACTACCAAGGTGGCCATCGCCAGCAACGGCAGTTGGYCGAGCGCGCACGGGCGATCGCTTTAGTGGGGGGTTATCGGGCGCGTCAGCCACGCATCGGCACTCGCAAGCTGCACGGTCTGATCAGGCCGGCAC
>NZ_JBFUMN010000161.1:0-845 GCF_054049335.1 Roseateles sp. P5_E1
ATTCCATCCCGTAGCAGCATCCTTGGTTTCGCACCGACACGGCCACCGGTGATGAAAAGCGTTGCTTCCGCCATGCCGTAACAGGGATAAAAAGCGCCAGCACGGAACCCGGCGTTTGCGAATCGCTGCGTGAAGCGTGCAATGGTATCGGCTCGGATCGGCTCGGCTCCGCAGAAGGCCACCTCCCAACAGGAAAGATCCAGCCCCTCAAGATCGTGCTCGGTCACTGCTTCTGCGGCGAGTTCATACAGGAAGTTGGGTCCGCCGCTGGTGGTGATCCGCAGCGAGGCAATCAACCCACGCCAACGCTCTGGAAACTGGACCAGCTCCGCGGGCGGCACGAAGCTGGTGGTGCATCCCACATATACCGACTGCAGCACCCCGCCCACCAGGCCCATATCATGAAACAACGGCAGGCCGATAAGAATATTGGAGCGTTCCGAGGTGCCCATCGAAACGCGAATCGATTCACTGTTGTCGGCCAGATTGGCATGGCTCACCGCCACCCCTTTGGGGTCGCCAGTGGAGCCGGACGTGTACTGCAGGAAGGCAAGCTGCGCACCGTCAGTGGACCCCAGCACATCGCACTGGTCGCCATCAACGGGTACCGGCGCACTGCGCATATCCACCACATCCAATGCATGCTCCAACCCTGCAGCGGCCTGCAGCGCGTCATCGCCGTCGCAGACCATGGCCGACGCACCTGCATCGCGTGCCAGCAAGTACAAGCGGTCCGCCAGGTTCTTCCTGCGCGGCGGTGCTGTCGGAACCGCTACCGCACCGGCTAGCAGGCAGGCATGGAAGGCGACAACGAAGTGGTGCTCACTACGGCACACAAGCAGTAC
>NZ_JBFUMN010000162.1:0-829 GCF_054049335.1 Roseateles sp. P5_E1
AAACAGGAGTGCGCAGAGGAACGCCGCGCAGCCCATCGCGGTGGCGGCATGCAGGTAGCCGCGCCCATAGCGCATGCCATTGCCGATGGTGACCCAAAGCAGCACCACATACAGCAACGCCGCCGGTTCTCCCTGCAGGGTCATGATCGCGCCCATGCAGGCGTAATCGGTGACCATCCCCACGGTACGCCGCGCGCGCGACACGCCCGGTCGCGCCAACAGACCCGCCAGCAACAGCATCGCCACGGCCAGCTCGACTGCCAGGATCAGCCACGTCACGCGCAGAATGTCGCCCCCCACCTGCGTATAGCGCCAGCCGAGATAGCCGATGAACAACGCGGTGATCGCAATCCGGATGAAGTTCTGGAGGTGCTCGCTGTCGGGTCGATTGGACAGCCGCGCACGCAGCTCGGCGAGGATGCCGCGGCCGGCGTTGGAGCCATTCGACGCGCGTCGTCCCGCGTGTGCCGACCGGCTCACGTGGATGAGAGCGGCGGCCACGACCAGCGTCGCACCGATCCACCACTGCGCGGGCGCGAGCACCGCCAGTGCGACCAGCGACACCAGCGTGGCAGGAAAGAACCGGACGAACGCATGGCCGCGCATCGTGTCCAGCCGCTGCTTGAGGCGCTGGAGCAGGCCATGCATGTCACATCCCCGGGCGGGTCGAGGCGGTCGAGTGCTGGGCGCAGATTTCGTCCAGCTGTTGCCGGCCGCGCAGCAGCGCGTCCACGCAACGCGGGTCGAACAGCCGGCCACGCTGTGCGTAGAGGTAGGCCAACGTCGCTTCCATCGTCCATGCTTCCTTGTACGGTCGGGGTGAGATCAG
>NZ_JBFUMN010000163.1:0-828 GCF_054049335.1 Roseateles sp. P5_E1
CTGCTGCGCCGGCTGCACCGCAAGCCGGTGTGATGCCGCCGCCGCCGCGCCCGATGCCGGGTGGCGAGCGCGGCCCGGGTCCGGGCCGTGGCGGTGACGTCCGCGCCGAGGTCAACCGGATCGTGGTCAACAGCCTCAAGTCCGACACCATGGACCCGGCCGACACCCAGTACCTGGCCCAGCTCGTGGCCAACCAGACCGGCATGAGCCAGGCTGAAGCGCAGGCCCGCGTGACCGACATGCAGACCCGTCTGCGCGCCACGCTGGACAAGGCCAAGGCCGACGCGAAGCAGGCCGCCGATGATGCCCGCAAGGCGACCGCGTATGCCGCGCTGTGGCTGTTCATCACGCTGCTGATCGGTGCCTTCAGCGCCAGCCTGTTTGCCACCTGGGGCGGTCGCCGTCGCGACCTGTAAGCCCCCAACGTTCAACGAGGAGAATTCACCATGAAGTATCTGCTGCTGTGGTTCCTGGGCATTCCGATCCCGATCCTGCTGCTGATCGCGCTGCTGCGCTGACGTAGCGCGCGCCGGATAACGGGTATCGACCGACGGTCGATACCCGCCGGGCAAGAAGTACCGCCGGGCCGCCATCGTGCGGCCCGGTGTCGTTTCAAACAGGCGAATAGAAGGTGCTTCCCCCCTCTGARGGGAGCGTCTTGTTGCAAGCGCCGGTGCAGAGTGAGAACAGCGCTACGCGCTTGGACGGGGATTACCGGCGACGTGTGSATCGGGCKKTGTCTTCGCYCRGGTMTGTCGCGMGCGTGWGRGCCCCGYRGCRGCCGGTAGGCCCCTGGCGCAAATGTCCCCCGGCCGCKKGGCGGCCTCC
>NZ_JBFUMN010000164.1:0-825 GCF_054049335.1 Roseateles sp. P5_E1
GAGAGCAGCGGCATCACCGCTTCGAGGCCGCGGCCGGTGATGAAGATCAGCGCGATGCCGGGGTGCTGGTCCACCAGCCGGTACAGGCGGTGGCGCGCGGCGGCGTCGCCGGCGAGGAAGGTGCCATCCAGATCGGTGGCCAGGATCAGCTGCGGTGCCGGCGGGGCCAGCGGTGTACGGGTTGAGGTGGGCGTGGCGGGTGTCGATACAGTCAATGCACTTCCTTATCGGAGGAGAGGGGAGAGGGGGTGTCGGGCGGGATCTCGGCGTCGGTCTCGGGCATCATTTCCAGCGCCGACGGCGTGGTGCGCAGCATCAGCCGGAACCCGACCGGATGCGTGCGCAGGCGCTGGAAGCGCAGCAGCCGCGCAGTGGTGAACACCGCCAGCAGCATCAGCACCACGGCGAAATACAGCGGCAGCGCCGCCGGACCAAAGCGCTGCATCGCCGCGCCCGCCAGCGCCGGGCCGATGGCGGCACCCACGCCATGCACCAGCAACAGGCTGGAACAGCCGGACAACAGATGCGCACGTGGCAGGTAATCGAGCATGTGCGCTACCGCGAACGGATACAGCGAGAACGCCAGCCCGCCGTAGACGAAGAACAGCCCAAACAGCAGGTGGGTCTGCAGCTGGATCATCGGCAGGGAGGCGACCACCGCGATGCCGGCGGCGGCCAGGCTGAGCGCCACCAGACCACTGCGCCGATCGTGCCCATCGCTGATGTGGCCCAGGGGCCACTGCAGCAGCGCGCCGCCAAGAATCGCAGTAAGCATGAACAGCGCAACGCCGTTGCCATCCAGGCCCACGTCGCCCGCATATACCG
>NZ_JBFUMN010000165.1:0-818 GCF_054049335.1 Roseateles sp. P5_E1
GGATACGGCCAAGAAGGATCCGCGCGTAGCGGGTGCCGCGCCGTATATCGAGATCCAGGCCATGCTCAGCGGTCCGCGCGTGCAGGGTGCGATCGTGCAGGGCATCGATCCGGCGCTGGAGCCGGGTGTCTCGGTGATCAACCAGAAACTGGTCAAGGGCAGCTTCGACAGCCTTACGACCGGCAGCTACAACCTGCTGGTCGGCAAGGAGCTGGCGATCTGGCTGGGCGTGGATGTCGGCGACACCGTGCTGGTGACGCTGGCCGAAGTGCTGGGCACCCCGGTCGGGGCGATGCCGCGGCTGAAGCGCTTCACCGTCAGCGGCATCTTCGAGGCCGGCTACAACGAAATCGACAAGGGCGTGGCGTTCGCCAACATGGCCGACCTGGAGCGCGTGCTGCGCATGGACGGGGTCACCGGCGTGCGGCTGAAACTGCATGACATGGACAAGGCGCTGGACGTGGGCGTGGACCTGGCCCACACCCTGGGCGGCGGTTACCGGGTCAGCGACTGGACCCAGCAGAACGCCAACCTGTACCACTCGCTGCGCATGGAAAAGGTGGTGATGGGCATCCTGCTCTCGCTGATCATCGCCATGGGCGCGTTCAATCTGGTGTCCTCGCAGGTGATGCTGGTCACCGACAAGCAGGCCGACATCGCCATCCTGCGCACGCTGGGGCTCACCCCGGGCGGGGTGATGCAGGTGTTCATGGTGCAGGGCTCGCTGATCGGCATCATCGGCACCGTTGCCGGCGTGATCGGCGGCATCACCCTGACCTTGAACCTGGAGCGCATCCTCGGTGCGATCGARACCCTGT
>NZ_JBFUMN010000166.1:0-817 GCF_054049335.1 Roseateles sp. P5_E1
CCTCGCTGCGTTTGCCGGCCGCGCGCATCCGCGCGTTCAGCTGCATCGCCGCTTCCACCGCGGTCTGCCCGTGGAACTCGGCCGGGTAGCTGATCTTGAACAGCACGTTCTCCATTACGTAGCTGCCATACGCGCGCTGGAAGCGGAACGCCTGACCGCCGAAGGACACATCGTAGAAGCCCCAGGTCGGCGCGGTCAGCGCGCTGGGGTAGCCCATTTCACCGGCCGCAGCCATCAGCGACAGCCGCACCGCGCGGCTGGTGGCATCGCCGGCGGCCCAGCTTTTGCGGGATCCGGTGTTGGGCGCATGACGGTAGGTGCGCAGCGACTGGCCATCCACCCAGGCCAGCGACAGCGCGTTGAGCATGCGCTCGCGGTCCAGCCCCAGCAGGTGCGACACCACGGCAGTGGAGGCCACCTTGACCAGCACCACATGGTCCAGGCCGACGCGGTTGAACGCGTTTTCCAAGGCGAGGCACCCCTGGATCTCGTGCGCCTTGACCATCGCCGCAAGCACGTCGCGCATGGTCAGTGGCGGCCGGCGCAAGGCCTCGGCATTGCGGCTGAGCCAGTCGGCCGTGGCCAGGATGCCGCCGAGATTATCGGACGGATGGCCCCACTCGGCGGCAAGCCAGGTGTCGTTGAAATCCAGCCAGCGCACCATCGCGCCGATGTTGAAGGCGCCCTGCACCGGGTCCAGCTCGAAGCGCGTCCCGGGTACCCGCGCGCCATTGATCACGCGCATGCCAGGGACCAGCGGCCCGAGCAGCTTGCTGCAGGCCGGGAACGCCAGCGCGGCCAGGCCACAGCCCAGGGT
>NZ_JBFUMN010000167.1:0-798 GCF_054049335.1 Roseateles sp. P5_E1
GCTGGTCGAAGAGCTCAAGCACGATTACACCATCGTCATCGTCACCCACAACATGCAGCAGGCCGCGCGCGTGTCCGACTACACCGCCTTCATGTACCTGGGCGACCTGATCGAACACGACCGCACCGAAGTGATCTTCTCGCAGCCCAACAAGCAGCAGACCGAAGACTACATCACCGGCCGCGTCGGCTGATCCCGGCCCGCACACGAACCACTGGATAGAACCGCATGAGCATTCCCAACGACCACATCGTCAAGAGCTACGACGAAGAGCAGCAACGCCTGGTGGCCGAGATCGTGCGCATGGGCGAGATGGCCGTCGCCCAGCTCGAGGCGTCCATGGACGTCATCGAGAAGCGCGACGACCACGCCGCCCATCGCATCATCGCCAACGATGAAGCGATCGACGCACTGGAACAGCAGATCAGCCACGACGTGATGCGCCTGGCGCTGCGTGGCCCGATGGCCCGCGACCTGCGCGAGATCCTCGCCGGCCTGCGCATCCCGGCCGATATCGAGCGTATCGGCGACTACGCCGCCAACGTGGCCAAGCGCTCGATCGCGCTGAGCAAGGTGCCGCCGCTGCCGCAGATCGAAGGCCTGCGCTCGCTTGGCCGGCTGGCCGCCGAGCAGGTTCGCCGCGCCATCCAGGCCTACCGCGACAACGACGCCGCCGCTGCCCTGACGCTGCGCGATGACGACGCGCGCCTGGACGCGCAGTACACCGCGCTGTTCCGCGAGCTGCTGACCTACATGATGGAAGACCCGCGCAACATCACCCCGTGCACGCACCTGCTG
>NZ_JBFUMN010000168.1:0-796 GCF_054049335.1 Roseateles sp. P5_E1
CGCTGTGCCAGCGGCGCAAACATCCGTCCGTAGCCGCCGGCGCCATGCACCAGCACCACGCTCATGGCGGCGTCGGCGGGGCCATGGCGGTCCAGCTGCAGCACGCCGGACGGGCCGTCGACGCGGCACGCGCGAGGGGCTGCCGCACCGGCGACCGGATCGAAAAATGCTTGGTAGGCCTGGCTGAGGGGAGGGTAGGGATCGTTGTGGGCAGGTCCGTGCATCGGGACAGTCTAGGCGCTTGGTTCAGCCACGCCGCGCTGGCCACCCCCCAGTCCGTGCTTGACCGGGAGGCGGGCTCTGCCGACCATATGCCGTTATCTGCGCCATCGGCGGCCGCCCCCCACTCCGGCACGTCCCCGCCCCCTGCCGCCTTATCGATGCCGGCTCCTGCCGTGCATCGCCCCCACCTTTTCGGTTCCGGCCCTGCCGGAGGAAGACTGATGATCAAGATCGTGCTGGCAGTGCTGTTCATCGCCTGCGTGCTGTACATCCATTACCGCGGCAAGGTCCGCGCGCGCTGGTCGCGCCAGTTGCTGGACCACTCCAGCTTCATGGCTCCGATCAACGTGATCATGTACGCGTTTTCCAAAGTGCCGACCACGCCRTTCCTGGACCCGGGCAAGGAATTCCCGCAGTTGGAGCCGCTGCGCCAGAACTGGCAGATGATCCGCGACGAAGCCCTGGCCCTGCGCGATGCGGACAAGATCGCCGCGTCCAGCACGTTCAACGATGCCGGGTTCAATTCGTTCTTCCGCCGTGGCTGGAAGCGCTTCTACCTGAAGTGGTACGGCCC
>NZ_JBFUMN010000169.1:0-789 GCF_054049335.1 Roseateles sp. P5_E1
GTGCCGGCGCGCCGCCGATCGGCACGCCTGAGCCGGAATACCGGGCGGTCACCCTGGAGGCGACCCTGGCCGTGGCCCGGGCGTGGGCGGCGGCCAATCCGCAGGGCCGTTTCTTCTACGTCTCCGGGGCCCACGCCAATCCGGACAGCGTCTTCATGCCGCTGCGGATCAAGGGTGAAACCGAGCGGGCACTGGCCAGCCTGCCGATCCGCACCGTGATGCTGCGTCCAGGCGGCGTGCGCCCCGTGGCCGGCACCGGCACGCGTCACGGGATGCTCAAGCCGCTGTATCGCTTTGGCGGGCCGCTGATGAAGCTGGCCGCGCAGGTCACGCCGTCGCTGATGACCAGCAACGCTACCCTCGGGCGCGCGATGATCGAACTGGCACGGATGCCGCATCCGCCGGCAGTGGTGGAGTGTGCGGACATCAACCGGCTGGGACACTGAGCAGAGGGCCGCGCTGAAAGCAGGCCTTGCTGGGTCTACTCCGCCGCCTTGCCGAACGGCGGCCCACTGCGCCCGCGTTGCACGGCGTCTTCAACCCGCGCCACCAGTTCCTCGATGTTGAACGGCTTGCCGACGAACGGCGTGCCCTGATGTTGCTTGGGCACCATCTGGAAATAGACCGCCGAGGCGAACAGGAAGGGCGTGCCCAGCGCGGCGAGTTTGTCGGCGACCGGGAAGACCGGACCATCGCGCAGTTCGATATCCAGCACTGCGGCATCGAAATGCTGGTAGGACAACGTGCTGAGGGCATCGGTCACCGAGTCGGCCGGCACCACTTCATAAC
>NZ_JBFUMN010000170.1:0-788 GCF_054049335.1 Roseateles sp. P5_E1
GACGGCGGCGAACTCGAACGGCAGCAGGTATTCGGTGAACAGGCTGCGCGCCAGCCAGGTGATGTTGGAGCTGTCGGCGGCCAGCGCGGCGGCGTTGTCGGCCGGGAACGGATTGACCGCCCTGCCCTTCACCCCGATCAGCACCAGCATCTGCACCAGCATGGTGACGGCCACCACCAGCCCGACCGGCAGGTAGCGCACCCAGCCCTCGCGCAGGTTGGAGGCGTCGATGTCGAGCATCATCACCACGAACAGGAACAGCACCATGACCGCGCCCACGTACACCAGCACCAGGGCCACGCCGAGGAACTCAGCGCCGACCAGGATCCAGATGCAGGCCACGGAGAAGAAGGTCAGGATCAGGCACAACACGGCATAGACCGGATTGCGCACGCTGATCACCGCCGCGGCGGAAATGCCCGCCACGATGGAGAAGACCCAGAAACTGATATTTACCCAATCCATCATTGAACCTCAGCGGAAMGCGGCRTCGGYRGCGCGACGCTCGGCGATTTCGGCTTCRAGCCGRTCSCCGATSGCCARCAGCTGCGGCTTGGTGACGATGTTCTSGCCRCGMTTCTCGAAGTGRTAYTCGWGGATGTGGGTCTCCACGATCGAGTCSACCGGGCAGSWYTCYTCGCAGAASCCGCAGAAGATGCACTTGAACAGATCGATGTCGTARCGSGTGGTRCGRCGGSTGCCGTCCKCGCGCTTKKCCGAATCGATGGTGATCGCCAGCGCSGGGCACACSGCYTCGCACAGTTTGCATGCGATGCAGCGTTCCTCGC
>NZ_JBFUMN010000171.1:0-783 GCF_054049335.1 Roseateles sp. P5_E1
GAAATGAACCGCCGCGTCATCGACGTGGTCGCCGACCATCTGTTCGCCCCGACCGACAGCTCGCGCTACAACCTGGAACAGGAAAACCTGGCCGGGCGCATCAGCGTGACCGGCAACACCGTCATCGACGCGCTCAAGCAGACCGTGGAGCGCATCGACCAGGATGCCGCGCTGCGTGCATCGATCGATGCGCAGTTCCCGTTCCTGCAGGCCGACCGCAAGCTGCTGCTGGTCACCGGCCACCGCCGCGAAAACTTCGGCGGCGGCTTCGAGAACATCTGTCGCGCGCTGGCCGAACTGGCGCAGCGTCCGGACCTGCAGATCGTCTACCCGGTGCATCTCAATCCGAACGTGCAGGGGCCGGTGCATACGCACCTGGGCGGCCTGGACAACGTGCACCTGATCGCACCGCAGGATTACCTCAACTTCGTCCGCCTGATGCAGCGCGCGCACGTGGTGCTGACCGACTCCGGTGGGGTGCAGGAAGAAGCCCCGGCGCTGGGCCGGCCGGTGCTGGTGATGCGTGATGTCACCGAGCGGCCCGAAGCGGTGCAGGCCGGCGTTGTCCGCCTGGTCGGCACCGATCCTGCGCGGATCGTGGCGGCCGTGCATGCCGCCTGCGATGCGCCGCAGGTGGCGGCGCACTTCATCGCCGACGCCAGTCCCTACGGCGATGGCCGGGCCTCGGCGCGGATCGTTGCTGCATTGCGTGGTCAGCGGTTCGACGAGTTTGTGGCCGCCCACGCCGTCCCGATGTCCCACACCTCCCTTTCAGAACTGACG
>NZ_JBFUMN010000172.1:0-780 GCF_054049335.1 Roseateles sp. P5_E1
GCGGCGACCGGGGCCGGCATGGCACCGGGCTGGGACTGACCATCTGCCAGGGCATGATCGGCGCGCATGGCGGCAGCGTGCAGGCGCTGCCGGGGCGCGACGGACGCGGTACCCTGATCCGCATCACGCTGCCCCTGCTGCAACCCCACCCTGACGATGACGACKACGAATCCTGACCCCACCCAAGGCGTGCCCCCGGCCCGCGTGCTGGTGATCGATGACGAAGCGCAGATCCGTCGCTTCCTCGACATCAGCCTGCGCGCGCAGGGCTACCGCGTGGTGCAGGCCGCCACCGGCCAGGCCGGGTTGGAAGCGCTGGTGAGCGAGGGCGCGGACCTGGTGATCCTGGATATCGGCCTGCCGGACATGGAAGGGCACGACGTACTGGCCGAGCTGCGCCAGTGGAGCCAGGTGCCGGTGATCATGCTCACCGTGCGCGCCAGCGAGACCGAAAAAGTGCGGGCGCTGGACAACGGCGCCAACGACTACGTGACCAAGCCGTTCGGCACGCAGGAGCTGATGGCACGCGTGCGGGCACTGCTGCGCTCGCGCACGGTATCCAGCGAGGGCGTGCTGCCGCAGTTCGACGACGGGCACCTGCATATCGACCTGGTGCGGCGCGAAGTGCACCTGGACGGCGCGCCGGTGGCCCTGACCCGCAAGGAATACGCGCTGTTGTCGCTGCTGCTGCGAAATGCCGGGCGGGTGGTGACCCAGCCGCAGATCCTGCAGGAAATCTGGGGGCCGACGCACCAGCACGACACGCATTACCTGCGCATC
>NZ_JBFUMN010000173.1:0-769 GCF_054049335.1 Roseateles sp. P5_E1
TCCCCAGGCTTGTCCACATCATCTGTGGGAAACTCGCGTAAAATCAGGCGTTTTCGCCGATTTGCGAGGCTGGCCAGCTCCACGTCGCCGGCCGAAATCGAGCCTGCCCCTCATCTGTCAACGCCGCGCCGGGTGAGTCGGCCCCTCAAGTGTCAACGTCCGCCCCTCATCTGTCAGTGAGGGCCAAGTTTTCCGCGAGGTATCCACAACGCCGGCGGCCGCGGTGTCTCGCACACGGCTTCGACGGCGTTTCTGGCGCGTTTGCAGGGCCATAGACGGCCGCCAGCCCAGCGGCGAGGGCAACCAGCCCGGTGAGCGTCGCAAAGGAGATCCTGATCTGACTGATGGGCTGMCTGTATCGAGTGGTGATTTTGTGCCGAGCTGCCGGTCGGGGAGCTGTTGGCTGGCTGGTGGCAGGATATATTGTGGTGTAAACAAATTGACGCTTAGACAACTTAATAACACATTGCGGACGTTTTTAATGTACTGGGGTGGATGCAGTGGGCCCCACTCTGTGAAGACAAACTAGAATTCGAGCTCGGAGGGAGAGAGGATTTTGAGGAAATAATTAATTGAATTACTTGTATTATTGATAAAGTAATTTAGATAAGTTGTTAGTACAACTTATTGCAACTATGGATAGACAAAAATCACTTATTTTAAGGGGAGAAGTATATAACAACTTATTATAAAATTTCTGAGCAGCCGGCCTCCTCCAATCAATCATAGAGAGTGGAGCCCATTCTGGTAAACCAAGGAACCCCCCACT
>NZ_JBFUMN010000174.1:0-766 GCF_054049335.1 Roseateles sp. P5_E1
CCCTGGTGCTGATGCTGCTGGGCATGAACTACCTGCCCACCCAGTCGGCGCCGGAACATTCGCGCTGGCGCAAGCGCCGTGATGCGCTGATCGCGGTGATCGGCGGTGGCGGCCTGGCCGCGCTGGCCTACACCGCGATGACGCTGCCGCCCAACACCATGGCCGGCGAGCTGGTCGCGCGCGCCCTGCCCGAAGCCTATGGGCAGAACGTAGTCAACGTGATCCTGGTCGACTTCCGCGGCTTCGATACCTTCGGYGARATCACCGTGTTCGGCATYGCCGCRCTGGTGGTGCAYGCGMTGCTGCGWCGCWCRCGSATGGCGCCGGAGCAGATCATGCCSGGCCCRCCGATCAAGCTGCCGGTGCCGGCCGATCTGGCCCAGATCATGTTCCCGCTCACGCTCACCGTCTCGATCTTCCTGTTCCTGCGCGGCCACAACGCGCCCGGTGGCGGCTTCATCGCCGGCCTGGTGCTGGCCGTGCCGCTGCTGATCCAGTACGTCATCCAAGGCACCACCTCGGTGGAGTCGCGGTTCGGCTTCGACTACATCCGCTGCATCGGTGCCGGCCTGCTGATCGCCATCGTCAGCGGCAGTGCCTCGATGCTGTTCGGCGTGCCGTTCCTGACCAGTGGGCACCTGGACCTGCATATCCCGCTGATCGGTGAGGTGCCGCTGGCCAGCGCGATCGGGTTCGATACCGGCGTGTACCTGGTGGTGTTCGGCGGGGCGATGCTGATCCTGTCGATGATGGGCACGATCAAGCC
>NZ_JBFUMN010000175.1:0-765 GCF_054049335.1 Roseateles sp. P5_E1
CTGCATCAGCGCCGGGGTCTTGTCGAGCAGACTCTGTCCGGCCGAGCTCTCGTAGAACTCGGCCATCGCCAGCACGTCTTCCTTGCTGAAGCTCTTCTTGTAGAGGTCCACGTACATCGGCCGCAGCTGCTGCCAGGACAGCGCCTGGCGGATGGTCTGGGTGGTGCGTGCCTCCATGCGCTTCATCTGTTCCTGCTGCTGCGCATCGAGCTGGCGCTGCTGGGCGACCTGCTGGAACTGCTGGCGCTGCATCGCCTCGATCTGCGGCAGCATGCTGTCCAGCATGGTCTGCGCGCGCGAGGCGGCCAGCAGCCGGTTGATGTCGGCATCGGACGGCGGCGCGGCGATGGCCGGGGCCACGGCGGCAAGGCCCAGGGCGAGTACCAGGCCCAGGCGGATCAGGCCACGACGGGGACGGGTCGGGCCGGTAAGGGTCAGCGGACGGATCGAAAGCATGTGCGGAGCATCCTGCGTTGCATGGAGTCCCGAGGATACCCGCCGGGATGTCATCAGGCTGCATTTTGCGGACGTTATCGGCGTCATCGGGGATGTTGGGCTCACCCTCGGCACGCGTCCTGCCTTTACAATGCCGCCCATGGGTACCGGACCAGTCACCGTCAGCGCACATCTGTCGATTCCCGACGCGGAAATCGTCGAGCGTTTCGTGCGCGCCAGTGGCGCCGGCGGGCAGAACGTCAACAAGGTGTCCACCGCGGTGGAACTGCGTTTCGACGTGGCCGGCTCGCCGTCGCTGCCCGAACCGTT
>NZ_JBFUMN010000176.1:0-763 GCF_054049335.1 Roseateles sp. P5_E1
CAGCAGCACCTTGTCCAGGTGCTGCTGCATCTGCGCGAACGCCTCATCGCCGACGATCTCGCGCGCGTGCATGCCGATCAGGCTTTCCGGGTCGCGCCCGTGCCATTCGAAATAGGCCTGGTTGGCGAACCGGTAACGGTGGTCCTGACCGAAATAGGCGATCAGCGCCGGCAGCGAATCGGTGATCAACCGCAGCCGCTGGTGGCTGTCGTGCAGCTCGGCCTCCACGCGGGCCAGCCGGCGTCGCTCCTGGGCCTCGCCGATGGCGCGGACGATGGCATCGGGCAGCCGCTGCAGCCGCGACTTGACCACATAGTCGCGGGCACCGCGCCTGAGCGCCTGGACCGCGAGTTCTTCGGTCAGGGTGCCGGAGACGAAGATGAAGGGGATTTCCGGGGCGACCTCGCACGCCAGCGCCAGCGCGGCGTCGCCGTCGAAGCCGGGCAGTACATGGTCGGCCAGGATGACGTCGAACGCACCGCCGCGCAGGGCATCGAGCATTCCCTGGTGGGACCAGGTGCGTTCAACGGCAAAGGGCAGCCCGGCGCGGCCCAGCTGCAGTGTGATGAGTTCGGCATCCAGCGCATTGTCCTCGACCATCAGGATGCGGATTGGCGTGCCTGGTGCTGCTTCAGCCATCTTTTCTGCTCTTGGCGCCGAACAGGGTCCCGTGCGGCGGTGGTTGATTGGTGAKGCCCCAGAACATGCCCAGGCCCTGGATGGCCTCCAGGAACTCCTTGAAGTCCACCGGCTTGACCACGAA
>NZ_JBFUMN010000177.1:0-761 GCF_054049335.1 Roseateles sp. P5_E1
GAACACTGGAACCTGCACCTGCTGCACGATGCCGGCGCGGCCACCAGCGCCGGGCGCAGCGCGGCCATCGGCGGCGGCGCGGCGTGGTTGGCGTTGGGCTTCCTGGTGCTGTTCGTACAGCAGCGGCGGCGGCTGGATGCGCATCGGCAGCGCAGCCGACGCGAGCTGGAAAGCGTGCTGGCCCAGCATGCCGAGGAGCTGCGTACCGCGCAGGATGGCGTGCTGCAGGCCGCCCAGCAGGCCGACAGCGGGCTCAGCCGCAGCCTGGCGCACCTGCCGCAGGGCGTGGTGGTGATCGACAASGAACAGAACCTGGTGGCATGGAATGCGCGCTACCTGGAGCTGTTCAAATTTCCGCCCGGGCTGATCCGGGTCGGCCGCCCTATCGAGGAGATCTTTCGCTACAACGCGCGCCGTGGCCTGCTCGGTCCCGGCCCAATCGATGAGGCGATCGAGCGCCGCTTGAACCACCTGCGCAGCGGCCGGCCGCACATGCGCGAGAGCGAGAAAGACGACGGCACCGTGCTGGAGATCCGCGGCAATCCGCTGCCCGATGGCGGCTTTGTCACCAGCTATGCCGACATCACCGCCTACAAGAACACCGCGCGTGAACTGCGCTCGCTGGCCGATGCGCTGGAGCACCGCGTGGCCGAGCGCACCCGTGACCTGGACGAGGCGCGCCGCGAGGCCGAGCGGGCCAACCGCTACAAATCGCGTTTCGTCGCCTCGGCCGTGCACGACCTGCTGCAACCGTTGAACGC
>NZ_JBFUMN010000178.1:0-760 GCF_054049335.1 Roseateles sp. P5_E1
TCGCCAGCCAGCCCTCGCGCACCACCAGGCCGGCGGCCAGTACCCACTGGGTGAACCACGGCAGGGCCACGTCGAGGCTTTCGTACATGAGCGCGAACTGCGGCACCACGTAGCCCAGCAGGAACAGCAGCGCGCCGCCGACCACGGCCAGCAGGATGGCCGGGTAGATCAGCGCATTGATCACGCGGCCCTTCAACTCGGCGCTGCGCTCAAGATAATCGGCCAGCCGCTGCAGGGTGTCGTGCAGGCTGCCACCGGCCTCACCGGCGCGAACCATGTTGACGTACAGCCGCGAGAACAGGCCATGCTGGCGTTCCAGTGCCGTCGACAGCGAAGCACCGCCGCGCACCACGTCGCGGATCTCGGTGATCACCCGGCGGCTGCGCTCGTCYTCGGGCAGTTCCAGCAGGATGGTCAGCGCGCGGTCCAGCGGCTGGCCGGCGCCCAGCAGGGTGGCCAGCTGCTGGGTGAACTGGACCAGCGCGGCACCGTCGAACGGCTTGCGCCGCAACAAGGCCGCCCACGAGGAGGCGGTAGCCACCCCCTCGCTGGCCAGCCGCGCTTCCATCGGCAGGTGACCCTGGTCCTGCAGACGCAGCGCGACCTCGGCTTCGCTGGCCGCGTCCATCTGGCCATCGAACACCTCGCCATGGGCGTTGAGCGCCTTGTAGCGGTACTGCGCCATGCTCAGCCGCCCGCCCGCCGCCGCGTCCGTGTACGCATCAGGATTCCTCCGTCACGCGCAGCACTTCCTCGAGGG
>NZ_JBFUMN010000179.1:0-757 GCF_054049335.1 Roseateles sp. P5_E1
GGACAAGGTCAAGCGCCCGCTGGCCGACGAGTTGCTGTTCGGCAAGCTGGTCAACGGTGGCCGGGTGAGCATCGATGTCCGCGACGACGCGTTGTTCGTGGAAGCCCAGGCCGAGCCGGAACGGCGTCTGCCTGCCACGGTGGAGTGATCGCCGGGTAACGTGGATGCAGTCGTTGAAAAAGCCCCGAAAGGGGCTTTTTCATTGCCAGCCATCACGTGCTCAGCGTCGCGCCCGTGCGCGCGTGGCGAACTCCTTGGCCGTGATCGACTCCACATCGCTTATRCCGCACTTCTGCGATTTGGTGCGCAGGCTGCTGATGCCGCCGCTGCACAGCTCGCCGGCCCGGTCGGGGGTGACGAATTCCAGCTTGGGCGACAGCGCGGCGCTGTTGCAGCTGTTGTTGAAACGCACGATGTAGTGCTGGTCGCCGTTGCGCAGCAGCACGTCGCGATCGGCATTGGCACGCACGATCTGCTGATCGGCGCTCAGGGTGACGCACGCGCTCGCAGCGGCGGCGGGCTCGGCGGCGTTGGCCGCAACGGCGGAGCAGGCGGCAAGGAGCAGGCTCAGCAGGGACAGGGTCTTCATGGCGGGGGCCGACAGTGGCGATCCGGAGTGGACCGGGACCAGAGTGGCGCGGGCTGCGCCATTGCGAATCTGCAGCAAGGCAGCCTGACCGATGTCAGGGTGCACAGGGTAAGGGTGTCGCCCGGCAGGGGTGTGCACTTTTTCGCGCCCACGCAAAAAGACCAGCAC
>NZ_JBFUMN010000180.1:0-754 GCF_054049335.1 Roseateles sp. P5_E1
CGCAACCGCGAGCTGCTCGACACCGTCGGCAATGCGGTCAAGGAAGAACTCCTGCGGATCAAGGACGCGCTGGACCTGCACCTGCGCACCGGCGGCGAGCCGGTACAGCTGCAGACCCAGGTCAACGAACTCGGCGCGGTCGCCGATACCCTGGGCATGATGGGCCTGGGCGTGGCCCGTGGCGTGGTCGTGCAGCAGCGCGATGCGCTGCGCGGGGTGGTCGACGGCGAGCAGCAGATCGATGAGAGCCTGCTGCTGGATATCGCCGGCGCACTGCTGTACGTGGACGCGTCGCTGGATGACCAGGTCGCGCATCTGGGTGCCAACATCAGCGGTGAAGACGATCCGAGCGCGGTGGAAAACCGACGCACGGTGGAAGTGCTCGCGCATGAAGCGATCGCCAACTTCGCCGCCGCACGCGAACACTTCGTCGCCTTCATCGAAACCAACTGGAACCATCAGCAGCTGCAGGAAGTACCGCGCCTGCTTGGCGAGGTCGCCGGTGCGCTGCGCATGCTCGACCTGGCCACGCCGGCCGACTACCTGCAGGGCGTACGCCAGTACATCGCGGTGGAACTGATCGGCCGCCAGCGCGTGCCCAGTGGCCGCCAGCTGGATACGCTGGCCGATGCCATGGCCAGCCTGGAGTACTACCTGGAAGCGCTGCGCGAGCGTCGCCCGGGCCGCGACGAAATCCTGGACATCACCCGCACCAGCCTGGAAACCCTGCGTTACTGGCCGCTGCCCGATGCGC
>NZ_JBFUMN010000181.1:0-752 GCF_054049335.1 Roseateles sp. P5_E1
GCATGGGGCCAGCCGCAGCAACGGCTTCAGCAACAACCTGGGCCTGGCCTATGGGCCGCAGCGCTGTGATCCGGCGGTAGGCAGCCTGCCCGGCAGTGACTGCGACGCCCAGCGTCGCCAGCCGTTCGATCGGGAACCGGGGCTGGATGCGCCGGCCGCGACCGGCACTGGCGCGCAGGCAGCGCTCGGCCTGTGGGTGGGCGGTACGATCCGCACCGGCCGGACCAACGGACGCGGCAGTGCCGGCGGTGACTTCAACACCGACGGCGTCACCCTCGGCAGCGACCTGCAGGTCGGTGAGGACCTGGCCCTTGGCGTCGGCCTGGGCTACGGTCGCGACCGCACCGATGTGGGCGAGAACGGCAGCCGCAGCGATGGCCAGGCCTTCACCCTGGCGGTGTACGGCAGCTACAGCCCCGGCCAGCATCTGTTCGTGGATGCACTGTTGGGCCACCAGTTGCTGGACTACGACCTGCGCCGCTACGTGACCAGCGACGGCAGCTTCGTGCATGCCCGTCGCGATGGCAGCCAGTGGTTCGGTTCGCTGTCTGTCGGCGCCGACCTGGTCCGTGGCAGCTGGCAGTTCACCCCGTATGCGCGACTGGATGCCTCGCGCGGCACGCTCGACCGCTATGTCGAGCAGGGCAGCGACCTGTTCGCCCTGCGCTACGGCGACCAGGACGTGGACACCAGCACCGGCAACGCCGGCCTGCGCATCGAGACACGCAAGACCGCTGCATGGGGTGCCTGGA
>NZ_JBFUMN010000182.1:0-749 GCF_054049335.1 Roseateles sp. P5_E1
CCATCGCGCTGGCTGTGCAGCGCACGCTGGATGCCAATGGCGTCACCGGCCAGACGATGCAGCAACTTCAACGCAATGAGACGGGCCAGTATGGCTACGACAGCCCCATCAATTACTATCAGACCGGGCCCGATGGCGTGGCGCATCTGGTGGCCGTTACCGACGTTGCTGAGCTGCGACGGGCGTGGACGGAGGTCCGGGCACAGCAACAGGAAGACGCGCCGATCCCTGACTCCCCAGAGCTACGCATCACCGCACTATCGGCCCAGGAACGCGATGCCCACGAACAGGCGCTGCGCGAGGCGAACCGTGAGGGACTCTCCATCGGCGAGGCGCAGCAGGTCGCTGCCGCTGCTGCGCTGGGCGTAGCTGATCAGCGCATTGAAGAGGCGTTGGCGCCGGAGGTGCAGCAGCGGGAGTCGGGACCTGTAGAGGCCACCGTTGCTCCGGCAATGGCCGCCGCCTCGATACCGCCCATCAGTGCACCGCTCYCCACGGAGGCTGATCGTGCGCAGTCTTCTGAGATGGATCGCCACGACGAAGCACGCCGCACCGAGGCGGAGCGGGCGCAGGCGTCGAGAGAAACCGAGGAAGCCGATCGGCGCCACGCCGTCGACACGGCAGACGAGGTGGTCAGACAAGTGCCGCAGGCGCAGACCAATCATCCGGAGACAGCTGAAGCGCCGCCCATGTCTCCTGCTGGCTCCAGTGCTCCCGACGCAATGAACCTCCAGCCCGCCCATGTGGAG
>NZ_JBFUMN010000183.1:0-744 GCF_054049335.1 Roseateles sp. P5_E1
CCGGTAGGAATGGCGCGGCACCGGAACGACAACTCGACGGCGTGAAGCAGGTCGGCGAAGGCGGGGTGTTGCGGTGCGCAATAAATCAATTAACGGGATATTCATCGCTTGTCAAATATCCGCAATCTTCACAAAAAACGTTGCAGTAGCAACCATTTACGTGAATCGGGACGCTCGACATCAGGGTCCCGGGGAAGCGCAGGCGGGGTCGTGGGAGAGAGGAACGCGACCCGCCGCGCATCCCGGGGCGCGTCAAGTATTCGTTAACGTTAGAATTACGTCGCAGGAAAGGTGCTCACCAGCACATTCCATTCCGTTATATGGACCCCCAAGATGATTTCCCTTCGTAACTTCGCCTTGCGCCGTGGCGAGCGGCTGCTGTTGTCCAACGTCGACCTGACCCTGCACGCGGGGTACCGCGTCGGCGTGGTCGGCCGCAACGGTGCCGGCAAGTCCAGCCTGTTTGCTGCCGTGAAGGGCGAGCTGGAGGCGGACAAGGGCGATGTCGACCTGCCCGGCAAGGTCCGCATCGCCAGCGTGGCCCAGGAGACCCCGTCGCTGCCCGACCCGGCGCTGCAGTTCGTGCTCGAAGGCGACACCGAGGTGGCTGCGGTCATGCGCGAGGAAGCCGCCGCGGCCGCACGCGAAGACTGGGAAGCGGTGGCTACCGCGCACCAGAAGATGGCCGAGATCGGCGCCTATGACGCCGAAGCCCGCGCCGGCAAGCTGCTGCACGGCCTGGGC
>NZ_JBFUMN010000184.1:0-736 GCF_054049335.1 Roseateles sp. P5_E1
CGCGAAGGCGATCAGGGTGCCCATCGAGGTCAGCTCGCCGAGGATGTCCAGCGGGAACAGCGCTGCCAGCAGGGCGATGCCGATACCGGTGATCACCGTGTTGATGTGCGGGGTGCGGTACTTGGGATGGATCTTGGTGAACACCGGCGGCAGCAGCCCGTCGCGTCCCATGATCATGAAGATGCGCGGCTGCCCGATGATCATCACCAGCACCACCGAAGACAGGCCGATCAATGCGCCGATCTCGACCACGATGCGCAGCCAGCCCAGCTGCGGGTGCGCGGCCACGGCGGTGACCACCGGCTCATCGGTGCCCAGCAGGGCGTAGGGCACCAGCCCGGTCATGACCGCAGCCATGGCGATGTACAGCACCGTGCAGATCACCAGCGAGAGCAGCATGCCGATCGGCATGTCGCGCTGCGGCCGGTGCGATTCCTGCGCGGCCACCGAGACGGCCTCGAAGCCGATGTAGGCGAAGAACACCATCGCCGCGCCGCGCAGTACGCCTTCAAAGCCGTACTTGCCCGGTCCCTCGTTGGCGGGGATGAACGGGGTCCAGTTGGCCGGGTCGACGTACTTCCAGCCGGCGATGATCACCAGCACGATCAGCCCGGTCTTCAGCACGACCATGGCCATGTTCATCGCCGAGGACTTGCTGATGCCCACGTAGCACAGCCAGGTCAGCAGCAGCACCAGGATGGCGGCCGGAATATTGGCGATCGCACCGGTCGGGCGC
>NZ_JBFUMN010000185.1:0-735 GCF_054049335.1 Roseateles sp. P5_E1
GCTGGATGGCTTCAAGCGCATCGATGCGGCCGGCCAGAAGCAGGCCGAAGAAGCGGCCGTGCTGGCGTGGCTGAAGCAGCAGGGCGCGGCCGGCAAGCCGGCGCTGGCCGCGCACGCGCAGCTGATCAAGCACCTGGAAGAAGGCCGCGCCACGCGCGATCGCGACCTGATCGTGAGCCAGTTCAACAACACCGCCGTGCTGGGCTCGGCGCTCAGCCTGTACCGCCTGTCGATCGAACGTGCCAAGGCGGACGCCGAGCGCGAAGCCGGTTACCAGGAGCGCGACCTGCCCTCGATCGAAGGCGGGCTGAAGCAGATGGACCGCCGCTATGTCGCGCGCATGGACCAGCAGCTGCAGACGTACTGGCTCAGCCAGTACGCTGCGCTGCCGGCCGCGCAGCGCAACAACGAGGTGCTCAACCAGTGGCTGGCGGGCAGCGACAAGGCCGCCATCGATGGCCTGGTCGGCAAGCTGGCCGGCACGCAGCTGGGCAGCCTGGACGAGCGCCTGAAGTGGTTCAAGGCCGACCGTGCCGCCTTCGAAGCCAGCACCGATCCGGCCATCCAGTACGCGGTGGCGGTGATGCCGGCGCTGCTCAAGCAGGAAGAACAGAAGAAGACCCGCGAAGGCGAGTCGCTGGTCTCGCGCCCGCTGTATCTGCAGGCATTGGCCGACTACAAGAAGAGCAAGGGCGAGTTCGTCTATCCCGACGCCAACCTGTCGCTGCGCATCAC
>NZ_JBFUMN010000186.1:0-729 GCF_054049335.1 Roseateles sp. P5_E1
AGCGTGGAACACCTTGGCGCTCGTCGGCACCGCGTCCAACCCGTGGATCACATCGCCGGTGATCGGGGTTTCCGGGTAGGGCGATGCGGCCATGACCACACCCAGCGACGGACGCCGATCCCACTGCGCTTCCACCGCGTGCAGGCGTGCATCGATGGCCGCGTCGAGCAGGTCCACCAGGTCCGACTGCAGGCGCAGCATCACCGGCTGGGTTTCCGGGTCGCCGAAGCGCACGTTGAATTCGATCACCTTCGGCGCGCCGTCGGCATCGATCATCAGGCCTGCATAGAGGAAGCCGGTGAACGGAATGCCGTCGGCGATCATGCCCTGCACGGTCGGGTTGACCACCTCGCGCATCACGCGGGCATGCACCTCATCGGTCACCACCGGGGCCGGCGAGTACGCGCCCATGCCGCCGGTGTTGGGACCGGTGTCGCCGTCGCCGACCCGCTTGTGGTCCTGCGAGGTGGCCATCGGCAGCGCGGTGGTGCCGTCSACCATCGAGATGAAGCTGGCTTCCTCGCCGTCGAGGWATTCCTCGATCACCACGCGYGCGCCGGCRKCGCCGAACGCGTTGCCCGAGAGCATGTCACGCACGGCGTCCTCGGCCTCGGCCAGGGTCATCGCCACGATCACGCCCTTGCCGGCGGCCAAGCCGTCGGCCTTGACCACGATCGGCGCGCCCTTCTCGCGGATATAGGCCAGCGCCGGCTCCACCTCGGTGTGCAC
>NZ_JBFUMN010000187.1:0-726 GCF_054049335.1 Roseateles sp. P5_E1
GCCGAGACCTGTTCGACGAATTTCGCCACGTCCGCCTCGGCGTCCAGGTAGTCGCGGACGCCCGCATCGCGGCCGGACAGCGGACGCAGGGTGGCATCCCAGTGCGGGTTCGGGAGCGCGCGCGCGTCGAAGACGAAGTCGGCGTCGCTGGGCACGCCGCGGCGATAGGCGAAGGATTCGAACAGCAGGGAAACCGCTGTGGTGCCGCCGATGGCGAACTCCGTGACGACGTGCCGGCGCAGCTTGTGCACGTTCATGCTGCTGGTCTCGACCACCGCATCGGCGACTTGCCGCAGCGGGCGCAGTACCTGGCGCTCGAGCGCGATCGCATCGAGCAACGACAGGCCAAGCTGGCTCAATGGATGGCGGCGCCGGGTATCGGCATAGCGCTTGAGCAGGACCTCGTCGCTGGCATCGAAGAAGACCAGCTTGGGGTCCATGCCCATCGCCCCCACGGCCGACAGCCAGGTCGGAAGGTTGGTGAGGTCCCGGCGATTGCGCACGTCGATGCCGACGGCCAGCTTCTCCGGCGAATTGCTGTCGCTGTTCACGCTCTGCACGAATTGCGGCAGCAGTTCGGCGGGCAGGTTGTCGACGCAGTAGAAGCCCAGGTCCTCGAAGGTATTGAGCGCGACCGACTTTCCCGAGCCGGACATGCCGCTGACGATGACGAGGGTGGATGGTGGCGTGGTATTCACGTTGTGGTCGCGTCGCGTGGATGTAGGC
>NZ_JBFUMN010000188.1:0-721 GCF_054049335.1 Roseateles sp. P5_E1
TTGCCGGCGAGGATGAAGAACAGCGACATCACCACGAACATCACCCCGACCGCTTCGGCACCCAGCGCGCCCGACGCACCACCATCGAGCGGCATCGAGCCGCTCAGCAGCGCGATGCCGAGGAACAGGTAGATCAGCGGACACAGCGAGAAAAAGGCCACGAAGCCGGCCAGCACGAAATGCAGGATCGACAGCGTGCGCAGCTGCGACACGTCGTTGTGCGACAGTCGCGCAGCCGGCACGGCCGGCGGCGAGGCCGGCAGCGTCGGTGGCGTGTCGGCCTCCAGGCGGGGCGCCACGACGTGGATCAGCCGATCCGCACGCGTTCGGCACCGCTGGCGGTGGTGACTTCACCGATCGTCCAGTGATCCAGGCCCTGCGCGGAGACGGCGGCGGAGACGGCCTGGACCTGGTCGGCGGCCACGATCAGCACGAAGCCGATGCCGCAGTTGAAGGTGCGCCACATCTCGGCGTCCGCCACGGCGCCTTCCTTCTGCAGCCACTGGAACACCGGCGGCAGGGTCCAGGCATCGGCCTGGATGTTCAGGCCAAGGCCTTCAGGCACCACACGGATGATGTTCTCGGTCAGGCCGCCGCCGGTGATGTGGGCCATGCCGTGAATGGCCGCGCCGTGGCTCTTCAGCAGCGCCAGGATCGGCTTGACGTACAGGCGGGTCGGGGCCATCAGTGCATCGACCAGCTTGACCCCGCCCTCCAGCTC
>NZ_JBFUMN010000189.1:0-718 GCF_054049335.1 Roseateles sp. P5_E1
CGATAAGACGTCCAATCACGGATGGGTCTATTACCCAGGCTTATCAATCGCCGTGGCACACTGCGGCATGGCCAGACGCACCCTCAACGACCTGCTCGCCTTCATCACTGTCGCGCGCGAAGGCAGCTTCACCCGTGCCGCCGGGGTACTGGGGGTGAGCCAGTCCGCGCTCAGCCAGGCAATCAAGCTGCTCGAAGAGCGCCTGCAGATCCGGCTGCTGACCCGGACCACGCGCAGCGTGTCGGTCACCGTGGCCGGCGAGCGGCTGCTGGCCGCGATTGGTCATCGCTTCGATGAGATCGAATCGGAGCTGGATGCGTTGACCGAACTGCGCGACAAGCCAGCCGGACGCGTGCGCCTGACCAGCGGCGACCATCCGCTGCGCACCCTGCTGCTGCCACGGCTGATGCCGCTGATGCACACCTACCCGGACGTGCGCATCGAGTTCGATGTCAGTTATGCACTGCGCGATATCGTGGCCGACCGCTTCGATGCCGGCATCCGGCTGGGCGAGAACATCGACAAGGACATGATCGCCGTGCCGATCGGTCCGGCCATCCGCATGGCGGCGGTGGCCACCCCGGCGTACTTCGAACAGCACGGTGTGCCCAAGGCGCCTTCGGACCTCACCCGACATCGCTGCATCAACATGCGCCTACCCACGTTGGGCGGGCTGTACGCGTGGGAGTTCGAGCGGCGTGGCCGCGAGATCAAGGTG
>NZ_JBFUMN010000190.1:0-718 GCF_054049335.1 Roseateles sp. P5_E1
GGTGTCGATATGGCACCGGGTCATGCGCATGCAACGGCCTCCTCGATTGCAGCCAGGGTGGTCTGGGCCAGCAGGTCCAGGTGTTCGTCTTCCACGCAGTACGGCGGCATCCAGTACAGCACGTTGCCCAGCGGCCGCAGCACCACCCCACGCTTGAGCGCGGCCGTATAGGCGTGCAGCCCCACCCGCGCCTCGGCGGGGAAGGGCGTGCGTTTGTCGCCATTGCGGGTCAGTTCGAAGGCCACCACCATCCCGGCCTGGCGCACATCGGCCACGTGCGGGTGGTCATTGAACGGAGCGGCCAGTGTGCGCATCACCTCGGCGGTGCTGCGGTTGCGCGCGATCACGTCTTCGCCGGCGAAGATGTCCAGCGTSGCCAGYGCGGCGGCGCAGGCCAGCGGATTGCCGGTGTAGCTGTGCGAGTGCAGGAACGCGCGCTCGCGCGAATCGTCCAGGAACGCGTCGTACAGCGCCTGGGTGGCCAGCACCGCCGACAGCGGCAGGAACCCGCCGGTCAGGCCTTTGGACAGGCACAGCAGGTCGGGCATCACCCCGGCCGGCTCGCAGGCGAACATCGTGCCGGTGCGGCCGAAGCCGGTGGCGATCTCGTCGGCGATCAGGAACGCGCCGTTGGCATCGCACAGTGCGCGCGCGCGCTGCAGGTAGACCGGGTCGTGCATGCGCATACCGCCGGCACATTGCAGGCGCGGTTCCAGGA
>NZ_JBFUMN010000191.1:0-717 GCF_054049335.1 Roseateles sp. P5_E1
TGATGAACCAGCACGATGGTGTCGTCAATCGCTTGCTATGGGCGCAGGAGGAATTCGCTCTTGGCAGTGAAGATCGTGTGTTGCAGAAGACCCCGTTCGGTTTTGACGTGTCGGTYTGGGAATTCTTCCTGCCGCTGTTGGCCGGGGCACGGCTGGTGCTGGCGCGGCCCGGAGGCCACCAAGACCCGTACTACCTGGCCGGCGTGATCAGCTCTTCGGCGATCAGCGTGCTGCACTTCGTACCCTCGATGTTGCAGGTTTTCCTGGATGAGGCCGACGTCAGCGGGTGTGCCGGGGTGCGGCAGATCCTGTGCAGCGGCGAGGCACTGCCTGCCCCGCTGCAGAACCGGCTGCTGGAGGCGTTGCCGCAGGTGGCGCTGTACAACCTGTATGGTCCCACCGAGGCGGCGGTGGATGTGACCTGTTGGCGATGCGTCGCCGGTAGCGACACGGTTCCGATCGGGCGTCCGATCGCCAATACCCGGATCCATATCGTGGATCGCCACCTGCAGCCGGTACCGATCGGTGTGGCGGGCGAGCTGCTGATTGCCGGGGTGCAGGTAGCGCGTGGATACCTGAATCAGCCGGCATTGACCGCCGAGCGCTTCATAGTCGACCCGTTCGATGCTGCCGGTGGGCGGGTTTACCGCAGCGGTGACCTGGCCCGCTGGCGAGCCGATGGCAGCATTGAATACCTGGGGCGCAACGACAGTCAGG
>NZ_JBFUMN010000192.1:0-717 GCF_054049335.1 Roseateles sp. P5_E1
GGCCTGACCCAGCGCGTGCCGAAGAAGCATTTCGGCACCACCAAGCTGATTCCGGGCCAGCAGGTCGTGCTGCAGACCAACTTCGGCCCGCGCGCGGTCACCGTGGAGAAGGTCGGCATGAGCGTGGTCGACGTCGACCTGAACCACCCGATGGCCGGCAAGGACCTGTATTTCTCGGTCGAGATCGTCGACGTGCGCGCCGCCGCGGCCGAAGAACTCGAGCACGGCCACGTGCATGGCGAWGGCGGYCACCAGCACTAAGCAGTAACCACTGCGACCGGCATTGATGGCCGGTATCGAAGGTGATGCAACTGCCCGCTTCGGCGGGCCGTTGCGTATCTGCGACAGGGCGACCCGCGCGCGTGGCGCGACGGCATAATGACTGCCCAGATCCACGGATTGCCTGTGAACGCCGCTTCCCTTYCCCTGCAGCCGGTCGCCGTCGGCGAGCGCATCGCGGTGCTGGACATCCTGCGCGGGTTCGCCCTGCTGGGCATCCTGCTGATGAACATGGAGGCCTTCAGCGGACCGCTGGATCTGGCCTTCACCGGCATCGATCCGCAGTGGCACGGGTTGGATTACGGGGTCGACGCGGCCATTTACGTGCTGGTGCAGGGCAAATTCTTCACGTTGTTCTCGCTGTTGTTCGGCGCCGGCTTTGCGATCATGGCCCAGCGCGCCGATGCGGCCGGGCGCGCGTTCGCCCCGTTTTACCTG
>NZ_JBFUMN010000193.1:0-715 GCF_054049335.1 Roseateles sp. P5_E1
TCATTCGGCGACCAGCTGGTCCATGCGGATGCGGTTGGCGAACAGCGAGAACGCCAGCATGCCGGCCAGCCCGTTGGCGCGGCTGACCCAGTGTGGCAACCAGCGGGGCGGGCGCAGGATGCCTTCTTCGAACAGCGGTGCGAAGGCGATCGCATCGGTCAGCGACATCTTGCCGGCGAACAACCAGCGGCACACCTGCAGGCGGTCTTCGGCAAGCATGTGGCGGAAGAAGGTATGTACAGACACCAGCCCGCGCAGGTACACGGTGTCCTTGGTGAATGCAGCGCCGCCGGTCGGTGGCACGCCGCGGAAGACGCGCTGGGCAGAGGCGAAGCTCTCCTCGTTGTTCTGCCCTTCGGCGCAGAAGTAGCGGAATACCTGGATGAAATCGGCGCCCTCGCGCGCCATCGCGATCGCTTCGGTCCGCAGGCTGATGCGCTTGAGGCGCTCGATGTCGATGCTGCCGGTGATCTGCTCGGCGAAGGTGGCCAGGCCCTCCTGGGTGGCGGTCACACGCGGGGAGGACAACGCCAGGCTGGGCAGGTGCGGCTGCTCGCGTCCATTGAGTGCGGTCAGCGAATGCACCAGTGCTTCGTGGTGGAACAGCTGGGCACGGTCGTACGCACTGAAGCGGGCGCTGGTGCGCAGGCGGATGCGGGTGGGGCCGGCGGCCGCCTTGGAGATCAGGTCCGGGTCGAGCTGGACGCTGATGATG
>NZ_JBFUMN010000194.1:0-715 GCF_054049335.1 Roseateles sp. P5_E1
GTTTGCCGGTGGCGATGCACGTTTCGCCCCTTACTTGGCTGCCATCGAGGAACTACACCTGATGCGGCATTTCGTACCGGGCTGAGGCCGCTGCGGACTCTTCACATTGAAGGACTCGAAGCAGGTTGCAGCATTGTCGACGCCTGCTACCAACGCCGCCCCGCAGGGCGGTGTTGGATCTGGACGTAGCCAATTCAGGTCGTCTAGACGGGTGAGCCCCGCTACTTCATTGCCTCCAGCGGCACCAGCGACGCCCATACCAGCAGCAGGGCAAGCCACAGCCATCGCCAACGACCCATGCCGTGCCACGCCGCGCGCCACGGGCCGGGCAGTTTTTCATGACTCATGTCTGCCGCCTTTTGGCTGCTGATCGCAGCGAATCCACTGTGCGAAGTCCGTAGAGATACACGCCGGTGAAGCACAGCCCGGTCAACAGCGTGCCGGCCAGCAACCAGAGCAGTCGGATGGGCCAACCGCCGAAGCTGCCGAAGTGCAGGGGATCGGCCATTTCGGCGATACGCTGATGGACCCCCAGCGCACGGCCGTCATGCATGCCGATCACGTGCCCGGTGCGCAGGTCCACGGCGATGTTGTTGGCCCGCTCCCGCACCAGCCAGGCGTCGGCCTCCCCCAGGAACAGGATGCTCCCGCCATCGCGTGCGGGAATGGCGCCGAGGATGTGAAGGCCGGGCCATTGCTGGCGGACGGTCTGCAC
>NZ_JBFUMN010000195.1:0-715 GCF_054049335.1 Roseateles sp. P5_E1
GCGGTGAACACCGGGAATTCACTGGTCTTGACCAGCTCGGCCACGTCGACCAGCTCCAGCGCGATGCGCAGGTCCGGCTTGTCCGACCCATAGCGACGCATCGCCTCGGCCCAGGTCATGCGCGGGAAGCTGGCGGCCAGCTCCACGTCGACCACTTCCTTGAAGATGGCGCGGATCATGCTTTCCACGAAGTCCTGCACGTCCTGTTCGCGGACGAAGGCGAACTCCATGTCCAGCTGGGTGAATTCCAGCTGGCGGTCGGCACGCAGGGCTTCGTCGCGGAAGCAGCGCGCGATCTGGTAGTAGCGGTCGAAGCCGGCCACCATCAGGATCTGCTTGAACAGCTGCGGGCTCTGCGGCAGGGCGTAGAACTCGCCCGGGTGCATGCGCGCGGGCACCAGGAAGTCGCGCGCGCCTTCCGGGGTGGCCTTGGTCAGGATCGGGGTTTCGATGTCCTGGAAGCCGGTGGCGTCCAGGTGGCGGCGCAGCGCCTGCACCAGCTTGATGCGGGTGCGCTGCATGCGCTGCATTTCCGGACGGCGCAGGTCCAGGTAGCGGTACGTCAGGCGGGTTTCCTCGCCCGGGTTCTCGTGGGCGTGGAACGGCAGCGGCTCGGCCTTGTTGAGGACAGTGATGGCCGTGGCGATCACTTCCACCTTGCCGGTGCGGATCTTGTCGTTGACCGAATGGCGCGCGCGCACCACGCCTTCCACCT
>NZ_JBFUMN010000196.1:0-711 GCF_054049335.1 Roseateles sp. P5_E1
ATGCAAGACGTTGCGGCCAGCTCAATGCAGGCCCGCCAGGCTAAAGCAGCACCTGCCGCGTGCTGCGAAGAAAGCGATGGATCTCGTCTTCCACTGCCTCATCGATCATATAGACCGGCCGCTGGCCATTGGGGCAGCGCAGACGAGGCGTGGTTCCGAACAAACGGCAGATCAGCGGGCGCTCGGCGTAGACCTCGCACCCCTGCTTGCCCAGGTAGGGGCAACTGAGCTCAGCCAGGGCAGCATCACGCTCGGCCTCGCTCTTGATGGGCAGGCGCGCCATTTCCTCGGTCGACACCGTAACCGGACCGCAGCAGTCGTGGCACCCGACAATGCACCGGAAGGAAGGGATCTGATCGCGCAGCCGATCTATCGCGTCGCTGTTTGTATAGGGCATTGCGATGAGCCTCAGCCACACGTCAACGGAAGGCCATTTTACAACCCTGTTGCCCTGCTGGGCGGGCGGACGCGCGCCATGGCGTGAAGCCACCGCCAGGCGCCGATCGCGGCGACGGCCTGGTGGGCTGTCATGCCGCTGCAGGGCCTAGGCTACCACCGGTTCCCGCCCCGGAAGTCCGCCGATACCTACGCCTACCCGGCGACCACTGGGTTCAGGGGCGCATTCAGCACCTGACCTTGTGAGACCATGCGCCGAACAAACGGTCCTTCGCTCCACCGTGCTTCGTAGTCGTCAAGGACACACCCATGCCA
>NZ_JBFUMN010000197.1:0-710 GCF_054049335.1 Roseateles sp. P5_E1
GTGCTGCGCGCCGCGTTCTCCGACATCCTCACCCAGGACGGCACGGTCAGCGACCCGATCGAGATCGCACCGAACCACAACGTGATGATCCGGGTGACCGACCACAGCCCGGAACAGGCGCTGCCGTTGGTCAAGGCGCGTGAGCAGGTGATTGCCGCGATCCGTACCGACCGTAGCCGCCAGGCCTCGGAGAAGGCCGCTGACGCGCTGCTGGCCAAGCTCAAGGCGGGGCAGACCCTGCAGGCGCTCGCGGTCAGCGAGAAGCTGCAGGTGAGCCCGCTGCCGGGCCTGCCGCGCACCCAGCCGGTCCCGACCCCGGAGATCAACCGTGCCGTGTTCGGCGCGCAGGCACCGACCGAAGGCAAGCCGAGCTACGGCAAGGTGGCCGTGCAGGGCCGTTACCTGGTGTACGCGGTCACCAAGGTGACCCCGGCCAACCTGGCCGAGGTCCTGCCGGAGCAGAAGAAGGCCTTCACCGATCAGCTGAACCAGATCGATGGCATGGCCGCAGCCAAGGCCTACATCGACGCGATGCGCAAGCATTACAAGGTGCAGACCGAAGAGGCGAACCTGTAACCGACCCGGTTGCAGCGGCAGCAGAAGGCCCGGCATTGCCGGGCCTTCTACGTTGTGGAGGGTAGGGCTGGGCGGGGCGCCAGGTTTCAGGCGAGTGAGGTCGGATGCCAGAGAACCAAGGCCAACCGCACAAC
>NZ_JBFUMN010000198.1:0-709 GCF_054049335.1 Roseateles sp. P5_E1
GTGTGGAAGGGCGGCATGTTCCCGTTCCTGTTCATCACCATCGCCTGCGGCGCGGTGTCCGGCTTCCACGCACTCATCGCCTCGGGCACCACGCCCAAGCTGCTGGCCAATGAGCGCCACATGCGCTACATCGGYTACGGCGGCATGCTGATGGARKCSTTCGTCGCGGTGATGGCACTGGTGGCGGCCTCGATCATCGATCCGGGCATCTACTTCGCCATGAACAGCCCGGCATCGGTGATCGGTCCGGACGCTGTATCGGCCGCGCACTACATCTCCACCACCTGGGGCTTTGCGATCACCCCCGAGCAGCTGGAAGCCACCGCGTTGGCCATCGGCGAGCCGACCATCCTGCACCGTGCCGGTGGCGCACCGACGCTGGCAGTGGGTATCGCGCAGATCCTGCACCAGGCCATTCCCAGCGGCAGCAACGCGATGATGGCGTTCTGGTACCACTTCGCGATCCTGTTCGAAGCGCTGTTCATCCTGACCGCGGTCGATGCCGGGACCCGTGCCGGTCGCTTCATGCTGCAGGACCTGCTGGGCAACTTCGTGCCGGCGCTGAAGAAGACCGAGTCGTGGACGGCGAACATCATCGCCACCGCAGGCTGCGTGGCGCTGTGGGGCTACCTGTTGTACACCGGCGTCAAGGATCCCTTCGGCGGCATCCAGACCCTGTGGCCGCTGTTTGGCATCTCCAACCAGATGC
>NZ_JBFUMN010000199.1:0-708 GCF_054049335.1 Roseateles sp. P5_E1
GCTTCAAGGACCTGCGCACCGGCCAGGTGCTGCCGGACCGCATCGAGAACGTCTCCCCGAACGTGGTCTGGGCCGATGACAACCGCACCCTGTTCTACGTCGAGAACGACCCGGAAACCCTGCTCACCGTACGGGTGAAGAAGCACGTGCTGGGCACGCCGACCAGCAGCGACGTGTTGGTCTACGAAGAGAAGGACGACAGCTTCTACATGGGCGTGGGCCGCACCCGCGACGATAAGTACCTCACCATCGAACTGCACAGCACGGTCAGCTCGGAAACACGCTACGCACCGGCCGCCGATCCACAGGCATTCACGCTGTTGGCCGCGCGTGCGCGCGACGTCGAATACGATGCCGACCACTTCAACGGTCGCTGGGTGATCCGTACCAACGATGCCGATGCGAAGAACTTCAAGATCGTGACCGCGCCGAGCAATGCCACCTCGCGCAAGCAGTGGACCGACTGGGTCGCGCACGATGATGCGGTGCTGGTCGAAGGCTTCGAGCTGTTCGACGGCTTCAGCGCGATCGCCGAGCGCTCCAATGGCCTGGAGCGGATCCGCCTGCTGTACCCGGACGGTCGCCAGGACTACGTCAAGGCCGACGAACCGGCCTACTCGATGGGCCTGGCCGCCAATCCCGAGCCGGACAGCCCGTGGCTGCGCTACGCCTACAACTCGCTCACCACCCCGACCACCACCTTCGAAC
>NZ_JBFUMN010000200.1:0-708 GCF_054049335.1 Roseateles sp. P5_E1
CCGACAACCCGTTCGCCTCGCAGGGCGGCGTGGCCGCACAGGTCTGGTCGCTGGGGCACCGCAATGCACTGGGCATCGCCTTCGATGCGCGCGGCAAATTGTGGGTGCACGAGATGGGCCCGGCCGGCGGCGACGAACTCAACCTGATCGAGCGCGGCGCCAACTACGGCTATCCGATCGTGTCCAACGGCAACCATTACGACGGCCGCGATATTCCCGACCACGCCACACGCCCCGAATTCACAGCGCCCAAGGTGAGCTGGACCCCGGTGATTTCGCCGGCCGGTTTCATCATCTACAGCGGGACGCAGTTCCCGCAGTGGAAGGGCAGCGGCTTTATCGGCGGGCTGTCGTCCAAGGCGCTGGTGCGCGTGGCCTTCGACGGCGACAGCGCGCATGAAGCCGAACGCTTCAACATGGGCGAGCGCATCCGCGAAGTGGAGCAGGGCCCAGACGGTGCGATCTGGCTGCTGGAAGACGGCAAGAACGGGCGCCTGCTGAAGCTCACGCCCAAGGCGTGATCCTGACATGCCCGCCCTCCCGGTCCTCGAGGCCGGAAGGGCGGGCAGGGCCGGTCAATCCTGCACGGTGATGACCTTGACGTCCGAGCGGGTGCAGTCCTTGTCCAGGCACTTGCCGCCGATCCAGACCTGGCCACCTACCCGGCGCGGCTGCTGGCGCTGATGCTGCGCGAAGCCGGCATCGCCT
>NZ_JBFUMN010000201.1:0-708 GCF_054049335.1 Roseateles sp. P5_E1
GCACGCGCCCGGTCGGCGCCGACCGGAGGATGAGTCGGGACCGGTTGCCTGCACGTTCGGCTGCAGCATGACGCGACTGGAGTTTGCTGCTAGAAGTGCACCTGCCGACATGCCCCCGGACGTGCGCGACCGGAGACTGACATGCAGGCATTGGAAACCCCTGACGCTTCAATCAAGGAATGATCATGTTCAAGAACGCATTGATTCTCGCGGTGGCCCTCACCGGCCTGGTGGCGTGTGGCAAGAAGGACGACGCTGCCGCGCCTGCTACCCCAACCCCGGCGGCGGCTGCACCGTCCACCGCTGCAGCGTCCACCGATGCCGGCATCGGCGCGGGCCTGCCCCAGGCCTGTGAGGCCTACCTGACCCGCGCCAAGGCCTGCTTCGACAAGTCCAACCCACAGACGGCCGCTGCCTTCCAGCAGGGCGTGGACCAGGCCAAGGCGCAGTGGGCCACCATGCACGACAAAACGGCGCTGGAGGCGGGCTGCACGTCGGCCAACGACCAGTTCGCCCAGGTCGCCAGCGCGCTGAAGTGCGAATAGCCTGACCCCGGCCGGGCACCGCACCGGTGCCCGGTTACTGCGCCGGCTGTTCAGCGATAGACGAAGTGCCRCATCAGCAGGAACGAGAGGGCGGCCAGGCCGCCTTCGACGATCGGTTTGGCCAGCCACGCATAGGCCAGGCCCAGGTGGTGCGCCGTCGTGC
>NZ_JBFUMN010000202.1:0-708 GCF_054049335.1 Roseateles sp. P5_E1
TGCTGGGCAGCGCCGACGCGGCGCAGACCAAAGCGGCCGAACAGGCCTTCCGCGCCTCGCTGCGCGACAGCGCCGAGGGCAAGGCGCTGCTGGTGGAAAGCGGGTCGATCGAAGGCTGGTTCGAACAGGCGCGCGCCTTTTACGCGCCCTACCGCGACCGTCTGCTCACCAGCGACCAGCGCCAGCGCCTGCAGGCCCAGCCGGTCGATGGGCTGGCCGAATCGGCACTGGCGGCGCTGTACGGCCCGATGGGCGCGCCCCGGCTGACCGAATGGCGGCAGGACCCGCTGTCGCTGTGGCCGCAGTGGTGGCAGGAGCGTGCGCTGGGGTCGGGCCTGCGCGTGGGCGATGACGGCCTCCTTGAAGCCGATGGCAAGCATTGGTCGATCGTGCAGTACGACACGGTCGGCTCGGCGTTCCAGCTCGATGGCGAGCGTCATATCGACACGCTGCTGGATGCGGCGACCGCCGCAGCCGACAAGCAGGCGCCCGGGCTGGAGGTACTGCGCGCCGGCGTGCCGCTGCATGCTGAAGCGGCCGCGGTACAGGCCAACCGCGAGATCAACACGATCGGCTGGGGCTCGCTGGCCGCCGTGCTGCTGCTGGTCTGGCTGGCCTTCCGTTCGCTGCGCCCGATCCTGCTGGTGGCCGCCTCGCTGCTGATCGGCTGCGGCGTCGCGCTGGCGGTGACGGTGCTGGTGTTCGGCA
>NZ_JBFUMN010000203.1:0-707 GCF_054049335.1 Roseateles sp. P5_E1
GCCGTCAGGGCCCTTGGCTTGTACAAACCGCCCATCTGGTGAGCCTTCAATCTTGCCACCCGGAGGTGTCGGGATGGCGTTGCCTTTCGAATCAACGTAAATGGTTCCCCGCTCGCCACCCGCGGCTTTTCCACTTGTCCCTCCTTCGCTTCCCGTCTTTGTGTCGCCCGCTATCGACCCACCGTCCTGAAGTGCAGGTTCCGGAGTAGCCGGCTCGGCCTTTTGCACCAAGCCCTTTATAGCCCCCTCCAACTTGTTGCCAAGTTCAGCACGTCGCTCCGGTGTCGTCGTCGCGTAGTACGTAGCGCCAACCACGATTGGTATGATCAGCAATGGCACCAAAGCTGCAGCGTTTCGCCCGTCCGGGTCTGTAAACCTGTATGGGTTCCCGTTTGCGTATCGGTACCGGTTGAACTGCACCACAGGCTGCTGATATGCAGACACGGGATCTACCGACAGGAAGACGCCCAACTGCGGATCCATGTAGCGCTGCTGCATGTAGCTCAGGCCGGTAGCCGGATCACTCACATGCCCGGTGTAACCAGGCCCATTAGGAACCTCGTCGCCCACGACCRCCCCATAGGCCTCGTAGTCATATCTCCTGGTCACATTTCCGCTTGCGTCAGACTCAGCCACGACCGAACCTAGAGCATCGGTATGTATATAGGTGACCGTCTGGGCGCTAGCAGGCCAAATCGATGACAGGA
>NZ_JBFUMN010000204.1:0-707 GCF_054049335.1 Roseateles sp. P5_E1
TTCATGAGGAGCCGGCCAGCGGCCGGCATTATTCGGCATCGCGCGAGGGCGTTGGCTGGACGCCGATCAGGCCAATGCCGGGTTCAACGTGTAGGTGCCATGCAGCGCCGCTTCGGCCAGCACGTGGCCGTGCATCGCACGGTGCACATCGGCGCCGGTGAACGGGGTGGGCAGGTCCAGCTGCGCCACGTCGAGGGCGAACACACGGAAGAAATACCGGTGCATGCGCGCGTCGTTGAACGGCGGGTACGGGCCGTCATAGCCCAGGTACTGCCCGGCCATGTCCGGATTGCCGGCGAACCAGCCGGTGAAATCATTCAGGCCCTGGCGCGCGCCGGCGGGTCCGGCCGGTGCGGTTTTGCCCTTGACCGTGAAGCCCTCGCTGCAGCTGCCGGCGGCGATGTCGTGCACGCTGGCAGGGATGTCGGCCATCGCCCAGTGCACGAAATCCGCGCGCGGCTGGTCGCGCGGCACGCTGCAATCGTGGCGACCGACCGTTTCCGGCACCGTCGGCACGTCCGGGTCGATGCACAGCAACGCGAACGAACGGGTGCCCTCGGGCACCTCGCTCCAGGCCAGCTGCGGGTTGCGGTTGGCGGCGAAACCGTTGGCATCGCCGGCGGCGAATTCGGCCGCGATCGGCTGGCCGTTGTGGAAGCTGGTACTGCTCAGGCGCATGGGAGAGTCCTCACTGTTCCGGGTAACCA
>NZ_JBFUMN010000205.1:0-707 GCF_054049335.1 Roseateles sp. P5_E1
ACATGGACGCGCTCGGCACGCGCTGGCCCGGCTGGCAGCCGCGGCTGGCCGCGTTCCTGATGACCGACCCGCTGCGCCAGATGCGCGACACACTGCAGCAGCTGCACCGGCAGGCGATAATGCCGCGGTCCCAGGGCGATCAGTTCGCCGTGCCCGCCGCCCCACCGGAGTCACCTGCTTGAGCCTTGCCATTGCCGCGATCATCGTCAGCTACCAGAGTGCCAGCACCCTGGACAGCTGCCTGACCCGGCTGCGCGCCGCCCGTGGCGTGGTCGAGATCCGGGTGGTGGACAACGGGTCCAGCGACGGCACCCTGGAGATCATGCAGCGCCACGCCAGCGCTGACCCGCGCGTGCGTTTCATCGCCAATCCGGACAACCCCGGCTTTGCCGCCGCCAACAACCAGGGCGTGGCCGCCAGCCAGGCACCGTGGCTGGCCTTCATCAACCCGGACCTGATGGTCGACGCCGAGACCCTGGCGCAGCTGTGCGAGCGGGCGAGGGGCATCGGTGACTGCCTGCTCGGGGTCGAACAGGTCGATGAGCACGGCCAGCCCGATGCGGCGGTGCGCCGTCGCGATCCGGATTTCGGCGCGATGCTGCGCTCGCCCGGGCAGGGCGCGAAGCTGGCCCTCCCTGCTGATCCGAACCAGTCGCTGCAGCCGGTGCCGGCGCTGTCCGGCGCGCTGCTGCTGATGCCACGCACGC
>NZ_JBFUMN010000206.1:0-706 GCF_054049335.1 Roseateles sp. P5_E1
GTCCGAGTCGCGGCAGGCCGAGGCGATCACCCGCGCCACTTCCACCAGCACCAGGTCGCCGACGCTGTGGCTGTGCTGGTCGTTGACCTCCTTGAAGTGGTCGATGTCCAGGACCACCAGGCACAACGGATGGCCGCTGCGCTGGGAGCGGGCGAAATCGCGCGCCAGCGCTTCGTCGAACGCGCGCCGGTTGGGCAGCCCGGTCAACGCATCCTCGCGCGCCTGCCGCCCGAACTGCTCGGCCTGCACCGCCAGCCGGTCGGCCAGCTCGGTTTTTTCCTGGTTCAAGGCCTGCAGGTTGACCGTCTGCGCCTGCAGGTCGCGCGTGGCCTCGTCGACCATCCGCGCCAGGCGGATGTTGCTGGCCTTGTAGCGGTTGATCAGATAGCGGTACAGCGCGATCAGCCCGGCCACCAACAGCAGCACGCCGATCAGCTGCACCGTGCGCCGCTGCCACAGGAACGGTTCAACGGTGAACTCCCATACCGCCTCGCTGTCGCTCCAGCTGCCGCCGGGATGCGCCGCGGACACGTGCAGGGTGTAGTTGCCCGGCGGCAGGCCGACGAATTCGACGCTGCGCTGCTGGCCGCGTTCGATCCAGCCATTGTCCAGCCCGGTCAGCTTGGTGCGGTAACGGATCCGCTCGGACATCAGGTAGCTCAGGCCCACATAGCTCACGCTGAGTCGACGCCCGCCAGGGATGCTG
>NZ_JBFUMN010000207.1:0-706 GCF_054049335.1 Roseateles sp. P5_E1
GTGCCGGGGTGGACTACGTGCAGGGCGAATTCGTCGGCACGGCCGGTCCGGCGATGGACTTCGATTTCGCCTGATGCCGGGTCACGGCCCGCCGTCGTGACCGGCCGCTAACGGGAGGCAAGCAAGCCGCGCAGCAGCAGATCAAGCGCGGCCTGTGCGTGCGTCAGTCGTTCCGACGCCCCGGGTCCCTCGGCAATCCAGAACGCCGCTTCGGCGAGGCTGCCGTATATCAGCGAAGCCAGCGCCTGCGGGCTGGCGTCCGCCACCACGCCAAGGCGCATGAGATTTTCGAGCAGGGCCTGCATCGAGGCGACGCAATGGCGCTGCGCTTCCGGTGATGCGCCGCCCAGGACCGCACGCGCATCGCGTAGCACGATGCGTTGGATGTCCGGCTCCAGGGCCATCTCCAGGTAGGCATGGCAGCGGCTGCGAAAGCCTTCCCACGGATCGGCAGCCGTGGCCGAAATCGTCTGTAGTCGGACATCCATCGCGGTATCCAGCTGCGCCACCACGGCCTGCAGCAATCCCTTTTTGTCGCCGAAGTGGTGGTAAAGCGCGCCACGGGTGAGCCCTGCCTGCGCGGTCAGATCGTCCATCGAGGCGTCGGCATAGCCATGCGTGGTGAATACCGCATGCGCGGTGGCCAACAGGGCGGCGCGGGTCTCTTGCATCTCGGCACGGGTGCGGCGGGCCATCCGGTCAACTC
>NZ_JBFUMN010000208.1:0-705 GCF_054049335.1 Roseateles sp. P5_E1
GTAGTAGGCCTTGCCCTGTGGCAGCGCCCACACGCCCTTGTTGCCCAGGTGCCTGGCCTGCAGCGCCTGCACATCGGCCAGCAGACGCTGGTAGCCGGGGTTCACCGAGGTCTGCACGGCCATGCTGGCCTGCGCGAGCAGTTCGGCACGCCGCGCCGGTGCGATTGCCGCCACTTTCTCCAGTTTGCGTTGCAGCGACTGCACCCACAGGCTGTCCTTGGGCGCGGGCGCCAGCAGCGTGCGGAACTGCTCGGCCGCGCCCTGCAGCGCCACCTCCGGCGGCACCACGCCCTGCGCGGCCTGCATGTCCACGTTGGCGCGCACCTGGTCCAGCTTGGGGCCCATCGCCTGCAGCCGCGCGATGTAGCTGCGGGCGCTGGCCTCGTCGGTGACCGCGTGCTGGTTGTCCATGAACTGCGGCAGGTTCACCGGCAGGCTGAACAACTGGTCCACCGCGTAGGTGCTGCCGCCCACCGGCAGCCACGCGGCCGCCCACGGCACCGCCATCAGGTCGATCTGCGCCTGGTAGAACCAGCGCGCCAGGCCGTCGCTGAGCTGTTGCTGCGGATCCAGTGGGGCGCCGTGCCAGTCCTTGATCGCGGCGAGGTTGTCGGCCAGGAAGCGCCGGTTGACCTCACGCTGGGCCAGCGACACATCGGTGAGCTGGCTGGAGAAGTCGGCACCGTCGCCGCTGATGCCCAGCAT
>NZ_JBFUMN010000209.1:0-704 GCF_054049335.1 Roseateles sp. P5_E1
GGCTTCGTCGACGTCGGCCACCACTTCGGCGTGGCCGATGCCGCGCCACAGCACCAGGCGCAGCCGACCGGCGAGGTTCTTCTTGTCCAGGCGCATGCGTGCCAGCAGCGCGTCGGGCGCCAGACCGGCGGGAATTTCCACCGGCAGTTCGTAGCGCASCAGCAGGTCGCGCAGCTGGTCGGTGTCGGCCTCGCTGCTCATGCCCAGCCGGGCGGACAGGYGAGCAGCGAGCACCATGCCTACCGCGACTGCTTCGCCATGGTTGAGGTTGTCGTTGCCGGGCGCGCCGTAGCCCTGTTCGGTTTCGATGGCATGGCCGAAGGTGTGGCCGAGGTTGAGCAGGGCGCGTTCGCCCTTTTCCAGTGGATCGCGGGCGACGATCTCGGCCTTGTGTTCGCAACTGCGCGCGATCGCCTGGGCCAACGCGGCGTCATCGCCGGCCAGCAGCGCGGCGTGTTCGGCCTGCAGCCAGCGGAAGAACAGCGGATCGCCGATGGCGCCGTACTTGATCACTTCGGCCAGCCCGGCGCGCAGTTCGCGCGGCGGCAGGGTGCGCAGGGCCGCAGTGTCGGCGATCACCGCGCGCGGCGGGTGGAACGCGCCGACCAGGTTTTTGCCTTCGGGAATGTCCACGGCGGTCTTGCCGCCGACCGAGGAATCGACCATCGCCAGCAACGAGGTCGGCAACTGCACGCAGTCCACTC
>NZ_JBFUMN010000210.1:0-702 GCF_054049335.1 Roseateles sp. P5_E1
GTGAGGGACCAGGCGAGCGCACCCAGGGCGATTCCTGGGCCGAGGGTGCGCAGGTGCAGCAGCGGTCCGGCATCCCTGGCGCCACTGAGCAGGAAGTTGGCGAGCTGACGAACCCGTTTGCCCGGCAGTCGGGCGGCGACGCTGTCCAGGGTGGCCTGCAGCCACGGCCAGGCGACGGCCAGGCACAGCGCCAGAAGGAATCCCAGCACGACGCCGACCAGCAGGCCAAAAGCCGGGATCAGCGTGGCCGCGCCGAGTCCAAGGAAGACTATGACCAGCAGATCGAGCCCACGCTCGTAGATGAAGGTGCCCAGCACCGTCCTGGGCGGCACCTGGCACAGCCCGAAATAGCGGATCCGCAGCAGCTCCCCGGCCTTGCCAGGGGATGCGGTAAAGGCGAAGCCGGCCAGGTACGCGCGTAGGCCCGCCCACCACGGAAACGCGCGATGTCCTTGGGCGGACAGCGCGGTATGCCAGCGCTGGTAGCGAATCGCGAAGCTGAGCAGGACCAGTACCGCGCATACGGCAAGAGGGCCCGACAGGTCCGCCAGCCTCGACAGGATCCCGGTGCCGTGGTCCAGATACACCAACAGCCCCAGATAGCCGGCACCGATAACCAGCAGAAAAGCGACCGAGCGCTTCCGCTTGGTGTCCGGATCGGGTGCGAGGGGGCTATCGTGAAGCGGGCGCATGGGTCGGAGC
>NZ_JBFUMN010000212.1:0-699 GCF_054049335.1 Roseateles sp. P5_E1
CATCAAGGGCGTGCGCCGCAAGCTCACCCACGACATCGGCTTCCTGATCCCCTCGGTGCACATCCGCGACAACCTGGAGCTGCCGGCCAGCGGCTACCGCCTGCTGATCCACGGCGTGCCGGTGGCCACCGCCGACATCCATCCCGACCGCGAGCTGGCACTGGACCCGGGCAGCGCGCTGGGCACGCTGGAGGGGATTGCCGGCAAGGACCCCGCCTTCGGGCTGGACGCCACCTGGATCCAGCCGCACCAGCGTGCGCATGCCGAATCGATGGGCTACACGGTGGTCGATCCGGCCACGGTGGTGGCCACCCACCTGTCGCACCTGATCCGCGAACACGCCCCGGAACTGCTCGGCCACGAGGAAGTGCAGCAGCTGCTGGCCAACCTGGCCAAGAGCGCGCCCAAGCTGGTGGAAGACCTCACCCCCAAATCGCTGCCGCTGTCGGCCGTGGTGCGCGTGCTGCAGAACCTGCTCATCGAGCGCATCCCGATCCGCCAGCTGCGCAAGATCGTGGAGTCGCTGGTGGGGAACGCGCCGGTCAGCCAGGACCCGACGGTACTGACCGCCGCGGTGCGCAACGCGCTGGGACGTTTCATCGTGCAGGAGATCGCCGGGATGTCGGCCGAGCTGCCGGTGTTCACCCTCAACCCGCAACTGGAACGCGTCTTGCAGGAGTCCACACAGGGCAACGGCGC
>NZ_JBFUMN010000213.1:0-699 GCF_054049335.1 Roseateles sp. P5_E1
GACCGACGGCGCGCTCGGCAAGGGCTGCTACGTGGCGCCGACGGTGTTCAGCGACTGTCGCGACGACATGCGCATCGTGCGCGAAGAGATCTTCGGGCCGGTGCTGAGCCTGCTGTCCTACGACACTGAAGAAGAGGCGATCGCCCGCGCCAACGCCACCGAGTATGGGTTGGCCGCCGGCGTGGTCAGCCGCGACCTGAGCCGCGCGCACCGCCTGATCCACCAGTTGGAGGCCGGCATCTGCTGGGTCAACTGCTGGGGCGAATCGCCGGCGCAGATGCCGGTGGGCGGCTACAAGCAGTCCGGCGTGGGCCGCGAAAACGGCCTGGCCACGCTGCGCGCCTATACCCGCACCAAGTCCATCCAGATCGAACTGGACCGCTACGCGTCGGTGTTCTGAACCGGCCTGACAGGAGACCCCCGCGATGAAGCGCGAATACGACTACATCATCATCGGCGCCGGCTCGTCCGGCAACACGCTGGCCGCGCGCCTGACCGAAGACGCCGGCGTCAGCGTGCTGCTGCTTGAAGCCGGTGGCCCGGACTACCGGCTGGACTTCCGCACGCAGATGCCGGCCGCACTGGCCTTTCCGCTGCAGGGCCGCCGCTACAACTGGGCCTATGAGACCGAGCCAGAGCCACACATGGACAACCGGCGCATGGAATGCGGACGTGGCAAGGGCCTGGGCGGTTCTTCGC
>NZ_JBFUMN010000214.1:0-692 GCF_054049335.1 Roseateles sp. P5_E1
TGCCCTTGAGCACGGCCGGCCGATCAACGGTCTTGGTCGCCTTGGCAGTGGTGGCCGAGGGCGCCTGCGGCGACTGCGCCTGGCTGCAGCCGGCCAGCGCCATCAGCAGGGCCGTGGCAAGCAGGGAGCCCAGCGGGCGCGAGGATGTCAACAACATGGCAACTCCTGGTATCAGCAAAAGGGGGACGCGCCGCGCCTCAGCGCAGCGCGTCAAGCCGTGCCTGCAGGCCGGCCGCACTGAGTTCCCCCATGTGCAGGCCCTGCAGACGGCCGCTTGAATCGAAGAACAGGGTAGTCGGATACGCGTGCACCTGCAGCCGTTCGGAGGTCAGGCTGTCAGGATCCAGCAGCACGTTGTGCAGCGACAGGCGCTCGCTGGCCAGGAACTGCTGCACGTCCTCGACCGTTTCTCCCTGGTTGACAAACACGAAGCGCATCGCCGGATCACGCGCCTGCGCGCCGGCGAAGATCGGCATTTCGCGGCGGCACGGGCCGCACCAGCTGGCCCACAGGTTGACCACGACCGGCTGACCGCCCTCCCCGCCCAGCGTGGCCGGTTGCCCTTGCAGCGACTGCAGGGTAAGCGCGGGCAGCGCGATACGTGACTGCTGCAGCTGCGCCATGCCCAGCGACAGTCCGATCCAGCACAGCACCCCGGCCACGGTGCCGGCCCACACCGGTCGTCGCAGCGC
>NZ_JBFUMN010000215.1:0-690 GCF_054049335.1 Roseateles sp. P5_E1
GCGTCGGTGACGAAATCGGCTGCGCGCTCGACCAGGCCACCGGCGAAGTGACCACGCCGCCGGGCTTCAAGCAGGCCTACGCACAGTTCGTCGAGGGCGGCTGGACCGGCCTCACCGCGGCGCCAGAACTTGGCGGCCAGGGCCTGCCGCACACCCTGGGCGTGCCGCTCAATGAAATGATCAACGCCGCCAACCTGGCCTGGGGCAACTTCCCGCTGCTCTCCCACGGCGCCATCGAAGCGCTCAAGCAGCACGGCGAAGCCTGGCAGCAGGACGCCTTCCTCAAGCCGCTGATCGAGGGCCGCTGGACCGGCACCATGTGCCTGACCGAACCGCACTGCGGCACGGACCTGGGCCTGCTCAAGACCAAGGCCGAGCCCAACGCCGATGGCAGCTACGCCATCACCGGCACCAAGATCTTCATCACCGCCGGCGAGCACGACCTCACCGACAACATCGTCCACCTGGTACTGGCCAAGCTGCCCGACGCACCGGCCGGCGCCAAGGGCATCTCGCTGTTCGTCACCCCCAAGTTCAAGGTCGACCGCGGCGGCAAGGTCGGCGAACGCAACGCGCTGCGCTGCGGCTCGATCGAACACAAGATGGGCATCAAGGGCTCGGTTACCTGCGTGATGAACTTCGACGGTGCCCAAGGCTACCTCGTCGGCCAGCCGCACAAGGGCCTGCAGG
>NZ_JBFUMN010000216.1:0-690 GCF_054049335.1 Roseateles sp. P5_E1
CTGTTGGCACTGGCAAGGCTAGTTCGGAAAAGGCTCGATGAGCAGCTGGATGAAATCCGTTTGGAGACCAATAAGCAGCTGAATGACGTCCGTTTCGACACGAACATGTTTCTGGCACTGAGCGAAATTGATCGACTCTGCAAACGGGGATCACACGCAATCAGAGCCAATGTGTCGAAGAGCTTGGGCATGTCACCGACCTCGATGACAGGCATCTATAGGCGCTTGGATGCCGCCGGTCTGATCGAAGAGTGGCAAGACGAACCTATCTTTTTTGACTCCACCCGACAGAAGTACGCAAGACTCTCTGACGATGGCAAGAAGCTTCTACGCCGCGCCAATGATGCCTGGGAGAAGATCAATGTCAGCTACCTGGGAGATCTGAAGGACAGGCAGCTGAAAGACTTCTCATCGTCCATGGCAGTCATTCGCTCGGCACTGGAATCTAACGACGGTTTGGCGTAGCAGCCAGGCACGATGCACGCTCCGGCTGTATGGAGTGCCCCACGCTTTACCCCCACTTCGGCAGCGACGTAGCGCGACTTCCCCGACTCACCTAGGACTTCGCGACTTGGATGCGGATGATCCTGACCCTCTACTCGATAGCAGCCTCAGCAATGCCAACCAATCGCGTCACAGCGCGCGTCGGACTGAGTAGCTACATCCCTGCATGCAGAGTCGGCGGAGCGC
>NZ_JBFUMN010000217.1:0-689 GCF_054049335.1 Roseateles sp. P5_E1
GCAACCTGGCCGACATGCCCGGACTGACCGTGGAAGACGCGGTGCTGTCGGGGTTCTTCGCCAGTTTCGTGGTGCCCGCCTTCCGGGAAGTCACCGACGCCATGCGCGAGCGGGTGCGTGAAACCCTGACGCTGACCGGCGCGCTGCCGCTGCTGCAGCGCGGCTATGCCGAACTGTCGGCCGGTGAAACCCGGCGCGTGCTGATTGCCCGTGCGCTGGTCAACCGGCCGCAGGCGCTGCTGCTGGACGAGCCGTCGACCGGGCTGGACCTGATCGCCCGCCAGCACCTGATCGCCACCCTGCGCAGGCTGGCCGCCGAAGGCATCACCCTGGTGCTGGTGACCCATCACATCGAAGAGATCATCCCCGAGATCGAGCGCGTGGTGCTGTTGCGCGGCGGCAGGATCCTCGCCGACGGCAGCCGGCACGACCTGCTGCGCGACGCGCCGCTATCGGAGGTGTTCGGCGGACCAATCCAGGTGATCGAACACGAGGGGAGGCTGAGCGCCTTTGCCGGATAAACGCCCGTAGTCATGCGTGGCTGGCAAGGTGCACGGACCCCGAACGATAGAGCCRCGCCATGCGYGGCTGGCAGGTGCACGGGCGCTGGACGCAAGGCAGCCACGCATGGCGTGGCTCTGCCAGGGGAAACGGAGGCAATCGCCTCCGTTTCCCGCCTTCCCTAGAAC
>NZ_JBFUMN010000218.1:0-687 GCF_054049335.1 Roseateles sp. P5_E1
CCGCTACCCGGGCGAGAAGGCGGAAATCACCGCCACCGTCGATACCGTCAAGCGCAACCTGGGCAGCATCAACGACGAGATCAAGCGCCTGGCCGGCGCTGCCGCGGCCGGGGACTTCAGCCAGCGCGGCGATGCCACCCGCTTCGATCACGACTTCCGCCTGATGATCGGCAACCTCAACGCGATGATGCAGGTCAGCGACGACAACCTCGGCAAGCTCTCGCAGCTGCTGTCGGGCATCGCCGAAGGTGACCTCACCGTGCGCATGCACGGCGACTTCCAGGGCGTGTTCGCCASCATGCGCGACGACGCCAACGCCACCGTCGCCCAGCTCACCCAGATCGTCGGCCAGATCCAGGGCGCGGCCGGCAGCATCACCCAGGCCGCCGGGGAAATCGCCAGCGGCAACAGCGACCTGTCGCGYCGSACCGAGCAGCAGGCCGCCAACCTGGAAGAGACCGCCGCCTCGATGGARGARCTSACCTCCACCGTGCGCCAGAACGCCGAGCAYGCSCGYCAGGCCAACCAGCTGGCSATYGGCGCRCAYASCGTSGCCWSSCAGGGCGGTGASGTGGTCGGCCAGGTGGTCACCACCATGAGCGCGATCGAAACCAGCTCCAGGCGCATCGCCGAGATCATCTCCGTCATTGACGGCATCGCCTTCCAGACCAACATCCTGGCGCTCAA
>NZ_JBFUMN010000219.1:0-685 GCF_054049335.1 Roseateles sp. P5_E1
CTCCAGGCGGAAGATCGAGGTCGAACCGGCCACCAGCAGGCTGCCGTCGGCACCGCGGGTGGGGGCGTCCTTGACGATGTGCGGATGCTCGTCCTCGATATCGCCGACCACCACTTCCAGCAGGTCCTCCAGGGTGAAGAAGCCCAGGATGCGGCCATGTTCCTCCACGCACAGCGCCAGGTGCGTGGTGCCGGTACGGAAGCGTTCGAGCACGCTGGGGACCGGAGTTTCCAGCGCGATCAGGTTGGCCGGGCGCAGCAGCGCGCGCAGGTCGTCGGTGGGCCTGCCACGCGCGATTTCGACCAGCAGGTCCTTCATGTGCAGGATGCCCAGCACGTCTTCGCCATCACGGTCGAACCACGGGTAGCGGCTGTAGCGGCTTTCGGCGAATTCGGCCATCACCTCGGCCAGCGCCATGCCATCGCGGAACGAACGCATGTGGTCGCGCGGGCGCATCAGGTCGCCGGCGACCAGTTCGGGCAGTTCCAGGGCATGGCTCATCAGCGTCAGGCCGTGGTCCGGCGCACTGCCCGTGGGCTGCTGGCGGCCGACGATCAGCTTGAGTTCCTCGCGCGAGTAACGGTGCGAGGTGTGTTCCACATCGCCCCAGCCGGCCAGCCGCAGCAGCGCGTTGGCGCTGTTGTTGAGCAGCCAGATCGCCGGGTACATCGCCCAGTAGAACAGG
>NZ_JBFUMN010000220.1:0-685 GCF_054049335.1 Roseateles sp. P5_E1
GACGGCGGCGGCCCGGCGGGGCCTCTACCCGCTGTGAACAGGGCGCGGTTTATAGTTCGCGCAGGCGCGGTGGTCCGCGCGAACCTTGCGGTGCACCGGCTTGTCTTCCCGTCTTTTCCGATCGTTGCGGCGGCCACTGGCCTTGCTGATGTTGTGTGCCTGGCTGGGCATGGCGCCGCTGGCCATGGCCCAGGCCGATGAGGCCACCGATGCCGATCCCATCGCCCAGCTGGCCCAGGCCGACAAGGACCTCAAGCAGATCCAGGCTTCGCTGGACGATGCCGATACCCGCGACACGCTCAAGACCCTGTCCGACCGCGCGCTGGCCGTGCAGCGCGACGCCGATGCCGCGCGCAATGCGCTGCAGCCGCAGCTGGACCAGATGGACGCGCGCGTTGCCCAGCTTGGGGTTGTGCCCGAAGGCACCGTCGAAGCACGCGACATCGCGTTGCAGCGCAAGGCCCTGAACCAGCAGCGCAGCGACATCGCCTCGGCGATCGCGCGGGCCAAGCTGCTGGCTGGCGATGCCAGGCAGCTGGGCACGGATATCGAGAAGATGCGCGTCAGCCAGTTCAGCGAAGAACTGGCGCGCAAGGTCAATTCGCCGCTGTCGCCGTCCTTGTGGAAACAGTTCGCCACCCATGTGCCGGCCGACTATGGGCGGCTGGTGTCGCTGTACCGGCAG
>NZ_JBFUMN010000221.1:0-684 GCF_054049335.1 Roseateles sp. P5_E1
TGACCGCGGCGCAGAACACGGCGACCACGGCGCAAGCCGCAGCGACCGCYGCACAGCGAACGGCGGACGGRGTMGTRACSCGTRCGACGGCWCTGGAAGGCCTGGTCAGCCAGGTGTCAGCCAGCGGGAACCTGCGCTTGGGTGCTCAGAACACCGGCACCACGCTGGACCTGCGCAACAAGTCCAATGCAGCGCGCAAACTGAGTGGCGTGGCGGATGGCACCCTGAGTGCGACCAGTACCGACGCGGTTACAGGCAAGCAGTTGTTTGGCACCCAGCAGAAAGTGACGGCCCATGAAGGGGTACTGGCGAYGCACTCCTCGCAGCTGTCCGGGCAGGATGGGCGCATCACAGACAACCGCCGCGACCTGGATGAGTTGCGCACCGAATTCGAGAACTTCGATCCCGATCTGGACGGCGTGGTGAAGTTTGCCGCGGATGGCAGCATTGATATGAATGGCGGTCGTGTACGTGGACTGGCGGCGGGAGATGCGAGCTCAGCGGCGAGCACGGACGCGGTTAATGGTGGGCAGTTGTTTGCCACCAATCATCGAGTTTCCTTGATGGAAAGCGACGGGCGGTTTGTTGCTGTGGACTTTGATGAAGAGAGCTCTTCTGCAAAAGCAGGTGAGTTCTCCGTTGCTATTGGCGATAGCGCAGAGGCAGGTGAGGAGACCAATGGTG
>NZ_JBFUMN010000222.1:0-683 GCF_054049335.1 Roseateles sp. P5_E1
ACCGACGCAGTAGGCCTTCACGCGACTGCGCCAGCCCGATGGCGATAGTGCACGGGTCATTCTGCTGCCCCGCGCCTACCTACATGCCCCTGATTCCCGAGCGCGTCCAGCGCTGGCCCCGGCCGTGGCGCCTGGCGTTGTTCTCGTTGCTGGCGCTCTACGCGCTGTATCTGATTGCCGGTAACGTGTTCCTCAATACGCCGCTGTTTGATGCGGTCACCAACCGCAAGCCTGAAAAATTCACCATGCAGACCGGGCCGGCGCTCACCGTGCTGCCGGGCCAGGCCATCGTGTGGAACATCCGCATGCGCGGGCAGGCCGGGCATACGGTCTACATCTTCCGCGCCGACCGGGCCAGCGCCTGGATCGATCTGGTGGCGCTGTTCCGCCGCGAGGTACGGATCCCGCGCATCGATGCCACGGGCGTGGAAGCGGACATCCAGCGGGTGGACAAGGCGATTCCGCCACCGCCGCGCAGCGATCGGGGCTGGACGCTGCGTTTCGACGCGATCCACAGTGATTCCATCCGCAGCGGCCAGTTCGGCAAGCTGCTGATCGTGGGGCAAGGGCATGGCAACGTCGGCTTCCTCAAGCAGCTCAAGGGCGGGCCGTCGGAACTGTTCGATTCCACCGCCGGCTTCGAGCAGGCGACAGTCAGTTTCGACGGGGTGAAGGTGCTGGAC
>NZ_JBFUMN010000223.1:0-678 GCF_054049335.1 Roseateles sp. P5_E1
ACCCGGCACCGTTCGCCGGGCTGTTCATGGCGCAGGGCAGGGCGGTGGTCAGTTCCTCGCCGGAGCGGTTGGTGTCGGTGCATGGCGATGACGTGCAGACCCGTCCCATCGCAGGGACCCGCCCGCGCTTCGCCGGGGACGACGATGCCGCGCGTATCCGTGAGCTGGTCGGCCATCCCAAGGAGCGCGCCGAGCACGTGATGCTGATCGACCTGGAGCGCAACGACCTGGGCCGCATCTGCACACCGGGCAGCGTGGAAGTGGATGAGCTGATGACCGTGGAAAGCTACGCGCATGTGCACCACATCGTCAGCAACGTGCGCGGCCGCCTGCGCGAGGGCGTCAGCCCCGGCCAGGTGATCGCCGCCACCTTCCCCGGCGGCACCATCACCGGCTGCCCCAAGGTGCGCTGCATGCAGATCATCGCCGAGCTGGAACAGACCGCGCGTGGCGCCTATACCGGTGCGTTCGGCTGGCTGAACCGCGACGGCGACCTGGACCTGAACATCCTGATCCGCACCGCCGAGGTGAGCGCGGGCAGCGCCGCGTTCCGTACCGGCGCCGGCATCGTGGTCGATTCGGACCCGGACAAGGAACTGGACGAAACCCGCGCCAAGGCGCGCGGCCTGATGCGGGCGCTGGGCCGGCATGATTGAGCCGTTTGGCGGTGTGCAGCAC
>NZ_JBFUMN010000224.1:0-675 GCF_054049335.1 Roseateles sp. P5_E1
GATGCCCGAGGCGATCAACGACGAGACCGCCGCGCAGCTCATTGCGATGCCGTTGAGCGCGCTGATGCTGCTGGAGTTCCTGCAGGTCAAGCCGGGCCAGTGGATCCTGCAGAACGCAGCCAATGGCGCGGTCGGCAAGGCACTGGCGATGCTGGCCAAGGCGCGGGGCGTGCACTGCGTAAACCTAGTGCGGCGTGATGCGGGCGTGGCCGAGATGGACGCGTTGGGCATCGAGCACACCGTGTCGACTGCACAGTCGGACTGGATGGCGAAGGTGCAGGCCAAGACCGGCGACCAGCCCATCGTCGCGGCGGTGGATTCGGTTGGCGGCCGCGCCAGCAGCGAGTTGATGACCCTGCTCGGTGATGGCGGCACGCTGGTGTCCTTCGGGTCRATGACTGGCGAGCCGATGCAGCTCAACTCGGGCGATGTGATCTTCAAGCAGGCCACGGTGAAGGGCTTCTGGGGCAGCAAGGTCAGCCAGGCGATGGCGCCGGAAGACAAGCGCCGCCTGGTCGGCGAACTGCTGCAGCTGGCCGCACGCGGCGGGCTGAGCCTGCCGGTGGATGCGGTATTCGGCCTCGATGACGTGGCTGCCGCGGCCAAGGCCAGCCTGGAGCCGGGCCGCACCGGTAAGGTGCTGCTGCGCCCGTGAACCGCGCGTAGAGCCGACCG
>NZ_JBFUMN010000225.1:0-675 GCF_054049335.1 Roseateles sp. P5_E1
CTGCTGCACCGGACCACCCGCCGGCTGGGCCTGACCGAGGCCGGGTCGGTCTACCACGAGCATTGCCAGCGCATCRCACGCGAGCTGGAAGAAGCCGAAGGCGCGGTCAACCAGCTGCAGTCCGGCCCACGTGGCTGGCTGCGTTTCACCGTGCCCTACTCGATCGGCATCACCTGGATCGCACCGCTGCTGGGCGAATTCCATGCGCAATATCCGGAAATCCAGCTGGACATGCACCTGGGCAACGAGAAGCTGGACCTGATCGCCGGCGAAGCCGACCTTGCCTTGCGCGTGGGCACCCTGCCCGACTCCAACCTGGTGGCGCGCAAGCTTGGCAGCCTGCGCACGCAGGTGTTCGCCAGCCCGGCCTACATCGAACGCTATGGCGAGCCGCTGCATCCGGACGAGCTGCAGTTCCATCGCATCCTGGCGATGCGCAAGGCACGCAACCTCAACAACAACCGGTTCTTCTGGCAGCTGGGCGAAAACGGTGGTGACCTGCGCGATTTCCCGGTCAATCCGCTGCTGGTCGCCAATGACCCCTCGGCGTTGAACGGCGCGCTGGTGTGCGGCGAAGGCCTGCTGCTGACCGGTGATGTGATGGCAAAACCCTTCGTCGAATCGGGCATGGTGCGGCGCGTGCTGGCCGGCTGGACCGGACCGGAGGTGGACTTC
>NZ_JBFUMN010000226.1:0-675 GCF_054049335.1 Roseateles sp. P5_E1
GCATATACCTCCATCTGATGGGCCAGGATTGGCTTGAGTTCGGCCGGCATGTCGTCCCAGGCGGGGATGCCGTCCGGGCGCGGGGTGAGCACGGCATCGGACGGGATGACGCCCAGTTCGCGCTGGCGGGCGAAGGTTGCCTCGCGCAGCGCGTCCCAGCCTTGATCGAAGCTGCCCTTGTACTTGGCGATCCAGTCCTTGGGCACGTGGTGGGGCGCGTGCGTGGCGCCGGGCGCGAAGTACACGAAGAAGGGCTTGTCCGGGGTGAGGCTCTTCTGCAGCCGCACGTAGTCGATGGCTTTGTCGGCCAGGTCCGGCATGAGATGGTAGCCGGGGTCCAGCGGTGCCTCGACGGTAGACACGCCGTCGATCAGGGCGGGCGTCCATTGGTTGGTTTCGCCGCCGATGAAGCCGTAGAAACGCTCGAAGCCGCTGGAGGCCGGCCAATGGTCGAACGGGCCGGTGGGCCCGGACTCCCACACGGGCACTTCGTGGCACTTGCCGAACTGGGCGGTGTTGTAGCCGTTCTGGCGCAGGATTTCCGGCAGTGGCACGGCCGAGTTGGGGCGGGTGGAGCGGTAGCCGGGCGCGGGCGTGGCGGTCTCGGTGATGTGGCCCATCGCCACCGCATGATGGTTGCGGCCCGAGAGCAGCGCCGCGCGCGTGGGCGAACAC
>NZ_JBFUMN010000227.1:0-673 GCF_054049335.1 Roseateles sp. P5_E1
CTGCAGATCGCCGTCAGTGGGCTGCTGTACTTCACCCTGGTACCGCCGCTTACGCAGGCGCGCGCCGATCGTCTGACCGTGCTGACCCACGGTGCGGAGGAGGTGCAGTGGTCAGCTGCCAGCGGCGACACCATTGTCGCCCTGCCGGAGGCCGCGCAGTCCACCGCGACCGCCGTCCCCGACCTCGGCACCGCGCTGCGCCTGCATCCAGGCACGCAGTCGCTGCGCGTGATCGGCGATGGCCTGCCGGCGCGCGACCGCGACATCACCCTGCCCGGGCAGGTGCACCTGCTGCAGCCGGCGCCACCGCGCGGCTGGCGTGCCTTGCAGGCGCCACCCATCACCGCGCCGGGCAGCGTGTTCCAACTGCATGCACGCGCGCAGGGCGTTGCCGGTGCCAGCGCCGAGCTGCTCGACCCGGCCGGGGTCGTGGTTGATCGCGGCACGCTCGGCAGCGACGGCAGCATCGCCCTGGAGGGTGTGGCGCGGGCCGGCGGCCGCAGCACCTTCAGCCTGCGACTGCTCGATGCCAGCCGCCACGTAGTGGACAACGTGCCGGTGCCCCTGCAGACGCTCGACCAACCCGCGCCGCGCGTGCTGATCCTCGCCGGCGCACCAGGCCCGGAACTGAAATACCTGCGCCGCTGGGCGGCCGATACCGGGCTGGACGTGC
>NZ_JBFUMN010000228.1:0-672 GCF_054049335.1 Roseateles sp. P5_E1
CCCCAGCGATGTTCTGCCTCCCGATTGGCCCGAGGCACCGGGGGATAACGGCATTGTCTTTTTGAATAGCGAGCGAGCAACTGTCGCAACACGTTACCGACGGAATTGATCCTCTTTACTTAGCCAGCGATCTTAAGCTCGTAGTAGTCCTCCGAGGTGTCGAGGACGGCTACTCGCTTACTGCGCGGCCGTTTCTGGCCAGAAGCAGAAATACAGAGGTGGTCGCGGCAGAAGTTGTAACAGGAGGGATGGACGAAAGTGCTTTACTCATTGAGGCAAATCTTGATATACACGGGGAAAGTTGGCGCCAGGTCTAGGCGTCGATGTTGTGCCAATCCCGTCCGTTTCTCGCACTGAAGGGAAGKGTGTAAGGGCAGCTTCTTTGAGCGTCTGCTTTAGCTGATTCCTGTTAAGTAGTTCAGCCGCCGAGGGTGAAATGGATCACATGCAGTGAACTGAGCGCAGCAAAAGCTATGGCGCCACATCGTCACCTACCAAGCCCGTAAGAAGCTTCCCGTCTACTCCGGAAACTGATCATCATTATTATCGCAGAGGTGACAGTGCATCGGCTGGTGCTAAGAATGACTGGCCTTGACCTCAGGCATCATGCTACGCGGAGCGGACACTTCGAGGGAACACCGATCTAATTGTCACCAGTAGTGCGTTCGGCAC
>NZ_JBFUMN010000229.1:0-671 GCF_054049335.1 Roseateles sp. P5_E1
GCCCAGCACCGGCGCCGGGGAAGTGATCGGCATGCGCCGGCTGGCCGGTGAGCGCTTCCAGGCCGGGCTGGCGGTGGGCGATGTGCGCTATGGCGGTCGCAACTGCAAGCTGCTGATCGTTCGCGACCTGAGCGAGCCCGAGCGCATCCGCGAAGCGCTGGAGACCAGCAACCGCGAACTGCAGGCCATGGCCGGACGCCTGTTCTCGCTGCAGGAAGACGAGCGCCGCGCGATCTCGCGCGACCTGCACGACGACATCGGCCAGGCGATCACCGCGATGAAGCTGTCGGCCTACGCCGCGCAGGACGAAGCCGATCCGGCGCGCCGCGGCGAGGATCTGGAGCAGATCATCCAGCTGGCCGATGCCACCGTGGGCAAATTGCGCGACATTTCCACCCTGCTGCGCCCGCCGCAGCTGGACGCGCTCGGCCTTGAGGCCGCGCTGCGCTGGCAGGCCGGCATGCTGTTCCGCTCGGCGGCGATCGAACTGCTGCCGGACATCCAGTCGCTGCCGCGGCGACCGCAGGGCGATATCGAGCAGGCCTGCTTCCGCATCGCCCAGGAAAGCCTGACCAACGTGCTGCGGCATGCCCGCGCCAGCCAGGTAAGCCTGCAGCTGCACGACGTGAACGACCACGGCCTGCACCTGCAGGTACGCGACGATGGCGAAG
>NZ_JBFUMN010000230.1:0-670 GCF_054049335.1 Roseateles sp. P5_E1
CGACCAGCTGCGCGCGCTCAGCTCCAGCCAGATCAACGCGCTGACGACCGACCAGATCCGCACGCTGAACACGGACGACCTCAACAGCCTGGCGTCCGACCAGTTCAACAAGCTCTCCACCGCCCAGGTCGCCGCGCTGACGACGGCGCAGCTGAGCCACCTGACGACGGACAGCCTCAACGCCATGGGCTCGGCCCAGTTCGCGACGCTGAACTCCACGCAGTTCGGCTCGCTGACCTCTGACCAGCTGCCGACGATGGAAACGGCCGACCTGCGCGCCGTCACGACCGCGGCACTGCGCGGCCTCTCCTCCGACCAGATCCAGACGCTGACCTCCGACGAGGTGGGCGTCCTGACCACGGGCCAGATCGCTGCGCTGACCACGGCCCAAGTGCAAGGCCTGACGGCCGGCGACATGACGGCCCTGGGCACCGCCCAGATCGCCGCCCTGGGYTCGGCCCAGGTGTCGGCCCTGAACACCGACCAGCTGTCGGCCATCGAGGCSGCYGACATGAAGTCGCTGAGCACGGCCGCCCTGCGYGGCCTGACCAGCACCCAGCTGGAYGGCCTSACCWSCGACCAGCTGCGCGCSCTSAGCTCCAGCCAGATCAACGCGCTGACGACCGACCAGRTCCGCACGCTGAACACGGACGACCTCAACAGCCTGGCG
>NZ_JBFUMN010000231.1:0-670 GCF_054049335.1 Roseateles sp. P5_E1
GCGCATAGCGTTCCAGCACCTGCCCATCGCGCCCGACCAGGAACTTGCTGAAGTTCCACTTGATCCCGCGCGTGCCCAGCAGCCCGGACTTCTCCGCCTTGAGCCACTGCCACAGCGGATGCGCGCCCTCGCCGTTGACGTCCACCTTGTCCGACAGCGGGAAATCGACCGCGTAGGTCAACGAGCAGAAATTGCGGATCTCGTCGGCGTTGCCCGGCTCCTGGTGCCCGAACTGATCGCACGGGAACCCGATCACCACCAGCCCGCGTGCCGCGTACTCCCGACACAACGCCTCCAGCCCCTCGTACTGCGGGGTGAARCCGCACTTGCTGGCCRCRTTGACCACCAGCAGCACCTTGCCMCSGTACTGCTCCAGCGGCTGTGGCTGGCCGGTGAGGTCCACGAACGAGAAATCGAATGCGCTGGTCATGGGAAAGGCTCCGGTGGAAGGGGATCATCTTAGCGCCGTGGGGGTGTGGGGCTGCTGCCGAGAGCAGCCACCCATGGGGTGGCTCTACCGATTCGGGTTCATGCGGAGGAGGCCAGCGGGCGGCACCTGCGGTTCCAACACAGCAATCGGACGTCAAGCGATTCGACGCCTGCTCCAACCCGCAATCCCATGCCTTTCGACACAAGCCCCACGCCATCGCGCCGGGGTAACCTCGTGCAC
>NZ_JBFUMN010000232.1:0-669 GCF_054049335.1 Roseateles sp. P5_E1
CTATCGGTCCCGCTACGGCAGCCGTCCTACGCGTTGAGAGCAGGGGGCTCGCCAACCATGTCCAGCCGGATTGCCACCACCATTCTGATCGGCCTGCTGCTGGCCGCGCCGTCGCTGTCGGCCCAGGCCCAGCGCGGCAAGAACGAGCCGAAAGCCAAGAAGCTTTACTGCTGGAACAAGGGCGCCGAGCGGATCTGCAGCGATACGCTGCCGCAGGACGCGGTCAACAGCGCGCGGGAGGAATTCAGCGCGGCCAGCGGGCTGCGACGTGGTGAGGTGGAGCGCACGTTGACCGAGGAAGAGCGCGCGGATGCGGCGGCGGTGGCCGCGCAGCGCCAGCTCGACCTGGCTGCGGAGGAAACCCGCAAGCGCACCGAGCAGGCGATGCTGTCCACCTACGAGAACGAAGATGACCTGCGCCGGGTGTTCACCGAGCGCACCGGCATCATCGACAACAACGTGCAGACCGCGCGCTACAACGTGGCCAGCCTGCGCGATGCACTGGTGAGCCTGCTGGGCACCGCCGGCGACCGCGAACTGGCTGGCAAGCCGGTGGCCGAGAAGCAGGCCCAGAGCATCCAGCAGCGTCACGCCGAACTGGTGGCGCAGCGGCGCATGCAGGCCTCCTTCGAAGCGCAGCGCAAGGCCTTGGATGTGGAAATCGAGGAG
>NZ_JBFUMN010000233.1:0-667 GCF_054049335.1 Roseateles sp. P5_E1
GCTCAGCGCACCCCGTCGAGCGGGCCGTCGGCGCCGGTGACCGCAGCACACGCATGGTCCTGCAATTCTTCGCCACTGGCCTCGTTGCCGGTGGCCGGATCGAGGCGGGTCGCCAGCAGCAGGAAGCCGGGCGTGCCATCGCGCTCGCGTGCGCCGCTCACCACCAGCGACCAGTGGCCGAGATCGTGCACGCCGGCCAGCTCATGGGCCAGCAGCTGGATCGGGTCGACGGCAAGCACTTCGCCGCGCACGCGCCGGGCCTGGTAGACGTGGCCGCGCAGCGGTGCGGGCAGGCGCTGCCAGTGCGTGCCGATGCCAGCGTCCATGCGCCGCAGTTGCGCCAGCACGTCGGTGCGCAGGCAGTCGATGTGGATGTGCAGCTGGTGCTGCGAGCGGCCATGCGGCGAATTGAGCGCCAGGCTGGCCACCTCGCGCGGCAGTGGCTGGCCCAGCGCCTGTTCGGTACGCCAGCGTGCCGCCCATGCACTGGCGAAATAGTTGGGCTCATCGGTGTGCAGCAGCGCGGGGCTCTCGATACCACTGACCTTGTCCAGCGGCATCAGCAGGAACTGGTAGCGCCCGTGGGCGTCCTTGAACAGCACATCGCGCCGGCCGGGAGCCGCGTCCACCGCCAGGCAATCACCGCGCGGCGTGCCCGTCCCCACGC
>NZ_JBFUMN010000234.1:0-666 GCF_054049335.1 Roseateles sp. P5_E1
CTGCAGGGCCTGCACCAGCACCAGCAGCAGCACCACGGTGACCAGCGCCACGTCGGTGTGCGAGCGCTGGTAGCCATCGCGGAACGCCAGGTCGCCCAGACCGCCCGAGCCGATCGCTCCGCCCATCGCGGTGAAGCCGATCAGCGCGATCACGGTAACAGTGGCGCCGGCGATCAGGCCGGGGCGCGCTTCGGGCAGCAATACGCGGGTGACCAGCTGCCAGGTGGTGGCGCCCATCGCCTGGGTGGCTTCGATGACGCCACGGTCGACTTCGCGCAGGGCGGTTTCCACCAGCCGTGCATAGAACGGCGCTGCACCGATCACTAGCGGCACGATCGCCCCGCGCACACCCAGCGAGGTACCCATCATCCACAGCGTGAGCGGAATCAGCACGATCATCAGGATGATGAAGGGCACCGAGCGCAGCAGGTTGACCAACAGCGCCAGCGCGCCGTACAGCACCGGTTTGCGATGCAGCTGCGGCGAGCCGGTAAGGAACAGCAGCACGCCCAGCGGCAGGCCGATGACCAGGGTCAGCGGCAGCGAGCCGCCGAGCATCAGCAGGGTATCCAGCGTGGCCTGGCCGATATCGGCCCACTTGCCCGCATCGAGATGGCGGAAGAAGCCGCCTGCAGCAGCCAGGATCATCGACGCAGCTCCTCGAGG
>NZ_JBFUMN010000235.1:0-665 GCF_054049335.1 Roseateles sp. P5_E1
CCGTTGAACGGGTCCATCACCAGCATTCCGTCATCGACCGGCAGCCGGACCAGGAAATGCCCCGGGAAGGACACCCCGTCCAGCGGAATGCCGAGCCGGCGCGCGACTTCCATCTGCACCAGCGCCAGCGAGATCGGGTTGCCCAGGCGGCGTTCGAATACCTGGTTGAGATAGCTGTTGCGCGGGTCGTAATACTCGCCGTGGTCGCCGCCGTAGCCGAGTTCGTCGAACAGATGGCGGTTGACCGCGGCGATCTTCAGCGGCCAATGCTCGATCGTGTCCACCTCGGTGCGCAGGTGGTCGGCATGGCTCTGCAGCAGCGCGTCGTAGACCTTCGGGTCCAGGTCGGGGTACTCGTCGCGGGCAATCAGCAGCGCGGTGGGCAACAGCGGCAACGCCTCGTCGTCCAGCTCGGCCAGTGAATCCCACGTCGGCAATGTCATCTGCCCCTGCATGGCTACAGACTGGCGACAAACGCAACCGGTTTCAAGGGCTTCAGCGCCGGATCACGCCCGCCGGTAGAGCCGACCGTTGGTCGGCTGAGCGGGAGCGTTGAGGAGGGCCAGGGGCGGCCGACCAACGGTCGGCTCTACCCCGGGCGGGGGCGCGGTGTCAGCGGTCGGCGATGCCTGGGCCGAAGGTGATCTCGGTGCCGTCCTTCAGGC
>NZ_JBFUMN010000236.1:0-664 GCF_054049335.1 Roseateles sp. P5_E1
AGCTGGGCAGGGGGCGACCGGACCAGAGCCATGCGATGTCGCCCGCGACACAGGCGACCAGCAGCGGACCCAGCGCCCAGCGCGATGGCCCGTTGTCCCGCCATAGCCAACCGAGCACGGCAGCCATTGGCACCAGGAAACCCATCGCGATGGCCAGCGCCGGGGTCGCACCCGGGCTCAGCAGCGCACAGGCCAGCGCGCCGATCGCCACCGCACCCGCCATCAGCAGCGGCCGCATCCACCAGCGCCGCACAGGCGCCTTGGCGTCCACTGCGGGACGTCRCGGCCATAGCCCCAGCAGAAAGCCGGCCAGCAGTGCGAGCGCCACGATGCTGTCGCCCCGCCGCCAGTCCTGCGGCAGCCGGGTCACGTGGGCATCGGCATCGTCGCTGGGCGGCGGCAGCGCCTCGCCATCCACCAGCCGCACCAGCAGCGCACTGCCGTCGATCAGTCCTTGGGCGGGCTCACCCTCGCGTAGACGCGGGAGGATGGCCTGGTCGATGATCCGCTGAGCGTAGGCATCCGGAATCGCGCCTTCCAGCCCATAGCCGGTCTGGATGCGCACACGGCGGTCGCCCATGGCCAGCACCAGCAGCACGCCGTCATCCACTCCCTGGCGGCCAATCTTCCACTGGTCGAACACCCGTAGCGCGTAGGCTTCGAT
>NZ_JBFUMN010000237.1:0-664 GCF_054049335.1 Roseateles sp. P5_E1
TTCGTTGAGTGTGTCGAAATGCGGAATGTCGCCCAGCAGCACGGTGTTGAACTCGTGCGCGATCTCGATGTAGTCCGACGGCCCGCGCGGACCTTCGCACAGCGCCTTGAAGTCGAACCAGACGATGCTCTTGCCGCGCCCGCGTACCGGGATCTTGCGGCTTTCGATCTCGATGTTGCCCGGCTTGGCGGGCTGGCCACCGCTGAGCTCGGCCCAGCGCGTGTCCAGCCAGGCATCGCTGCCGGCATCGCGTGGGGCCTGGTACACCGGCGAGCGGGTCAGCGCCCGCATCCGGTAGTCCTCGGTACCTTCGGCGTACAGCTCCACGCAGTAGGTCTGCAGCAGGCCGATGGCGGGCAGGAAGCTGTCGCGCTGCAGGCCGTTGAGGTACAGGTTTTCCACGGCGGTATTGGAGGTGGTCACCAGSGYCACGCCYTCGGCGAACAKGCGYTCGAGCAGGCGCSCSAGCAGCATYGCRTCGCCGATGTCGKTGACGAAGAACTCGTCCAGCACCAGCACGCGCAGSTTGCKSCGCCATTCSYKGGCGATCTTCGCCAGCGGATCGCTCTGTCCCTGGTGCTCGCGCAGGCGCTCGTGGATGCCGCGCATGAAGCGATGGAAATGGGTGCGGTACTTCTGTTCGATCGGCAGCCCGTCGTAGAAC
>NZ_JBFUMN010000238.1:0-664 GCF_054049335.1 Roseateles sp. P5_E1
GGCCATCGGCGTTGGGGATTTCCGCGCGCACGGTGATCGCGCGCGAGACCGGATCCACGCGCGAATCGATCGAGGCCACGGTGCCGACGAAGGTTTCGCCCGGCCACGCCTCGCTGCGCGCATTGACGCGCTGGCCGAGGGCGAGCTGCGACAGCGCTGATTCGGGGAAGGTGAAGTCGAGCTTGATCAGGGAGACATCGTCGAGCGTGGTGATCGGCGTGCCCAGCGTGACCAGTGACCCGGCGCTGATCAGGCGCAGCCCCAGCACGCCGGAGAACGGCGCGCGGATCACCCGGTCGGCGACGGTGGCGCGCTGCGTCGCCACCTGCGCACGCGCGGCTTCCAGCGCGGAACGTTGCGTGTCCAGGTCGGCGCGCGCGATCAGCTGCTGTTCGGCAAGCTTGCGGCTGCGTTCGTAGAGCTGCTCGGCGTTGCGCAGCTGCGCCTGTGCCTGGTCGACGTTGGCCGCCTGCTGTCCCTGCACCAGGGTGACCAGCGGCTGGCCCTTCTTCACGTACTGGCCGCTGTCGAACTCGACGCTGGCGATGGTCTGGCTGACGCTGGCGGTGATCGTCACCGATTCGCGCGCATTGGCCGTGCCCAGCGCCTTGAGCTCATCGCTCCAGCGCACCGGCTGCACCTGCGCGGTCGTCACGGTCGCCGG
>NZ_JBFUMN010000239.1:0-663 GCF_054049335.1 Roseateles sp. P5_E1
GTCCGGGACCAGCCCGACATGCGGCGCATGCAGCGCCGCCGAATGAATGACCGCGTCCACCCCGACCAGCGCGCTGCGCAGGGCCCGCGCGTCGGTGATGTCGGCCACGTGCCGGGTGGTATTGAAGGGGTTGCGGTCGAAACCCACGACCTCGTGCCGTGCGGCGAGCGCGCCGAAGATCGCGCGTCCGACCCGGCCAGAACTTCCTGTCAGCAGAATCTTCACTGTGTGGCACTTGGTCAGCGCCCGGGAGCTACCGGGATGGCTCGATTGTAGCCATAGTCGGTGCCGCTGGACCAAGGCCCCAGCGGCTCCGGCAGGAACGCGCACGTAGACGCCAGAACGATCAACACAGGCGGCCTCCGTACACCCGGTTTTGGCGCGATCACCCTGCCAGGGAAGCGTCGTACCATGTTGGTCTCCGCCGGACGCATTAAGCGCTCCGGCGTCCTGCACGCTCAGCCCACGATGGAACAACGATGACACTAAAGGCGTATCTGCACGATCACTTCGTGGACAAGGCCGGGTTGGCGGCACTGACCGGCACCTCCGTCGAGCAAGTCGATGCGTTGGTGATGGCAGGTGCATTGCCCCAGCCGACGTACGTCTGTGAGCAAGGCACGATCCGCTCGGCTGCGTTCGGCGTCATCCCGACCCGCGAAG
>NZ_JBFUMN010000240.1:0-662 GCF_054049335.1 Roseateles sp. P5_E1
GGCAGGTGGTGGCCTTCGTGCTGCTGTCGGTGGTGTCCATCCAGTGCTATCGGCGTTGGGGACGTTCGCATGGGCGGCAGAGCGATGCGCCGCTGTTGAACCGGCGCGCCGAGCAGTTGATCGGCCGGGTGGTGGTGATCGACCAGGACATCGTGGCGGGCAAGGGCCGGGCCAAGATCGACGACGCGTTCTGGGTGGTGGCTGGCCCGGATCTGCCTGCCGGCAGCCGGGTGCGGGTAGTGGCGGTGGAGGGGATGACGCTGAAGGTGCAGCAGGTCTGACGCAACGCCGCAGGCGTTGTGAAGTCGGTTCTGGGATAATCGAGGTCTTGCCTTCATTCCCCCGGAAAAACGGTCATGACCCAGAAGACGCTTCTCAACGASACCCAYCGCGCMCTCGGCGCCAAGATGGTCGAYTTCGGYGGCTGGGACATGCCSATCCAYTACGGTTCGCAGCTGGACGAGCACCACCTGGTGCGCAGCGACGCCGGCATGTTCGACGTCAGCCACATGACCGTGGTGGATCTGCGCGGTGCGCAGGTCAAGCCGTTCCTGCGCAAGCTGCTGGCCAACTCGGTGGACAAGCTCAAGGCGACCGGCAAGGCGCTGTACTCGTGCATGCTCAATCCGCGCGGCGGGGTCATCGATGACCTGATCGTGTAC
>NZ_JBFUMN010000241.1:0-656 GCF_054049335.1 Roseateles sp. P5_E1
GGCCAGCCGTGGATGAGCACCACCGGACGGCCGGTACCGCCGGTATCTTCAACGTGCAGACGGACGTGGGAAGCAGCCATGGGGAATCCTTCGAGCGATGGGAAAGGAGTGACCGATCCTAGGCAAGTGCGATGGCCTATCCTGTGAAAAATGCGGCGGCGGCGATGACATCGCCTGCACAGGTCTGAGCGCTTCACCAGACCCATACATTGCCTGCACGGTCTCAGTCTGTGAGACGGACATTACCCATAGTGCAATCCGCACCAACGCCATAATGAGCCGGCTCGGATGGACCTTCGCCCGCTGTACCCTCGCGCCAACGCTCCTGTCGTACTGGCGATTCCCCGCATCGCCTGCGGCGGACTTGCGCGTACGTTGCTGTTGCATGGGGTGGGCGTGCATCCGGCATCGCGGGCCGCGTTGAGGGAGGCGCTGCGAGCTGCAGGGCAGCGCGGGCGATGTGCTGGCTGCCTGGCAGGCAGAGTGGCAAGCTGCTGCGCATCCACCGTGCCAGCCTGACGAGCCGCGCCAGCGCGCCTCACCGCGTTCGCCCCAGCCCTCGCCTAGAGTGACTTCCGATCAGTGGGACGACACTGAAGCCTGCAGCGCAACTCGCCGGGAACCCAGCGTCGCGTAGGTGAAGGCCAGTTCATTAC
>NZ_JBFUMN010000242.1:0-656 GCF_054049335.1 Roseateles sp. P5_E1
GCGGACAGCAGCGCCGGCCAATCGCCATTGCTGCCGCGCGTGGCCGTGGCGCCTTCGGTGATCGAATCGCCCAGGGCGACCACCACCACCGGCTTGCTGGCGCGTTCGGCAAGCACCGCCGACACCACGTTCTGCCGGTAGGCGAGTTTGACCTTGTCGCCCACCTCGGCCTGGCGGCCGTCGACGATGCGAAGTGCGGTACGCCGCACGGCCGGCTTGGTCGGTTCGGGGAAATACACGGTGAGCGATACATCGGCCAAGGCCGGCACCGTCATCGCCACCGGGTCGCTGAGCAGGGCGGCGCCCACGGGCACCACCACTTCGCTGCGACCATTGAAAGTGACCAGCTTGGCCGGGGTGGCCGTGCCGGTGCGTTGGGCCGAGGCGCCGCCAATGGTCAGCGGCGCATCGCCCAGTTCATTGCTGATGCGGAAGCGCAGCGCGGTGGCCGAGCTGGCCAGGCGCATGTCCTGGCGCACGGTCTGCCGGGCAAACTGCACCGGGGCCTCCGGCGTGCCGTCCAGGCGGTCCGGTGCCGGCGAGGCGGTCCATGCCGGCACCCAGACCTGGGCATGGGCGGGCAGCGCAGCGGCGCTGGTGGCAAGTGCAATTGAAAGTGCAGTGGTCCAGCGCAGCATGGCAGCCCTCCCAGGCGG
>NZ_JBFUMN010000243.1:0-656 GCF_054049335.1 Roseateles sp. P5_E1
CACCTTGGCCATCACGTCGTACTCGGAGTCCGGGCTGGCGTCGATGCGCAGTTCCGGCTGGTTCGTCGGGTCCTTCTGGACCTCCTGTTCCATCCGCTGCTGCAGCTCGCCGGTCGCGACCGGGCTGTTGTTCCACGAGACCTGGTTGCTGGCGTCGATCTTGAGTTCGATCGGCGGCGGCGGCTCGACCAGCTGCGGCGGTGGGTTGAGCACGCGCTGCGGCAGGTCCACGGCGATCGGGTACGTCATGATCGGCGCGGTGACGATGAAGATGATCAACAGCACCAGCATCACGTCCACGAGGGGCGTRACGTTGATGTCGGCCATGGGGCCTTTATTACCACCAGTACTGAACGCCATGGCTCACTGCCCCTTCTCTTTGGTGGCAACGAAGCCAACGTCGAGCATGCCCTGTTCCTGCGCGATCTTCGTCATCTCGTTGATGACGCGCATCTTGGTGGTGCGGTCACCACGCAGGTTGAGGGGCGGCTGCGGAGTCTGCTGGGCGGCGGTCGACAAGCGGGACTCGAGGGTCTGCTTGTTGATTTCCTCGTCGTTCCAGTAGATCGAGCCGTCTTCCTTGACTGCCAGGGTGATCGGGCCCGAACGCTTCTCAGCGTCTTCCGGGTTCTGCACCAGGTTGGCCTCCGGCAGAT
>NZ_JBFUMN010000244.1:0-656 GCF_054049335.1 Roseateles sp. P5_E1
CTGGGTTCGGTCTCGCGTGCGGCTGAGGCGCTTTTCGTCAGCCAACCGGCCATCAGCCAGCAATTGCAGGCGCTGGAGCGCGAAGTGGGGGTGGTGCTGTTCGAGCGCAGCGGGCGCCGGCTGGTGCCCAGCCGCGAAGGCCAGCTGCTGTTCGAGATGGCCCAGCCGCTGGTGGAGAACCTGGACGGGCTGGAGGCCAGCTTTCGCGACAAGGTGAAGGGGCTGGACGCGGGCGAACTCAACATCGCCGCCAACAGCTCGACCATCCTGTACCTGCTGCCGCGCATCGTGGAGCGCTTCCGCCAGCGTCACCCGGACGTGCGCCTGACCCTGCACAACGCGATCAGTGCCGACGGCACGGAACAGCTGCGCAGCGATGCGGCCGACCTGGCGGTGGGCTCGATGACCGACGTCCCGGCCGACCTGAGCTATGCGCCGGCCTACCGTTTCGAGCAGGTGCTGATCACCCCGCCCGACCACCCGCTCACACGGGTGAAGGAACTGACCCTGGAGGCGATCTCCGCCTATCCGCTGATCCTGCCACCCAAGCGCCAGATCACCTACCGACTGGTGGACCAGGTGTTCCAGCGCCAGCGCATGCCCTACACCGTGGCGCTGGAAGTGGGCGGCTGGGARGTGATCAAGCAGTATGTGGC
>NZ_JBFUMN010000245.1:0-656 GCF_054049335.1 Roseateles sp. P5_E1
ATGGCCATCGTGGACTTCACGAACCCGGCCGCCAAGGCCTGGTACCAGGGCCACCTGAAGCGCCTGATCGCGCAAGGTGCGGACTGCTTCAAGACCGACTTCGGCGAGCGCATCCCGAGCGAAGGCGTGACCTACTTCGACGGCTCCGACCCCGTCGAGATGCACAACCTCTATGCGCTGCAATACAACCAGGCCGTCTTCGAGCTGCTCGAAGAAGTACAGGGCAGCGACGCCATCGTCTTCGCCCGCTCCACCTACGCCTCGGGCCAGCGCTTCCCGGTGCACTGGGGCGGTGATTGCTGGAGCACGTTTGAGTCGATGGCCGAGAGCCTCAGAGGCGGCCTGTCGCTGACCTCCTGCGGCTTCGCCTTCTGGAGCCATGACATTGGCGGCTTCGAAGGCAACCCGCCGCCGGCCGTCTACAAGCGCTGGATCCAGTTCGGGCTGATGTCCTCGCACAGCCGCCTGCACGGCAGCAGCAGCTACCGGGTGCCATGGCTCGTGGACGAAGAGAGCTGCGACGTGCTGCGCGTCTTCACGCGGCTCAAGCACCAGCTCATGCCGTATCTGTACGCCAAGGCGCATGAGGCGACGCAGACCGGCGTGCCGCTGATGCGCGCCATGCTGATGGAGCACCCGCAGGACCCGGCCTGCGC
>NZ_JBFUMN010000246.1:0-654 GCF_054049335.1 Roseateles sp. P5_E1
CGCGCTGGACCATGTGCAATCGCTGGCGCATGCGCGCTTTGGCGGGCTGACCGGCCTGCGCTTCAACATCGGGCGCGTGGAAGGCGGGATCAAGGCCAACATGATCGCCCCGGCGGCCGAGGTGCGGTTCGGTTTCCGTCCGCTGCCGTCGATGGACATCGACGCGCTGCTGGCCACCTTCGCCGGGTTTGCCGAGCCGGAGGCCGCGGTGTTCACCGAGACCTTCCGTGGCCCGAGCTTCCCGGCCGGTGACATCGCCGAGGCCGAGAACCGCCGCCTGGCCGCGCGTGACGTGGCCGATGCACTGGAAATCCCGATCGGCAACGCGGTGGACTTCTGGACCGAAGCCTCCTTGTTCTCCGCCGGGGGCTACACCACGCTGGTGTACGGCCCGGGCGACATCGCCCAGGCCCACACCGCCGATGAGTTCGTGACGCTGGAACAGCTGCAGCGTTACGCCGCGTCGGTGCACCGCATCATCGCCCAAGGCGCCTGACGCCATGATCCCGTCGTGGCCTGCCACTGACGGTTCCCCCATCGCGGCCCCGGCCGCCTGTGACGATACCGAAATGCCTTCTTCCCAGCCCCACCGCCAGACCCGTCAAACCATCGTGCGCCTGCTCTCCAGCATGGCCAGCGCGAAGGAGATCAGCC
>NZ_JBFUMN010000247.1:0-654 GCF_054049335.1 Roseateles sp. P5_E1
CAGGCGCATTGTTGGGGGTCAGCAACCTGGTGCTGGCCTGGCAGCAGGATGGCTACTTCTCGCCGGGCGCCGACCTCAACCCCTTCCTGCACACCTGGACGCTCGGGGTGGAAGAACAGTTCTACCTGCTGTTTCCGTTCGTGTACTTCGTCTGGCTGCAGCACCGCCGGACCCACGCGGCCGCGCGCTGGCTGTTGCCGGTATTGGCCGCGGCGTCGCTGGCGATCGCCGCCGTGCAGGCGACCACCGCGCCAGCATCGGCGTTTTACCTGCTGCCGGCACGGTTGTGGGAGCTGGCCGCAGGCGCATTGTTGTACCAGCGCGTGATGACCCACGGCGCACCTGCGCGCTGGCGGCTGTGGGCGCTGCCAGGCCTGCTGATGGTGGCGCTGGGCTTCGGGTTCGCGTCCCGGTTCTCGTTTCCCTTCCCGGGCGCGCTGATCACCGTGGCTGGCACGCTGATGCTGCTGGCCGCCGCCGCCGCCGACGACACCGACCGCGCACGGTCATCGGTTCTGAGCGGGCTGCAATGGCGGCCGCTGGTCTACATCGGCGTGTTGTCCTACTCGCTCTATCTCTGGCACTGGCCGTTGCTGGTGCTGCTGCGCTGGACCTACGGCATGCAGGGCATCGCGTTGTGGGCCTACCCGGTCG
>NZ_JBFUMN010000248.1:0-651 GCF_054049335.1 Roseateles sp. P5_E1
GAGGAATTCGCGGTGGTGGTTCCCGCGACGACGCGCGAGGGTGCGCTGGCGCTGGCCGAGACCATGCGCCAGGCGGTGGAACGGGTGCGTCTGGCCTCGCCCGGTGCGGTCAACCTGATCGGTGTGACCGTCAGCATCGGCGTGGCGCATGTCGCGCAGATCGCTTCGTCCGATCCCAGTGGCCTGCTGGCAGCCACCGATGCCGCGTTGTACGAGGCCAAGCGGCATGGCCGCAACCGGGTGGTGGAGGCGGACGCTGGCGTGTCATCCGTCGCCGGCGCGACGCCGCGATGAGCCGGTCGCCGCGGCGTGGCGCCCGGCGCTGACAATGGACGCTGCGATCGATGCTGAAGCCAGCGAGCAGCAGCGCAGCGATCCCCCAGCGCATCGCCCTGGACAACCAGGCAGCGCTGGCCACCCGCCACGCCAGTGCGGCAATGCCGCGGGTGGAGCTGTACCGGGCGTTGGGGGGCTGGCAGGGTGGCGAAGCGGTCGCAACGACGGGGACGTCAGGCGCCGGGGCCGCGCATCCCTGATCCGCTGTCGACCGGCCGTCGGGGTGAACCCCGCCGGCCCAGCAGTCGGTAGGGCAGGTAGCCGATCATCAGCACCGGAATCACCGTCAGCGCCGCCCGGAGCACGGTGCCGCCC
>NZ_JBFUMN010000249.1:0-651 GCF_054049335.1 Roseateles sp. P5_E1
AAGGACAACTGGAACCAGCTGTTGATGGCGGCCATGTCCGAAGCCGGCCAGACCGGTGAAGCGGTCAAGCAGGCCGAAGCGCTGGCCACCAAGAACCCGACCGACAAGAAGGCCCAGCTCAATCTGGCCAGCATGTACATGCAGGCTGACCAGATGGACAAGGCCGGCGCGGTGATGGGCAAGCTGTACACGGCCGGTCAGCTCACCGACGAACGTGAATACAAGCAGCTGTATTCGATCTATGCCAACACCGAGGGCAAAGAAAAGGACGTAATTGCCGTTATCAATGATGGGTTGCAGAAGGGCATCCTGAAGCCGGACTACCAGGTGTACCTGGCCCAGGCCCAGGCGTACTACTACTCCGACCCGCAACAGACGGACAAGGCCATCCAGGCGTGGCAGAACGCCGCCCCGCTTTCCAAGGACGGTGAAACCTACCTGAACCTGGCCAAGGTGCTGTATCAGGAAGGTCGTATTCCGCAGGCCAAGGAAGCGGCGCGCCAGGCGAAAGCCAAGGGCGTGAAGAACCCCAAGGATGCTGACAAAATCATCAACCTGAAGTAAGTGGGAATAACGCCTGAATGCCTGCCACAGTGATGCGCAGGCGCTCAGGATTGGTATAAGCTTGGAGGTTCCTGCGGTGTCATGCAC
>NZ_JBFUMN010000250.1:0-650 GCF_054049335.1 Roseateles sp. P5_E1
GGCCGGCTTCCGGTGACGTCAGATTTCCCGAGGAGCCGGCCAGCGGCCGGCAGTATCTGGCGAGGTCACGTTTTACCGAGGAGCCGGCCAGCGGCCGGCAGTATCTGGCGACGTCACGTTTTACCGAGGAGCCGGCCAGCGGCCGGCACTACCTGGCTCGGGTGCGGTGCGTCTGGATCAATCGCGCAGCTGCAACGTCTGCGATTCGTCCAGGCTGCCGTCCGGCTGCAGCACCACGTAGCGCCCGCCCGCGCGGTCGAACAGCACCGGGATCGGGTCGCGGAACAGCGGGCGGCGCACGAACCGCAGCTGCCAGCCGAAATGCTCCAGCGTTTCCACGGCCTTGCGTTGCTCGGCGGTGAGGCCGGCGCGCAACTGGACTGGATCGGGCGACTGGCGGCGTTCGGGCGTATTCATGCGGGAAAACGAAACGGCGGGAGAGACTTCTGCGCCTGCAAGCGGTGTACCAGCACCGGGCGCGGCCGCAGCGCGGCGTATGCCATCACCAGCTGTAGAGCTTCCAGTACACCGGCGAGACGCCGTCCTTGTCGCTGTCCATGCGGCCATCGCCGTTGCGGTCGTACATGTAGTACGCCGCGCCACGCGACGGGCTCACCTTGACCATGCGCAACTGGCCGCCGACGCGGTAT
>NZ_JBFUMN010000251.1:0-648 GCF_054049335.1 Roseateles sp. P5_E1
GCCCTGGCCCAGCTGCAGCAGCATCGACACCGCCGCGCCCACCGCCTGGAAGCAGGCGATCACCACCACCAGCACGGTGAACTTGGCCAGCAGCGGCACCCAGTTGGGCACCGGCATCGCATCGTTGACTTCATTGAGCCGCGCGGTGCGTTCCTTCCACACCAGCTCGCCGGCGTAGAACAGCACGATGATCACCAGCAGCCAGCTGTACGCGCCCTGCAGCAAGGCCAGCATTTCGGCGGTGACCGGATAGATCGGCGTGCCGTACAGCGATTCCTGCGTCAGCGCGCCGGGAATGAAGTTGGCCAGGCCCAGTAGCAGCAGCACCAGGAACGGCACGCTGCGCAGCACGCCGGTGGTATCGAAGCGGACCTGACGCAGGTACTGCTGCCATCCGGTGACCGCACCGAAGGTGGGGCGGATGCGCGGTACCCCCCATTGCGTGGGGCGCACGGTCGCAGGCGTCGGCGCGGCAGGCTTGCGCCCCCAGCGACGCCGCCCGCTGCCACTGCGCTCGGTGCGGAACAGCGCGAAGGTCGCCGTGAACAAGGCGGCGGCAACGCCCAGCCACAGCGCGCGATTGGCCAACAGGTAACCGGCCACCTGCGGCAGCTGGGTGTTGCTCTGTTCGGCCGCCCAGTAGCGCAC
>NZ_JBFUMN010000252.1:0-643 GCF_054049335.1 Roseateles sp. P5_E1
GTCTACGCGTGGGCACCGGCGCAGCCGCTGTGGTACCTGGCGTTGCCGGTATGGATGCTGCTGCGCATGGCACTCAATGCCGTGGACGGCATGCTGGCGCGCGAGTTCGGCCAGCAGTCGCGGCTGGGGGCTTACCTCAATGAACTGTGCGATGTCCTGGCCGATGCGGCCCTGTACCTGAGCCTGCTCAGCCTGCCCGGGGTCGATCCGACCGCGATCTGGGTGCTGACGTGGCTTGCGGCGGTTTGCGAGTACGCTGGCGTCCTGGGGCTGATGGTGGGGGCCAGTCGGCGCTACGACGGACCCATGGGGAAAAGTGACCGCGCCTTCGTGATCGGCCTGGTCGGCGTGCTGCTTGCAGTGGGCTGGATCGGCGGAGCGGTGGTGAGCGGCGTGGCGTGGGTGGCAGCGGCGCTGTGCCTGCTGACCGCGTGGCGGCGGATGCGCAACGGATTGGCGGAGCAGGCCTGATCGGCACTGCGGGCAGACACACAACGGAGTAAGGCATGCGCGTACAGGAACACCTGCAATTCCACAGCTTCGATGGCCAACCGCTGTTTTACCGGCATTGGCCGGCTGCCTCGTCCGCCGCGCCGCGCCGTGCGCTGGTGCTGCTGCACCGCGGCCATGAGCACTCCGGCCG
>NZ_JBFUMN010000253.1:0-643 GCF_054049335.1 Roseateles sp. P5_E1
GCGCAGCAGGGTCAGGGTGAGCACGTCCGACCATGCCTGCTTGAGCAGCGACTGCACGAAGCGTGGCGGCGCGGCCTGGGCACACAGCTGTTCGATGCTGGCACCGGCCTGCTGCTTGGCCGCCTCCAGCCGCTCCTTGCCGCGTGCGGCTTCCACGTGGCGGCGCTCGGCCAGTTCGGCCTTGTGCGCCAGCGCGCGGAAGTGCTGCTGGATCTCTTCGTTGGCGGTGTCGAACACCGCCGCGTCGCCCTGGTAATCGTTGACCACCTGGTCGACCGCGCGGCCCAGCTTCTGCACCAGCTGCGGATCGACGTCCTCCTCGCCCAGCCAGTTGGCACCGGCTTCTGCCACGGCGTTGAGCAGTTCACGGGCCGGGTGCTGGTCACGTACGAAGAACGCCGGATCGGACAACGCCGCGCGCGCCACGGGCACCTGCAAGCGGGCCAGCAGGTCGGCGGCGACCGCATCGGGGCGCACTTCACGCTGGATCTGCCCGTACAGCATGTCCAGCAGGTCGAAGGTGTCGTTGTCCTTGACCGTCAAGGCGGCCTGCGCGCCATGGTCGGCGCGCATCTGCGCCAACAGGGCGTTGTGCAGGTCGCCCATGCTGCGCCGCGCGCTGCCGCTGCCCACGGCCTGCGCC
>NZ_JBFUMN010000254.1:0-642 GCF_054049335.1 Roseateles sp. P5_E1
CCCTCCCCAAGAATTCCAAGATCGGAAAGGGCAAGCACTTCCCCGCCAAGAGCGGTGCGAAGAACACGCGCACTTTCAAGATCTACCGCTGGAGTCCCGACGACGACAGCAACCCGCGTACCGACACGTACGAGATCGACCTGGACAGCTGCGGCCCGATGGTTCTGGACGCGCTGATCAAGATCAAGAACGAGRTCGATCCGACSCTGACCTTCCGTCGYTCSTGCCGCGAGGGCATCTGCGGTTCGTGCGCGATGAACATCGACGGCACCAACACGYTGGCCTGCACCCGCGCCATCGCCGACTGCGGCAAGGCCGAAGTGCCGATCTACCCGCTGCCGCACATGAGCGTGGTSAAGGATCTSGTYCCGGACMTGACSCACTTCTACGCGCARTACGCSTCGATCAAGCCGTGGMTSCGYACCCAGASCCCGMCGCCGYCGGAYCGCGAGCGCCTGCAGTCKCCGGMMGACCGCAAGAAGCTCGACGGCCTSTACGARTGCATCCTGTGCGCRTGCTGCTCSACSASSTGCCCSAGCTACTGGTGGAACGGCGAGCGTTACCTGGGCCCGGCGATCCTGCTGCAGGCCTACCGCTGGATCGTCGACTCGCGCGATGAAGACACCGGTGCGCGCCTGGACG
>NZ_JBFUMN010000255.1:0-641 GCF_054049335.1 Roseateles sp. P5_E1
GATGATGCCCACCAGATCGCCGCCACGCTGCGCCACGCGCTGCGCGAGGCGATCGCCGACAGCCGCATCCAGCTGCCCGCCTGCGTGCACCACCCGATCGAAGACCACTACGCGCGCCGCGAGCTGTACCGCGGCGCCGCGCACGGCTACAGCATCGTGGCGATGAGCTGGGGGCCGGGGCAGGGCACGCCACTGCACGACCACAGCGGCCTGTGGTGCGTGGAAGGGGTGTGGCTGGGCCAGCTGGAAATCACCCAGTACCAGCTGCTGGAGCGCGACGGCGAGCGCTTCCGCTTCCGCGCACAACCGGCCATCCTCGGCGACTGCGGCAGCGCCGGCAGCCTGATCCCGCCGCACGARTACCACACCATCCGCAACRCCAGCGCTGAGGATCTGGCGATCTCGGTCCACGTCTACCAGGGTGAAATGACCCGCAGCGCGGTGTTCGAGCCCGACGGCGGCGACTGGTACGCGCGCCGCGTGCAGGTGATGGAAACCGACGCGGCGTGATCCGGTCGTGCCGGGCCCTGCTCGGCAACGACGCAACCCGGCGCATCATGCGCCTCTTCGCGTGCCGGCCTGTCATCTCCCGCGAAGGGCAGCCGAGCGTGGCTCGGCTCTAGCCGGGGGCGGGCGTGGAT
>NZ_JBFUMN010000256.1:0-641 GCF_054049335.1 Roseateles sp. P5_E1
CAAGTACGCCGCCACCGATGCGCTGACCCTGGGCGCAGCGGTGTTCCGTACCTCGCAGCCGTTCCAGTACGCCAGGCCCGACGGCAGCGATGCCGGCTACACCTTCGTCGCCGAGGGCCAGCAGACCCACACCGGGCTGGAGTTGACGGCCAACGGTCGCGTCGCCGAAGGGCTCGTGCTCACTGCCAGCGTCAGCGCGCTGCAGGCGCGCGCGCGCGATACCGGCACCGCGTTCTACGAAGGCCATCCGTTGGTCAACGTGCCCAAGGTGCGCGCCAGCGTGCATGCCGATTACGCGTTGCCTTTCGCCAATGGGCTGTCGGTCACCGGCGGCTGGCGTTATGCGTCGTCCAACGTGGCTACGGTCGATGGCGATGTGCGCGCACCGGGCTACCACGTGGTCGACCTCGGCCTGCGCTTCAAACATGACCTGCGCGCGCACCCGGTGACCTGGAACCTGTCGGTGGACAACGTGTTCGACCGCTTCTACTGGCGCGATACGGGCAGCAGTGCCGGTGATTACTACCTGTTCGCCGGTGCGCCGCGCCAGGCGCGCCTGTCGGTGACGTTCGGGCTATGAACGCCGCGGCGATCCTGGAGTGGTCGGCGGTCGTTGCCAGCCTGCTCGGCGTGTGGCTGAT
>NZ_JBFUMN010000257.1:0-640 GCF_054049335.1 Roseateles sp. P5_E1
AGCTGGTGCTGCTGCGTGGGGAAGGGCTGCGTCTGCGTTTCGCGGATGGCACGGTACATACACTGTCGCCCCCGCACGACCGGCTGCGTTTTGCCGGCGAGGCGCAGGTCAGCGGCGAGCTGGTCGATGGCCTCACCCACGATTTCAACCTGATGTGGCGGCGCGACACGCTCGATGCAGCGCTACTGCACCGACCGTTGGTGGGCAGCATGTTCTTCTTCACCGAGCCCGCGGTGGCCTGGGCGATTCACCTGCTGGCCGGCCAGGCCGCGTTCGAGGGGGAGGCCGGAATGCCACCGTTGGAGGCGGGTGACACCGCGTGGCTGGCCGCTGGCGCGCGCAAGCGATTTGCGTTGCGCGGTGGCGGCGAGCTGCTGGCGATCCGGCTGAGTCCGCGTTAGGGACGCATCCCGATCGATCACCGATACCCGTGTGCCACGTTCGGTGGCGACCTGACCGGTGGCGAAGGCGGCTTCGGTGGAGATGATGCGTGTGTCGCGCCGATCACGGTCATCGTTCGTTTGGGAACCGACCCTATCGGCTGCGGCGCACTGGGTGCGCTCAATACACGTCGCGGCGGTACCTGCCGGCCACGATCAACGCTTCCTTGCCTTCGCGTCCCAGTGCGCGTTCGATCACG
>NZ_JBFUMN010000258.1:0-639 GCF_054049335.1 Roseateles sp. P5_E1
TGGGCGCGAGCCTGAGCTTCTCCGGCGCCGGCAGCACCGATGCGGAAGGCCCGATCGCCAGCTACGCGTGGACGTTCGGGGACGGCACGAGCGCCAGCGGGGTGTCGGTCACGAAGAGCTACAGCGCGGCAGGCAGCTACACGGTGACGTTGACGGTGACCGACGCTGGAGGCCTGACCCACAGCAAGACGCAGGCGGTGGTGATCACGGCGCCGACCAACCAGGCGCCGGTGGCCAACATCAGCGGCCCGACGAGTGGGCAGGTGGGCGCGAGCCTGAGCTTCTCCGGTGCCGGCAGCACCGATGCGGAAGGCCCCATCGCCAACTACGCGTGGACGTTCGGCGACGGCACCAGCGCCAGCGGGGTGTCGGTCACGAAGAGCTACAGCGCGGCAGGCAGCTACACGGTGACGTTGACGGTGACCGACGCTGGAGGCCTGACCAACAGCAAGACGCAGGCGGTGGTGATCACGGCGGCAACAGGGGGACAGGCGGTCAATGTTGCTGCAGCCGCCAACGGCGGCGTCGCCACAGCGTCCAGCACTTTTGACTCCAGATTTCCCGCCAGCGCGGTCATCGACGGCGATCGGCTGGGGCTGAACTGGGGAGCTGGCGGCGCGTGGGCGGATGGCACTTCGG
>NZ_JBFUMN010000259.1:0-638 GCF_054049335.1 Roseateles sp. P5_E1
TCTTCAGAGTGAGCCCAGCATGTCCGACACCCTTGCCCTCAGCGAAAACAACCTGATCTGGATCGACCTCGAAATGACGGGTCTGTATCCCGACACCGACCGCATCATCGAGATTGCCGTCGTCGTGACCGACGCCAACCTCGAAAAGCGCGTCGAAGGCCCTGTCTTCGCCGTGCATCAGAGCGACGCGACGCTGGACGCCATGGACGCCTGGAACAAGGGCACGCATGGCAGGAGCGGCCTCATCGACCGCGTCAAGGCCTCCACCGTCTCCGAGGCCGAGGCCGCCGCCCAGACCATCGCCTTCCTGAAGCAATACGTGCCCAAGGGCAAGAGCCCGATGGCCGGCAACAGCATCTGCCAGGACCGCCGCTTCCTCGCCAACTACATGCCCGAGCTGGAGAGCTTCTTCCACTACCGCAACCTGGATGTGTCCACGCTGAAGGAGCTGGCCAAGCGCTGGAAGCCGGCGGCGCTGGAGGGCTTCAAGAAGGCCCAGGCCCACACGGCCATGGCCGACATCCACGAGTCCATCGACGAGCTCGTCCACTACCGCACTCATTTCCTGAACCTGGCCTGACCGGGCCGCACGGCGCTTGCTGCACGCCGCTTTCGACTTCCCCCGCCACCCGCTGGCC
>NZ_JBFUMN010000260.1:0-638 GCF_054049335.1 Roseateles sp. P5_E1
GCAGTAACAATCTCGTCACCCGCCGCCGAGGGCCCACTTGCCAGGCGTCGACTGCAACCGTGTTTCACGAGCAAGCTATTGATTTTAAAGAACATAGCGGCATTGGCACTTTTTTAGCCAACCCACATGGGGGGCCTACGTTTCCTGCATTCCGTGCGCGTGAAGGGATTCACTCCACAGACTTATCCACAACTGGTGTGGATAAGCCCGAATCCCCTTTCATATCCGTCAGTTACGTGATGTACGTCATGTTTGAGGGAAGAATGGCGCGCAACTGACATGCCTTTTGGCCGGGGTTCCGCCCGCGTTTCCTGAATCCGCTTCCGGGCGGGTAATTTTCACCAACATGACTCGGCGCGAGGCGCCGCGCACACTGTCCCTGATGACAGCACCGCCCACCGCTCCCGCCTTGGTCTGGCACGTGGCTCTGCCCGTGCCGGTGCCGCGCCTGTTCGACTACCGGCCCGCCGATGGTGGGGTGACGGCGGCCGACGTGGGGTGTCGGGTGCGGGTCCCGTTCGGTCCGCGCGAGCTGGTGGGGGTCGTGGCCGGCATCGGCGCGCCCGATGCCGATGCTCCCGCCGCCAAGGCCGGCCATCGCCTGGACGACGCGCCGCTGTTCCACGGCGAGCTGCTCG
>NZ_JBFUMN010000261.1:0-635 GCF_054049335.1 Roseateles sp. P5_E1
GGTCGGGGTCGGGCTGCTGACCTTGCCATCGGCGATGGCCAGCACGGTCTGGCCGACATCGCCGCGGATATCGAAGCCGCCATGCAGGTGGTGCCGGCTTTCACCGTGGAAATCGCCACGCACTTCGCCCAGCGTGCCGACGACTTCATGCCAGCTTTGCTGCGGGGCAAGCGGCCCGCGCCCGGCGGTCGCCGGCAGGGGCGCATCCGCCGCCGGCCCGGTCAAGGCCGGGGGTGCGACCGCACCGGCGGCAAGCGCGCCGATCCGATGCACCCGATACGCGGCCGCGTCGGCAACCAGCAGGCGGCCATCGGCGTCGAGCGCGATGCCGGCCGGACGGGCGAGGCGCGGCTGCGTTTCGGCACCGAGCAACGCGATCTGGTGCCCCTGCGGCGTCACCTGCACCAGCCGCCCGCCGGTGTCGCCCACGTACAGCACGTCGTCGTGGGTGACCACCACCGACAGCGGCCCGTTCACCAGGCCGCCGTCGGCCACCTGCGTGCGCAGCGTGCCATCCGGCGACAGGCGACGGATCGCATTGTTGTACAGATCGGCGATCAGCAGATTGCCATGCGCATCCAGTGCCAGCGCCACCGGGGTATCCAGCCCGGCGTCGCCGCCGATGCCATCCACGG
>NZ_JBFUMN010000262.1:0-635 GCF_054049335.1 Roseateles sp. P5_E1
ACCCAGGGGGTGATCAGCCACTACCACATGGAAACCGACGACCTGCCCGACGCCGGCGGCTTCCCGTACAGCAACCCGTTCACCAGCGGCGCCAACCTGGCGCTCAACGGCGACGGCAGCCCGATCGTGACCAACCGCGACGCGTTCTACGGCCTGGTCGACCGTGACTTCCAGAAGACCCGCGCCGACATCACCACCTTGAACCTGTCGCATGATTTCGGTGGCATCGTGCTGCGCAACATCACCCGCTACGGTGATACCCGCAACGATTACCTGTGGACCCAGCCGGACGACAGCAAGGGCAATCCGAACCTGTACGGCACGGTCTGGCGCCGCACCAACTCGCGCGCCACGCAGACCGACAGCTTCATCAACCAGACCAGCGTGACCGGCGAGATCGAGACCGGCCCGCTGCGCCACAGCTTCAACGCCGGCGTGGAATACAGCAGCGAGAAGACCGTGCGCGGCAACTACCTGATCGGCGAGGTGCGTCGCCCGAACGGACAGACCACCGGCGGCACCAACAACCCGATCACCGGCAACCAGAGCTGCCCGACGACCGGCGCGGCCACCGGCTACAACTGCACCGACCTGACCAACCCGAACCCGAACGATCCGTGGGCGTCGCTGCACAC
>NZ_JBFUMN010000263.1:0-634 GCF_054049335.1 Roseateles sp. P5_E1
AGTTCATCCCGCGCGATGGCATGCGCGTGCTCGCGCGCGGCCGGCTGACCCTGTACGAAGCCCGTGGCGAGTACCAGCTGGTACTGGACCACATGGAAGAAGCCGGCGAAGGTGCGCTGCGCCGCGCCTATGAACAGCTCAAGGCGCGCCTGGAGGCCGAAGGCCTGTTCGCGGCCGAGCGCAAGCGCCCGATGCCTGCGCACGTGCGGCGCCTGGCGGTGATCACCTCGCCCACCGGCGCGGCCGTACGCGACGTGCTCAGCGTGTTGCAACGTCGCTTCCCGCTGCTCGAAGTGGACCTGCTGCCCAGCCTGGTGCAGGGCGACAGCGCCGCGGCACAGATCACCGCGCTGCTGCGCGCGGCCGATGCCAGCGGCCGCTACGACGTGATCCTGCTGACCCGCGGTGGTGGCTCGCTGGAAGACCTGTGGGCGTTCAACGATGAACACCTGACCCGCGCCATTGCCGCCAGCCAGACCCCGGTGGTGTCGGCGGTGGGTCACGAAACCGACTTCAGCCTGGCCGATTTTGCCGCCGACCTGCGCGCGCCCACCCCGTCGGTGGCCGCCGAGCTGCTGGTGCCCGATCAGCGCGACCTGCACCTGCACGTGCGCCGGCTGGCCGCGCGGATGGT
>NZ_JBFUMN010000264.1:0-634 GCF_054049335.1 Roseateles sp. P5_E1
GGAGCTCAACCGCGCGAACGGGATCGGCATGCGGATGAAGCTCTTCTTCAGCGGTCGCCCGCTCACGTCGAAGTACTCGGACTTGCCGTTGCGGTCGAAGCGGAAGCCGCTGTAGGTCTTGCCGCCGGAAGTGAAGGTCGCCGCCAGGATCTTGCTGGTATCCACCTTCTCGCCTTCGCGCCAGGTTTCATCCAGCACCACGCTGAAGCGATCGCCCGGCTGCAGGTCCTTGGAGAAGTCGATGTCGTACTTGAAGATCTCGTCGGTCATCGTGGCGATCGCAGACGGCGACAGCCCGGCCTTCCGCGCGGCCGCATACAACGAACTGGTGATCTCGCCGCTGGCGACGATGCGGCGGGTCGACGACTCGCGCTTGATCACCTTCTCGGTGATCTGGTCATCCTTCAGCGACAGCTCGACGCGGTTGTCGGCATCGCGGTCGAAGCGGATCGTGCGCAGGTCGCCGGACAGCGGCAGGTCGAAGGCGATCTCCGCGCCCGGGCGCAGCTTGGTCAACGCCGCGCGCGCGCCGGGGTGCTCCAGCACCTGGTGCATCACCGTGGCCGGAATGCCGGCCTCGTCGAACAGGTTGCTCAGGGTCTGGCCGCGCTGCACCCGCAGCACCTGCCAGCTG
>NZ_JBFUMN010000265.1:0-633 GCF_054049335.1 Roseateles sp. P5_E1
GGGCAGCAGTTGCGCATGCCGATGCAGGTCGTGAAATCGCTTGAAGAAGAGCAGTGGCAGCGCCTCGGCGCGCCGGTGTTCGTGCGCGGCCAGCTGCGCAGTTACGCGCGGCTGCTCAAGGTCGACCTGGGCGACGTGCTGGAACAGGCCCGGATCGGGCCGGTGGTCCCGCCGCAGCTGGTCAGCCATACGCACACCCCGCGGGCGCGCCGCATCGCCGAGAGTCTCGGCCGCCGGGTGCTGTATGTCGGTATCACCGCCGTGCTGGCGGTGCCGGTGTGGTTTGCCACCCGTGGTCATTTCGATGGCAGCGCCGCCGCGCCCAGTACCGCCTCGCTGGACGTTGTACCGGCAGCGGTTCCGATGAGCGGCAGTCCGGCCCCGGCCGAGTCGGTCCACCCGGACGCGGCTCCGATCGTGGCTACCCCGGCCGCGCCGTCGGCGCCTTACCTGGCCTCGTTGACACCCGTGCCGCGCCCGGCCACCGCCGCGACGGCACCGACCGGTGCGCTCAGCCTGCAGTTCAAGGGCGACAGTTGGGTGGACATCGCCGCCCCGGACGGCAGTACCGTCGAAAAGGCCCTGATCAAGTCCGGCGACACCCGCAGCTTCAGCCCCGGCCAGGTCGGGCGC
>NZ_JBFUMN010000266.1:0-632 GCF_054049335.1 Roseateles sp. P5_E1
TCTCCACCGCGTGTTCGTCCAGCGCCAAGGCGCTGATGTCGGCCGCGCGCCTGCTGCGCGCCGGGGTGGTCGATGCGGTCGTCGCCGGCGGCGCCGATTCGCTGTGCCGCTTCACCGTGGCCGGATTCAGCGCGCTGGAGTCGGTCTCGGCCGCGCGCTGCAATCCGTTTTCGGCCAACCGCAACGGCATCAATATCGGCGAGGGCGCCGCGCTGTTCCTGATGACCGCAGAACCCGGCCCGGTGCGTCTGTCCGGCTGGGGCGAGTCGTCCGACGCGCACCACATGTCCGCCCCCGATCCGCAGGCACGCGGCGCCATCGATGCGATGCAGCAGGCGCTGGACCGCGCCGGGCTGTCGGCCGCACAGGTGGACTATGTCAACCTGCACGGCACCGCCACCGGCCACAACGATGCGATGGAAAGCCAGGCCGTTGCCGCCGTACTGGGCACGCGCGTGCCAGCCAGTTCGACCAAACCGCTGACCGGGCACACCCTGGGCGCGTCCGGGGCGATCGAGGCGGCGCTGTGCTGGATGGTCCTGGCCGACAACCCGCGCCAGCAGCTGCCCACCCACTGGTGGGACGGGCAGGCCGACGCCGCGTTGCCGGCACTGGCCCTGGTCGCGCCGGGC
>NZ_JBFUMN010000267.1:0-631 GCF_054049335.1 Roseateles sp. P5_E1
GGCATACGACCCAACGAGACGCGTTCGACGCCACCTTTCCAACTCTGGACGGGACGGTCGTATTGACTCAATCATCTGGATCGTCGTGCAGCGGCCGGAACGTTTTGGGTTTGTTGGGGATTCTGCCTGCCGGCGCGTTTCCTGTTGTTCAAGGACCCGACTGCGCTCCGCTTCGGTGCGTGCCAACCCTCCGATCCAGAAACTCCCGGATTACCGGAATGATCTCGTCCGCATGCGTCTCCAGCGCGAAGTGCCCGGTATCGAAAAAGTGGATTTCGGCATCGGGAATGTCGCGCTTCCACGCCTCTGCACCGGCGGGCAGGAAGTACGGATCGTTTCGCCCCCACACGGCAAGCAGCGGCGGCCGATGCGTCCGGAAGTAGGCCTGGAACGCGGGGTAAAGCCGCACATTGGAGGCGTAGTCCAGCAGCAGGTCCAGCTGGATATCCGCGTTGCCGGGCCTGGATACATGCAGCCCCTCAAGGGTGTAGCCATCCGGCGCCACCAGGCTGGGGTCGCGCACGCCTTCCAGGTACTGCCATTTGATCGCAGCGGCCGTGGGGAACTCAGCCAGGGCAGCGCGGTTCTGCGCACTGGGATCGTTCCAGTAGGCGCGGATCGGATCCCACCC
>NZ_JBFUMN010000268.1:0-631 GCF_054049335.1 Roseateles sp. P5_E1
TCCTGATCCCCAACGTGCATTGGCAGTGGACCTGCGAAAGCCTCAACGTGCAGGACTTCGTCGACGGCATCCCCGGCCGCGACCTGGCCGGCGTCGATGCGGCCGGGCTGGACCGCGTGCAGCTGGCCCGTCGCGGCGCGCACATCGTGCTCAAGATGGTGCTCGAAGACGGCTGTTTCCACGCCGATCCGCACCCGGGCAACATCATCTACCTGCGCGACGGCCGCATCGGCGTGATCGATTTCGGCATGGTCGGGGCGATCTCCGAGCAGCGCCGCTTCCAGGTCGCCCAGCTCCTGCATGGGCTGGTCAACCAGGAGCCGGAATCGGTGGCCGACGTGCTGCTCGATTGGGCGGGCGGGGTGGACGTGGATGAGTCGCGGCTGCAGCAGGACATCAGCACGTTCGTCGACCAGTACCGGGGCGTGCCGCTGAAAGACCTGCACATGGGCCTGATGCTGGGCAACATCACCACCTTGCTGCGCCAGTACTCGCTGACCCTGCCGGCCGACCTGGCCCTGATGATCAAGACCTTCCTGACTCTGGAAGGCATGGGCCGGCAGCTGGACCCGCAGTTCGACATGGCCAGCGCCGCGCGTCCGTACCTGGAGCGGGTGATGTGGCAGCGCTA
>NZ_JBFUMN010000269.1:0-630 GCF_054049335.1 Roseateles sp. P5_E1
GCCCTGGGCTGCAGCGGCACCACCACATGCACGCCCTTGCCRCCSGACAGCCGCACRAAGCTCTGCAGCCCGGTCTCCAGCAACCGGTCGCGCACATCGCGCGCGGCGGTCTTGACCTGCGCCCAGGTGACGCCCTCGCCGGGATCCAGATCAAACACCAGCCGGTCCGGGCGCTCGGGATCGGCCACCGTGGCACCCCACGGGTGCAGCTCTAGCGTGTTCATCTGCACCAGCTGCAGCAGGCCCATCAGGTCCTCGATGTAGAGGTAGTCTTCGCGCCCGCTCTTCTGTTCCAGCGGAATGGCCCCTACGGCCTCGCCCAGGCCCGTGCCATGGTGCTTCTGGAAGAAGCACGGCTTGTCCACGCCATCCGGACAACGCAGCAGCGACAGCGGCCGCCGGGCAACTTCGGGCAGCACCCAGCGCGCCATCTGCCGGTAGTAGTCGGCCACCTCGCCCTTGGTGATCTTCGCCTTGGCGAACACCACGCGTTCGGGGTGACTGATGTTCACGTCGCCAGCGTTTTCGGCGACAGCGCGCGTTTTGGCCGCAGCGCCTGCCTTCGTCGTGATCTTGCCGGCGGTGGTCTTTTTTTCCTTGGCTGGCACCTTCGCCGCACCGCCCAGATCC
>NZ_JBFUMN010000270.1:0-629 GCF_054049335.1 Roseateles sp. P5_E1
GTAGTTGCCCACGGTGATCGAGGCGTTGCCGTCGAACGCGTGCGGCAGCCCGCGCGAGAGGTACTTGATCGCGCCGCCGATGGTGTTCTTGCCGTACAGCGTGCCCTGCGGGCCACGCAGYACTTCCACTCGGTCGACGTCGAACACGTCGAGCAGCGCGCCCTGCGGACGGGCGATGTAGACATCGTCCAGGTAGATGCCCACGCCCGGGTCCACGCCCCATAGCGGATCGGACTGGCCGATGCCGCGGATGTAGGCGGTGACGGTGCTGCTGGAGCCGCGCGCGGCGTAGATGGTCAGGTTAGGCACCAGCGCGTCGAGGTCGGACAGATCCTCGACGTTGAGCTTGTCGAGCGCGTCGGCGGTGAAGGCAGTAACGGCGACCGGTACTGACTGCAGCGTTTCCTCGCGCTTGCGCGCGGTGACGGTGACGGTGCCCAGGTTGGTCGCCTTGGCGTCCCGGTTGGTGGCACCCGAAGGAGTCGCGTCCTGCGCCCACACCACCGGCGAGGAGAGTGCCGACACCAGCACCGAACCGATCGCCAGACTCAAATACTTGCGCTTCATCGCGTCCCTCCTACGGGTACGAAGTCATTGCGGCGGACCCCTGCCACCGTTTCCGCAAGGCT
>NZ_JBFUMN010000271.1:0-629 GCF_054049335.1 Roseateles sp. P5_E1
GCGGATGCACCGATTCCACGCCACCGGGCTGTAGCGAAATGGCAAAGCCATGTTCCTGCCCGAAGGCGGTCCAGGCCGCACGGTCGGCATCGGTGAGCGGCTGCATGTGGCGGATGGTCAACATGATCGCGTCATCGCCGGCGATGAATTCGATCTGCGGGATATCGCGCTTGCCATCGAGGGTTTCGATGAACGCGGCCATCACCCCGACCTTGCTGCCGATCTCCGGGATCACGGTCAGGCACTGCGACAGGTCGGCCACAAAGCGCGGATCCTGCTCGCGGAAGCCGACCAGGGTCTTGTCCTTCTTCTCGACCCGACGCACCGAGAACCGGCCCTTGCGGCGGTAGCCCCAGCTGTCACCGACCAGCGGCGGCAACACCGTGCCGGGGGTGACGTGGCCGATCCGGGTCAGGTTGTCCATCAGCACCCGCTGCTTGGCCACGATCTGCTGCGACTCCTCCAGATGCTGCAGCACGCAACCGGCGCAGACGCCGAAATGCGGACAGCGCGGCGTCACCCGCTGCGGCGAGGGCTGCAACACGTCCAGGGTGCGCGCTTCGTCGAAATGGCGGTTGCGGGCGGTCGGTTCAGCGCTCACCACTTCACCCGGCAGCGCGCCGGTGATG
>NZ_JBFUMN010000272.1:0-629 GCF_054049335.1 Roseateles sp. P5_E1
GGGAAATGGCCGCCGGCCTGATGATGGGGCCGTTGGTGCTGGGGGCGTTGTTGCCGCAGCTGCATGGCGCGCTGTTCCCGCCCGCGTCGCTGGGGTCGCTGGGCCTGCTCAGTCAGTTGGGCGTGCTGATGTTCCTGCTGGTGGCCGGGGCCGAACTGGACCTGGGCGGGCTGCGCGGGCGTCGTCGCTTCGCCTTCGTGGTCAGCCATGCCGGCATTGCGGTGCCGTTCGTGCTTGGTGTCGGGCTGGCGATCTGGTTGTACCGCGCGCACGCACCGAGCGGGGTCGGCTTCACCGGCTTTGCCTTGTTTGTCGGCATTTCATTGAGCATCACCGCCTTCCCGGTGCTGCTGCGGATCCTGGCCGACCGCGGCATGACCAGCACGCCGCTCGGGCAGACCGCGATCGCCTGCGCTGCGCTGGGCGATGCCACCGCGTGGTGCCTGCTGGCGCTGATCGTGGCCGCCGCACAGGCGCAGGGGTGGGGGCCGGCGACGATCAACCTGGTCTGCGTGGTGGCGTTTGTCGGCGTGATGCTGGCGGTGGTACGGCCATGGTTCTCGCGGCAGGTGATCGCCCCCGGCCAGGAAGGGCGCTGGCTGCTGGTGATGCTGCTGATGGCACTGGGC
>NZ_JBFUMN010000273.1:0-626 GCF_054049335.1 Roseateles sp. P5_E1
TCCTGCACACGGTGCAGGCGGTGTACGACCGCGAAAACAAACTCGTGGAGAAATACGTAGTCGACGGTTCGGCCGTCGGCGGTGGTGGCGGCGAATACCCGTTGCAGGATGGCTTCGGCTGGAGCAATGGGGTCACCGCAGCGTTGCTGGATCGGCTGTGCCCGCCACGAAAGCGCTGCGAGAACGCGCAGGATGTGGGTGACGAGGACTGATCGCCCCTTCAATGCAACGTTGGCATCAAACCGAAGCGCTTCGACCGCCACCTGCCACCGACCGGGCGATGCCATATTTCGCGGCGTAATACGTACCGAGCACCAGCAGACTGGCCATCGGCAATCCACCGGCAAAACGGTCCCACGCCAGCAGCGAATCGCTGGCGACAAACAGCAGTGCACCGCCCACCGCCCAGCCTGCACTGCGACGCGACACGCCAGGCAACCACGGCTTGGCCCACACGCGCGCCAACGCCAGCATCGCCATCAACGCGAGCACCACCACATAGGCCAACACCGGGACGCGCATGTCGGCGGGAAGATGCGGCCACAGCGCGGTGACGTTGGTAACGGCGAACGTTCCCAACAGCACAACGGCCATCCACAATCCACGCCCGGCCCTGAAGCCGGCGC
>NZ_JBFUMN010000274.1:0-626 GCF_054049335.1 Roseateles sp. P5_E1
CGCCCGGGTCCGGCACGTGCTCGAGCATTTCCATGCAGGTGACCACGTCGAAACTGCCCGGCTGTTCGGCGGCCAGGTCCTCGGCGGCCTGCACGCGATAATCCACCTGCACACCCGATTCCAGGCTGTGCAGCCGCGCCACCTTGACCAGTTCCGGGGCCAAGTCGATCGCGGTGACGTCAGCGCCCTCCTTGGCCAACGCTTCGCTGAGCAGGCCGCCACCGCAGCCGATGTCGAGCACGCGCGCACCGCGCAGCGTGACGCGGCTGGCGACGTACTGCAGGCGCACCGGATTGAGCGCGTGCAACGGCTTCTGCGGGCCGTCGACGTCCCACCAGCGGTTGGCGAGGGCGGCGAACTTGTCCAGTTCGGCCTGGTCGAAATTGGTGGAAGCGTGCGGGGTAGTCATGGGAATCCTTGGTGCATCAAGCGCGGATGTGGCGGAYGCGCTCGCGCCACTGGCGGGCGTTGGCGACGATCGCCGCAGTGTCCATGCCGACCAGCTCGCGCTGGACCAGCTTGGGCTGCCCGGCGATCCAGACATCGCTGACCTGGTGGCGGCCGGCGGCATACACAAGCTGCGACAGCACATGGTGCAGCGGCTGGGTTTCCAGCGCGGACAGGTC
>NZ_JBFUMN010000275.1:0-626 GCF_054049335.1 Roseateles sp. P5_E1
GGCGTGTTCACCCCCAAGCGCAAGGTGCTGCCGACGCTCGGTGCCGGTGAAGTGGGCTGGGTGACGGCGAGCATCAAGGACGTGCACGGCGCGCCAGTCGGCGACACMCTGACCCTGGCCAGCGATCCGGCRTCSAMGCCGCTGCCGGGYTTCCAGGAAATGCAGCCGCGCGTGTTCGCCGGCCTGTTCCCGGTCGATGCCGAAGACTACCCGGACCTGCGCGAAGCGCTGGACAAGCTGCGCCTGAACGATGCCGCGCTGCGCTTCGAGCCGGAAAGCTCCGAGGCGATGGGCTTCGGCTTCCGCTGCGGGTTCCTGGGCATGCTGCACATGGAAATCGTGCAGGAGCGCCTGGAGCGCGAGTACAACCTGGACCTGATCAGCACCGCGCCGACCGTGGTCTATGAAGTGCTCAAGACCGACGGCACCATCATCAACATGGACAACCCGGCCAAGCTGCCGCCGGTGAACATGGTCGATGAGATCCGCGAGCCGATCATCCGCGCCAACGTGCTCACGCCCGAAGAGTACATCGGCAACATCATCAAGCTGTGCGAAGAAAAGCGCGGCAGCCAGATCGGCATCAACTACCTGGGCAGCCAGGTGCAGATCAGCTATGAGCTGCC
>NZ_JBFUMN010000276.1:0-625 GCF_054049335.1 Roseateles sp. P5_E1
GCCCCTGATTCTGCCGCAATCGGCTCCGGCGCGCTGTGCCAGAACCGGCACTCAGACCGCCGAAGTTTCCTGCGCGATCCACTCGCGCAGCTGCTCGCGGTGCTCGCGGCTGAGGGTGAGGAAGCGGAAACCCACCCAGGCCTGGCCCGGTGCGTGGGTCTGCTCGCTCCACAGCAGGTGCGCGCCCACGTCCAGCGCCAGCCGCTGGCCCTGCGGCCCGGGGATGGCGAACTGCAGCTGGTACAGCGCGTCGTCGTGCATGGGCACCGAGGCCAGCATCAGCATGCCGGTCTCGGAGACATTGCCCAGCCGACCGACCACGCACTCGGCCAGCATGTCGGTGACCGGGACCAGTTCGGCGACCTGGCGGCGCGGGGCGCGGCGGGTATCGGTGTCGGTGTCGGTACTCATTGCGCGCTCTCCACGGCGGGGCCGGTGCCGGCCAGCGAACGCAGCGTGCGCAGCGTGGCCTGCCAGGCACGGTCGATCAGGCGGCTCTTGTCCTCGCTGACGATCCGCACCTGGCCATGCGCCATCAGCCGCGCCAGCGCATCCAGCGAATGCTCGCCGACCTTCTGTCCACGTGGATTGACGAACAGCGCATTGTCGGTGAGCAGGCTGTACC
>NZ_JBFUMN010000277.1:0-624 GCF_054049335.1 Roseateles sp. P5_E1
CCGCAGGCGTTCGATGGCAAGGACGGCGAATTCGTCGATGCCCCGGCGCACGACGCCAGCGGCCGCTTCATGAGCTACTGGTCCTGGCAGGACGGCACCCCGGTGGAGGACGCGCTCAAGGGCTACGACGTGCCCGGTGACGGCGACTGGTACCTGCGCCCGCGCGCGCTGAAGCGGCCGACCGTGGCCGAGCCGTACCGCTATGAGATCGCCGGCAAGCCGGTGCTGATGACCACGCTGTCCACCCCGGTGCTGGACAAGGGCGAATTCCTTGGCGCGGTGACCGTCGATGTCGGCTTGGCCACGCTGCAGGAACGCCTGGCCGCGCTGCGCCCGATGGGCGAGGGCCATGTGGAGCTGATCTCCCCCGGTGGCATCGTGCTGGCGGCCAAGGACGCCAAGGAAATCGGCAAGCGTCGCGACGATGCGGCCACCCGCGGCATCCTGGCTGCGGTCGCAGCGGACAAGCCGTTCCAGGACTTCAACGTGGACGCCGCCGGTAACGTCAAGGCGTACGTGCCGCTGCGCATCGGCAACAGCCAGGAGCGCTTCGCGCTGGGCGTGATCGTGCCGCATGACCTGATCACCGCGCAGGCGCGTGCGCTGCTGTGGATCATCCTGGCC
>NZ_JBFUMN010000278.1:0-624 GCF_054049335.1 Roseateles sp. P5_E1
CGGTGACGCAGTAGAGCTTTGGGATCGCGCGCAGCGCGGTGCGGATGGCGCCGGGGTGCACGTGCTGCAGATCGGGAATCAGCTCGGCGTACTCGGCATGGGCGAGCGCGGCGGTGGCGATGCCCGGGTGGTAGTGGTCCACGCCGGTCATGCCGTTGAACAGATGGGTGAAGCCCGACGCGCCGGCCTGCAGTGCGGCCACGCCGTCGGCGTAGCTGCCGGCGCTGTGGCCGAGCTGCACGCGGATGCCCAGGGCGCTCAGCGCGGGAATCAGCGCCAGGTGCTGGCCGATCTCCGGGGCGAGCGTCAGTACCTTGATCGGGGCGATGGCATGCAGGCGGCGCACGTCGTCCAGCGTGGCTTCCACCACCAGCGGGGGCTGCGCGCCCAGGCGCTGGGCGCTGATGAAGGGGCCTTCCAGATGCACGCCCAGCATGCGCGCCGTCCCGGGCGCGCGCGTTGCGATCACCGCGGCCAGGCCCGCCAGCGCCTGCACGATGTCATCCTCGTGCGCGGTCATGGTGGTGCCCAGCAGTGCGGTGGTGCCGTGGCGCGCATGCGTTCGGGCGACGGTGCGCCCCGCCTCGCCACCCTGCATGATGTCCACGCCGGCCGCGCCATGCA
>NZ_JBFUMN010000279.1:0-621 GCF_054049335.1 Roseateles sp. P5_E1
TTCCTGAACCGCATGCTCGGTCTGTTCCACCGCAGTCTGGCCAGCCTGCGTACCCGGGGCTGGCGCGCCACCTGGCAGCGCATCCGCGTGCATACCCAGGCACTGCCGCCGCCGCGCCGCGCGCCGCTGTACCAGCCCGCCGCCCTGCCCTTCGCGCCGTTCAGCGTGCCCGAAAGCCACGCACCGGTGGTCAGCATCATCATCCCGGTCTACAACCAGGCCGCGCACACCCTGGCCTGCCTGCGCGCCCTGGCCGCGCACCCGCCGCTCGCGGCCTGCGAAATCCTGGTGGTGGATGACGGCAGCAGCGACCAGACCGCTGACTGGATGCGCCAGATCCACGGGCTCCGTTACGAGGTCCGCGAGCGCAACGGCGGCTTCATCGAGGCGTGCAATGACGGCGTGGCGCGTTCGCGCGGCCGCTATGTGGTGCTGCTCAACAACGACACCGTGCCGCAGCCGGGCTGGCTGGATGCGTTGCTGGCCACATTCGTGCAGGTGCCGCAGGCCGGCCTGGTCGGCGCGCAGTTGCTGTATCCGGACGGTCGTCTGCAGGAATCGGGCGGCGTGGTCTTCCAGGATGGCAGCGGCTGGAGTTACGGCCGCTTCGAATCGGCCGAA
>NZ_JBFUMN010000280.1:0-621 GCF_054049335.1 Roseateles sp. P5_E1
ACCCTACTCCGATTGCCCGGAAGCGGCATGTGCCGGACGTGGCGCATGGCTGTGCGGCGCCCGCCGTGAACGGGGCCGGCGTCTCCCGGCCCGGTCCGGCCTCAGACGGTGCCGCGGTTCTTGCCCTGCCAGGGCCGGTAGTAGTCGCGGATGGCGGCCATGTCGGCGGCATCATCGCCGGTGGAATAAAACAGCGGGCCGATCCCGATGGTCTTTTCCGGGTAATGGAAGTAAGCCGCCAGCACCGGCACGTCGGCCATCCGCGCGATCTTCAGGAACCCGGCCTTCCAGTGCGTCACCGCCTTGCGGGTGCCTTCGGGGGTGATCGCATACCACATGCGTTCGGAGCCGCGGATCAGGCTGACCGCCTGTTCCACCGTGCCCTGCGGCGAGCTGCGGTCCAGCGGGATCACGCCCAGGGCGCGCAGCAGCGGCGACAGCGGCCACCAGAACAACGAGGCCTTGCCCAGCACCTTGACCTGCATGCCCAGCGCGATCTTGGCCGCCATGCCCCAGAACCCGTCCCAGTTGGAGGAGTGCGGGGCAATGATGAAGACCAGCTTGGGCACGTCCGGGAAGGTGCCCACCACTTTCCAGCCACCCAGGCGCAACGTGCAGCGC
>NZ_JBFUMN010000281.1:0-620 GCF_054049335.1 Roseateles sp. P5_E1
GCCCAAGACCGACGGCAGTGGTCGCATCGCGCCCTACATGACCTACAACGCCAGCGTGTACCGCAAGCTCAGCGACAACGCGAGCGTCGGCCTGATCGTCAACAACCTGCGCGACAGCCGTCCACCGGCAGACAGGAACGGCGGCGGCTGGCCGTTCTACCCGGTGGGCAACTACGATCCGTACGGTCGCCAGCTGTGGCTGGAGTTCGATTACCGGTTCCTGTGATCGAGGCCATGACGTAACCCCAGGAAAGGCCCGGCATCTGCCGGGCCTTTCTGCACGCAGGGTCAGCGCGGGTGCGCCAGCCATGGCCATCCCAGCGACACCAGGATCGACACCGACAGGGCGATCAGGACCACGCCGGTCGTCCGCTCCAGCCACGGCAGTGCGCGCGCGAACYGGCGCAGCACCGCCGGGTGCCCGATCACCGTAGCGACCAGCAGGTCCCACAGCAGCACGACGCTGAACATCCAGCCGGCATAGAACAGCTTTGCGCCGGTGCCGGTGGCCGGTCCCTGCAGCATCGCGGCGAGGGTGGCGTAGAACAACGCATTCTTCGGGTTCAACAGGGCCGAGAGCGCACCCAGTCCGGCGGCTTTCCACCAGCCGCCGGCAGAGG
>NZ_JBFUMN010000282.1:0-620 GCF_054049335.1 Roseateles sp. P5_E1
GTCGAGACCGGCGTGGCGCTGCTGCCCGGTACCCAGGAAGCGGAATGGACGCTGCGTTTCAGCCGCGCCGACAAGCGCGTGTACAACTGGAACAACAGCGCCCGTGGTGGCGGCCTGGAACTGCGCGTGGACCAGTCGCCGGACCAGTACCAGGTCAGCATTCCGGCCGCGTTGGCGCAGCGGCTGCTGCGCAGTTGGCAAGCCGCGCTCGATGCGGCGGTGCCGGTTGATCGCAAGGCCGCGGTGCTGGACGGTGAAGTGCTGTCCTTCCAGGTGGATGGGCAGCGTTTCAGTGGCCCGCGCCCGGAGTGCGGCAGCGGCAGGCTGATGATGAAACAGGTGGCGCTGCTGATCGAAGCCAGCGACACCAAGGAAAAGAAGCTCGACCGTCGCTGGAAAGATCTGGACGAGTCGCTCGACGAACTGCAGCAACTGCTCGCCGGCAAGGCCGGCTGAGTCCCAGGAGAACAACAATGGCCGCAATTGAAATCAAGGTTCCCGACATCGGCGATTACAGCGGTGTCCCGGTGATCGAACTGCTGGTCGCCGTKGGWGACACSGTSAAGAAGGACCAGGGCCTGGTCACGCTGGAATCGGACAAGGCGACGTTGGAAGTGCCG
>NZ_JBFUMN010000283.1:0-619 GCF_054049335.1 Roseateles sp. P5_E1
GGGTGTGGTGTCCGCTGCGCCGTTCCTCAACCAGGTCACCGCGCTGGTGATCATCGCCCTGGCGATGACGGTGTTCGTGTACGGCCTGGTGGCCGGCATCGTGAAGCTGGACGACGTCGGCCTGTACCTGTCGCGCAAGGGCGCGGCGCTGGCGGCGATCGGCCGTGGGCTGCTGGTGACCGCGCCGTGGCTGATGAAGTTCCTGTCGGTGGCCGGGACGGCGGCGATGTTCCTGGTCGGTGGCGGCATCCTGGTTCACAACGTGCCGGCGCTGCACCACCTGGTACAGGCACTCGGTGGTGAAGGCCGCTGGGGCTGGCTGGTCAACGCGCTGGGCAACATGGTGGTTGGCGTGATCGCCGGTGCCATCGTGCTGGCGGCGGTGATGGGGTTCCAGAAGCTGCGCGGGAAGAAAGCGGCGCATTGAGGGTGAGGCCGCCGAGCAGGGCTCGGCGCTACCGGTGGGGGCGGGGGATTGATCATCATTCCGCGCCCGGCGGCGGATGCCAACCGCAGGGCGATGCGCTAATCGAAGCGGCGCTTGTCTGGATGCGGCGCGATGGCGCCGTCAGCCGGCGTTCCAGTCGCGCACGGCGGCCAGTTCGGCGTGTGCCCGGGC
>NZ_JBFUMN010000284.1:0-618 GCF_054049335.1 Roseateles sp. P5_E1
CACCACTCCAGCGCCTCGAAGAAGCGTTCGGCCGCGTTTTCCTGGCCCAGCACCGTGGCCAACGCGCCCAGCGCCGCGTCACGATGCGCCGGGCGCAGCGCGCCATCGTCGTCTTCCAGGTCGTCCCCGGCGTCGAGGTACACCGTACCGATGGCCGCGATGGCGGCGAGGAAGGTCGTCAGGTCCTGCGTCAGTACCGACGCCTCCCAGCGGCCCGCGCCATGGAACGCGAACAGGACCTGGCCGCTGTCGCGATCGAAGATGACGGGGTCGGCATTCTGTTCGGCGATCACCAGCCAAGGGTCGCGCCAATCGGTCAGGCGCTCACCGCTGTTGCCTTGCCACCGATAGCCGGCCTGCAGGGACCACAGCCGATGCAGGGGCGGGAAACACACGTTGACGCCGGGGATGTCGATGCCGACCGGTCCCACGTTGGCATGCACGGTCTCGCCCCACGGGCCTATCTGCGCGTAGAAGGCCGCCAGCGGGGCGGGCAGCGGTAGCTCGCCACGCCACAGATCTGCCGGCTGGGCATGCAGCGGGCCGAAGCGGGCGAAGGATGCGTGCAGTGTGTGCATGGCCGATGTCGTTGCAGGGAAGGAGGCGAAGACTGGCCAT
>NZ_JBFUMN010000285.1:0-617 GCF_054049335.1 Roseateles sp. P5_E1
GCGTTGCCGCGCGGGCCGGCGCCGATGGGCTTCTATGCCGATGCGGCGCAGCGCACGCCGATCGCCTCGATCCAGCGGGCAACCGATGTGCCGGCGGCGCAGCGGCCGAAGCTGCAGGTGCTGCGGACCGAGTCGAAGACGTTCGCCGATGTGGTGGAGGCGCGGCGCAACCGGGTGGATGATTTCTACAAGCGGCCGGCAGGGCATATCGATCTTTGCAATATTGCGGTGCCGGTGCGGTAAAGCGAGGTTTGGCCGCGCGCTGTGGCGTAGAGCCACCCCATGGGTGGCTGCACGCGGACCAACCGGGCTTAGCGCTTCTGCGACGCCGCGACGCTGCCGAGGATCAAGGCGCCGGCCACGACCATCGCCCCGGTCACCGGTTCGCCCAGGAACAACCAGGCGAACAACGCGCCGAACATCGGAACGAGGTAGGTGACGGTGGAGGCACGCGCCGGGCCGATGCGGGCGATGAGGCGGTAGAACATCAGGAAGGCCAGGCCGGTGCAGACCACGCCCAGGGCAATCGCGCAGGTCCAGGACAGGGCCGGGATCGGGGCCGTCGGCCAGTGGGTGAGGGCCATCGGCAGCAGGGCGATGGCCGCGCAGCCCAGGGT
>NZ_JBFUMN010000286.1:0-617 GCF_054049335.1 Roseateles sp. P5_E1
ACGCTGATCAGGAGCGCGGCCTACCTTCGCGTCCTGCGCATACACACCGCGCCGCGCATCCTCGAACAACGCATTACCGGGGTGGTCGGCATGCTCCAGACTGGTGGTGCGCCGATCGGACTGTCGCTCAGCGTCGCGCCGCGCTGGCTCGCCCGGCTTCAACGTCCCGCGAATCTCGTCCACTACATCGTGCACCCCGCCCGGGACGCCGCGGGAACCCACGGTGAGGGCGCGCCGGCGCTCGCCGATATCATCGCGATACTCCTCGATCATCCGCTTGTTGCCCTCGGCCAGGGTGCGCGATTGCGGCGACTGCAGTACCGACTTGGCACCCAGAAAGTTATCCAGGCTGTGCGAGCCAAGCGACAGGCCGGCCGCCACCACCGGCTGGTCGGGGATCAGAAAGTTCGCCTTGCTATTGCTGAACCCGCATGCGGCGAGCGAATTGATCTCTTTCTGGGTCGCATAGACCCGCACCTGCCCGAAGTGGGGCGACGCCGCACTGACAGGATCGGCCGCCATCACATGGTTGACCAGATTGTTGCCGCCCTGCGGAATACGATACCCGAGACTGGCCGCGCCGTAGGCGTTGAACGTTTCACCTTTCAGATCGAAAT
>NZ_JBFUMN010000287.1:0-616 GCF_054049335.1 Roseateles sp. P5_E1
CTCCAGCTCCAGCGCGGTGCCGGGCAGGCCGAATTCGTCCAGCACCTGGCCCACGTTGCGGGCCAGGTCCTCGCCGACGAACTGGCGGTAGGACACATTGACCGCCACTCGCACGATGCCCAGCCCGGCATCCTGCCACGCCCGCACCTGTCGGCACGCCTCGCGCAGCACCCACAAGCCGATCCGCACGATGTCGCCGGTGCTTTCGGCGTGCCCGATGAAGATGTCCGGGCGCAGCTCGCCCAACTGCGAGTTGCGCCAGCGGATCAACGCTTCGGCGGCCACCAGCTGGCCGTTGTGCAGGTTGACCTGCGGCTGGTAGACCAGGTGGAACTCGTCATCGTCCAGCGCACGGTGCAGGCGGCTTTCGATCTGCAGCCGGTCGTTCTGGCGCTGCGCCAGTTCCCGGGAAAACACCTGCCAGCCGTTGCGGGTGCGGCGCTTGCAGTCGTACATGGCGATGTCTGCGTTCTGGATCAGCTGCTGCGGACGCAGCCCGTCCTGCGGCGCGCGCGCGATGCCGATGCTGGTGGTCACCGCGAACTCGTCGGCCCCGAAGCGGAACGGGGTGCTGAAGCCGCGGGTGATCGCCTCGGCCAGGCGCTCGGGCTGGTCG
>NZ_JBFUMN010000288.1:0-615 GCF_054049335.1 Roseateles sp. P5_E1
CGGCACGGCGTGCCGTCGCGGCGACACTCGATATGCTACCGCCCGACGACATCGTTTTCGATTATCGACCGGTCGACATTCGCGTGGCCGACATCGACGGCGCGGGCACGCGCGGCATCGTGTACACCTACACCGCCACTACCTCCGGCTCGACCGGCAATCGACCCAACGAACTGGTGGTGATGACCGCGCTGCGGCCGGGGGATCGGCGGGGACAGTCGGCGTATCCCGGCAACGTGTCGTCCGATGACGTGGCGTTCGCGATCCTCCGCGAGGTGGGGTACGCCAACGAGGTGTCGGTCCACATCCCGGGCGAACTCACGGGTCTTGAGGTGGTGGGTGGGGAAATCCAGGTGCGCTTCGAAAGTCGGCTTGAATCGCCCACCTGCCAACGCGCAGCCGTCACCGCCGGTGGTGAGGCGCGCGCCAACGACTGCCCGCCACCGGGGCCGCACCGCTGGCGCTATCGCTGGACGCCGGGGCATCTGACCCGCGTTGCAGGCGATTAGTCCGTCCGGCATGGCGCCACCCCAGGTGCGGACGAGGGTGACGATGCGGCAGGCCTTGCACCGGTCGCACTCGCACCGTCCTCACGATGATTCCACGCGTTGCTGC
>NZ_JBFUMN010000289.1:0-615 GCF_054049335.1 Roseateles sp. P5_E1
CACCACCCTAGGCCCGCGTTCGTTACTTGAGCGCGGGTTCGTGTGAGGCCGCTCTGGACATCCGTCGCTGTGGTCACACCCGCAGGGCATCGGGTTGCCGCTGTTTACCGTCGCCCGCCGCGCCTTACGTATCCGGAAGGTATGTGCGTGCACGTACGGTGAGGTCCATGTGCAAAGACACAACCGTTCATCTGACGTCGTGCGAATTCTCGTCCCGGTAACCTGCGTAGGGCCATGGTTGGTTTTCACCAGGAGTACTCGTATGCAGACGTCATGGCTGTCCCGAATAGAGCGTTGGGCCGAGGAACCCGGTTTTCGCACCCAGACGCTGGACGATGCAAGTGCGGCGTTGCGCGAGCTTCTTCCCGGGTTTCCCGCCCCGGGTGACCAGCCACGGGAAATCTGTGTCAACGGCTACCGTTGGTTCCATGGCGAGATGGAGGCGGTCGCTGACGCCATCCATCGCGCGTCGCGTCGGCCGCACGCCGTAGCCGCCACCCTGGAAGGGGCGGATTGGAATGTCGATCGCAACGCCGCCGGGTTGTGGGCCATCCCCGGCTCCAGCCGCGTGCAGGCGCGCGATACGCGCCGTAATGGCTGGGTCGGCCCCTGCCG
>NZ_JBFUMN010000290.1:0-615 GCF_054049335.1 Roseateles sp. P5_E1
ACTACACCGACTCGGCGCTGATCCGCCGCCGTCAGCAGACCCGCGAACACACCATCCGCGCGCAGCGCTTCGATGCCGCGTTCACCCCGGAAAGCGGCTTCTTCACCGCGTTCAAGGGCGGCCTGCGCCACTCCGAAGCCAGCTACACCGACTTCACCGACACCCGCGACATCACCACCACCAATGTCGCGGCCATCCGCGCGGCCAACCAGGCCTGCCGCCAGGCATTCCCGCAGAAGGACTTCCTGGCCAACGCCAGCGGCAACACCATCGACCAGTGGGCCACCTTCGACAGCCGTTGCCTGTTCAAGGCCTTCACCGGCGTGGACGACACCGGCCTGAGCGCGGACCTGCGCGACCCGGCCAACAACGATGTCACCGAGAAGACCAACGCCATCTACCTGATGGGCGACTACAGCAGCGAATGGTTCGGCCTGCCGGTCACCGGCAACATCGGCGTGCGCTGGGTGCGCACCGATGTCAGCTCGGTTGGCCTGCGCAGCGGCCTGGATGTGATCAACAACCCCGACGGCACCATCACCCTGCGCCCCACCGGCGATTTCACCCGCCAGGTGCTCAAGTCCAGCAATGCCGAATGGCTGCCCAGCTTCAACG
>NZ_JBFUMN010000291.1:0-615 GCF_054049335.1 Roseateles sp. P5_E1
CCGTGGAAGTGGGCGAGCAGTTCGTGATCGAACGCTACAGCCACGTCATGCATATCGTCAGCGAAGTCACCGGGCAGCTGCAGCCGGGCCTGAGCTATGCCGACGTGCTGCGCGCGACGTTCCCGGCCGGCACCGTCAGCGGTGCGCCGAAGATCCGCGCGCTGGAAGTGATCCGCGAGCTGGAGCCGATCAAGCGCAACGTCTACGCCGGCAGCATCGGCTACATCGGCTGGCATGGCGATGCCGATACTGCGATCGCCATCCGCACCGCGGTCATCAAGGACGGTCGCCTGCACGTGCAGGCCGGTGCCGGCATCGTCTACGACTCCGATCCGGGCAAGGAATGGGACGAGACGATGAACAAGGGGCGCGCGTTGTTCCGTGCCGTGGCGCAGGCTGCCAAGGGCCTCTGATTTTAAAGCGCCGTGGCCGTTGCCACGGTCTTCCGCTGCATCATCTGACAAGGAATACCGCATGAAGCTGCTGAGCGCATTGCTGTTGTCGTCGACGTTGGCCGTGGCGGCCGCACCTGCATGGGCGCAGGCCAACTCCATTCCCTCGCAGCCGCATCTATTGGTGAAGGGCGAAGGCTCACGGACGGTGATGCCGGACCGT
>NZ_JBFUMN010000292.1:0-615 GCF_054049335.1 Roseateles sp. P5_E1
GCCTTGGCCACTGAACTCTCAGGCAAAAGGACAGCGGGAGCGGCAACGGAATCCCATCCCACGACAGTGCCCTGCGCTGGCGTGTGGTGTGCGTGGTTCCGTCCTCGCCTGCCGTTGCCCGGAGTTCCCGCCATGCTGCTCTCCCTGATTTACCTCATCGCCATTTCCGCCGAAGCCATGACCGGCGCACTGTCGGCCGGGCGGCGGCGCATGGACCTGTTCGGCGTGGTGATCATCGCCTGCGTCACCGCGCTCGGCGGCGGCTCGCTGCGCGACATCGTGCTGGGCCACTACCCGCTGGGCTGGGTGAAACACCCGGAGTACCTGGGCTTCACCATCTGCGCGGCCTTGATCGCCACCTGGGTGGCGCGCTGGATGCACCACTTCCGCCGCACCTTCCTGGTGCTGGACGGACTCGGGCTGATCTGTTTCACCCTGATCGGCTGCGCGGTGGCGCGCGAGGCCGGCCACGCCGCACCGATCGTGCTGATCTCCGGGATGCTGACCGGCGCCTTCGGCGGCGTGCTGCGCGATGTACTGTGCAACGAGGTGCCGCTGATCTTCCAGAAGGAACTGTATGCGGTGATCACGCTGTTCACCGGCGCGGCCTACTTG
>NZ_JBFUMN010000293.1:0-614 GCF_054049335.1 Roseateles sp. P5_E1
GATGTCGCCTGCGAGGCGATCCGTACCGACGAATACACCGGCCGCCGCTTCACCTTCTTCGCCGACCCGGACGGACTGCCGCTGGAGCTGTACGAGATCCCGGCCGAGGGCGGCTGAACAGGGTCGGCGGTGCGTTCCGTACCGGAGCGAATGGGTATACAGTCGGGCTGTACCGGCCCTGCGCCGGCATTCACGAACTCCCTGGGAGGGGAAACATGCGCAAGACTTTGAAGACCCTGCTGCTGGCACTGCCGCTGATGCTGGCCGCCATGTCGGCCAGTGCGGCCGATGGTGCGGTCGGCCGCTGGAAGACCATCGACGACAAGACCGGCAAGGTAAAGTCGATCGTGGAGATCACCCAGGCCACCAACGGCACCCTGACCGGCAAGGTGGTGGAGATCCTGCATTCGGACAAGGGCCCCAATCCGGTCTGCGACGGTTGCGAAGGCGCCAACAAGAACAAGCCGGTCAAGGGCATGACGATCCTGTGGAACCTCAAGGCCGACGGCGCCAACGCCTGGTCCGGCGGCACCATCCTGGACCCGGGCAACGGCAAGACCTACAAGTCCAAGGCCAAGCTCCAGACCGGCGGCGCCAAGCTCGACGTCTCCGGC
>NZ_JBFUMN010000294.1:0-614 GCF_054049335.1 Roseateles sp. P5_E1
TCGCGGAAGCCCCCTGCCCGCGCCACCAGGACGAAGGCCTGCATATCGCCCAGCCGCGTGCTCATTGTTCGCCTCTCCGGACAGCCCGTTCGCTTTATATCGGATTGTCGCACAGCCGTCCCGGCCCTAGATTTTCTCCATCCCCGCCAAGAGTTCCCGCCATGACCGACCAGCCCGCTCTGCCCACCTTCACCCTTGGCGATCGTGCCGTTGCCCGCCTGGGATACGGGGCCATGCAGTTGGCAGGCCCCCACGTCTTCGGCCCACCGAAAGACCGCGATGCCGCCGTGCGCGTGCTGCGCGAGGCGGTCGAGCGGGGCGTCAACCATCTGGATACCAGCGATTTCTACGGCCCGCACATCACCAACCAGATCATCCGCGAGGCCCTTCATCCCTATCGCGCGGGGCTGACCATCGCAACCAAAGTGGGCGCCAGGCGCGGTGCCGAGGGCCAGTGGCTGCCGACGATGTCCGCCGCCGAACTCACCCGCGCCGTGCATGACAACCTGCGCAACCTGGGCCTGGAGGTGCTGGACGTGGTCAACCTGCGCTGCATGTTCAACGTCATGGCCCCGGCCGAGGGGTCGATCGCGCCCTCTCTCACGGTGCTGGCC
>NZ_JBFUMN010000295.1:0-614 GCF_054049335.1 Roseateles sp. P5_E1
CGATGGTGCCCAGCAGCAGCGGCACGCCTGCCAGCCCGACCCAGCGCGCGTAGATGCCGAGCAGCAGCGCGGCGGCCAGGGTGAGTTCCAGCGCGATGGTCAGGTAGCCGAGCGCACCGGGCAGGCCCAGCGAGGCGAAATAGGCGGCGGTGCCGGCCGGGGTGAACACCAGCAGCTTGGTCAGGCCGTGCACCAGGAACAGCGCACCCAGGCCCCAGCGCAGCAGGCTGGCGCCCAGCGGGGCAAGTGCGGAAACACGTACAGGGGACGGTTGCATGGGGGTCCTCGCGGATTAGGATGGGCACAGGTTATTGCGCTCACTCACGGCGATAAATACGATCAGACGACGCTGTTTCTTACGGGAAATGAAACAATGGACACTCTCGAGGCGATGCGTGTGTTCGTGGCCGTGGTCGAGCGCAATGGCTTCAGCGCGGCGGCCCAGGCGCTGGACCTGTCCACGGCAGGGGTGACGCGGCAGATCGCGGCGCTGGAGAAGCGACTGTCCACCCGTTTGCTCAACCGCACCACCCGCCGGGTCAGCCCGACCAGCACCGGTGCGGCCTATTACGCGCAATGCGTGCAGCTGCTGGCGCAGTTCGACGCGCTGGAGG
>NZ_JBFUMN010000296.1:0-613 GCF_054049335.1 Roseateles sp. P5_E1
GCCCTGCAGCTGGTCACGCAACGGCCCTTCGGCGTCGGTGACGAACAGCGCATCGGGCAGCATGGCAACACAGGTCGACTTCACAGCTTCGGTGAAAAGGGTCTCTTTGTCGCCAAAATGGCTGTAAACGGTCAGCTTCGACACACCCGCCTGGGCGGCGATGCTGTCCATGCTGACGCCGTTGTAGCCTTGCTCCACGAACAGCGACTTGGCCGCCTCSAGGATSGCGGCGCGCTTGCCCAGGTCCTTCGGACGGCCCGGCCCGGAAGCCTTGGCGGCCGGCTTGGCGGGCGCAACGGAAGAGGTCGAATCAGTCATCCAAACAATACTAGACCAATCGGTTCGATATTTATACTATACCGGCTGGTTCACTATTGGCCGTGCTGCAACAGTATGTTGCCCGTGCGTTCTTCCGGATTTCTTTTCAGGTCCTGTACCTCATGAAAAACATGCGATGGGTGGGCGGCGCTGCGCTGCTGGTGATGCTGGCGGCGTGTGGCAAGCAGGGCGCCGAGCCGGCGGCGGCGATCCCGGTGCTGGTGGTGCATCCGGGCACCGTGACCGGACAGGAAGCGGCCGCCTATCCGGGTGAGGTGCACGCCCGCCAGGAAAG
>NZ_JBFUMN010000297.1:0-613 GCF_054049335.1 Roseateles sp. P5_E1
CCACAGCGCAGGACGCAGGTTGAGGTCGAGGCTGACCATCGCACCGGCGGCACGCGCGCGGCGCATGCCATCCAGCGTGGTCGCGGCGATCTCGGCCTCGGTCAGGCTGTTGGAACACACATGGAAGCTGCGCGTGCCGTCAAAACAGCTGGCGTGGAAGTGCTCGCTGCGGAACAGCAGGTCCGCCGCCGGCGGCCGGTAGAAGCTGAAACTGCGCTCGCCGTGGGCGTCCAGCGCCACGAACGCCAGCGCGGTCTTGGCCGCGCCGGTACGCACGATGCAGTCGGTGGCCACACCGGCGTCGGCCAGGCTCTCGGCGAGGAAGTCGCCGAACATGTCGTTGCCGAGCATGCCGGCGAAATGGGTGTCCGCACCCAGCCGCGCCGCGGCCACCGCGACGTTGGCCGGTGCCCCACCGGCGTACTGCAGGAACGCGCGCGGGGTGTCGGCGCTGGCCGGCGGCTGCGCAAGTAGATCGATCAAAATCTCGCCGAAACAGACAATCTTGCTCATTCTGGCCTCAGGCTCCGTGGCGGAATGCGGCGCTCGGGCGCGAACCCGACAGGCCATAGAAAATGATGTAGCCGTAGCACACCAGCGGCAGGATGAAGGA
>NZ_JBFUMN010000298.1:0-612 GCF_054049335.1 Roseateles sp. P5_E1
GGCTGGGTCGGCGGGTTGGCCGGCGGCGCCGGGGGCAGCGGCACCGGTGCTGGCGTGGGGGCCGGCGGCGGCGGCGGCGGTGTGGGCGTCGGCGCGGGCGCAGGGGTCGGCGCCGGTACGCCGGGAGGCGTCGGCGGGTTGGCGCTGCCGGTGTCGGTACCGTTGCCGGCGGACGGCTGGGTCGGCGGGTTGGCGGGCGGCAGCGGCACGGGGGTGGGTGCCGGCGTTGGCGCTGGTGTTGGTGTCGGGGCCGGTGTGGGCGCAGGTGCGGGCGGCGACAGGCCGGGCGGCAGCGGCGGGTTGACGCTGCCGGTGTCCACCGGGGGCGGGCCAGGAGGCGGCGGTGGTGGGGGCGGCGGCGTGGGTGCCGGTGCCGGTGCCGGTGCCGGTGCAGGTGTCGGTGCAGGTGTCGGAGCCGGAGCAACCACCGGCGGCGTCGGCGGCAGGTGGTCTCGCGTGCTGTCACCGTTGCCTGCGGAAGGCGTCGTCGGGAGCGGCGCTGGGGCGGGCGGCGTTACCGGCGGGGCGGGTGGCAGATGGTCCTTCGTGGTGTCGCCGTTGCCGGCGGAAGGGGTGGTAGGCACCGGGCCGGGCGCCGGCGCGGGCGGGGGC
>NZ_JBFUMN010000299.1:0-611 GCF_054049335.1 Roseateles sp. P5_E1
CCCCAGCACCGGGAGGCGACGCAGCATGATCGTCGTCACCTTCTTCCTCGGCTTCCTTGCCGGCGCCACCCTGGCCTCCGTCGTCGCCACCACCTGGCTTGGCCGCTGCCAAACCGAACACTTCGCCCGGATGCTCGAACAGATCCGCTCGCTAGACCCGCGCGCATGACCGCAGCCGTCGCCGAGGGACCGACCGTGGCCGCCACCGTGCGCGCCATGCGCCGCGCTGGCGCCGCTGTTGAGCCGGTGCCGGCGGAGACGGTGCGCGGTTGGGCGGCCACCCTCATGGACCAGCTGTACGGCCTCCAGAAGCCGGTGCGCTACGAATGCCGCCCCCGCTACTCGTCGGAACCGTGGATCGCCGCGAACGAAGGCGACGTGATCAACGCGCGGCGGCGTGACCTGGTGGTGCGTGCGCTCTACCTGCACCCGAAGGCAGACCAGCCGGCCAAGGCCCACCGGTTCCGCGACGGCGTATGCCAAGACTGCCACGAGAAAGACTGGCTGGCCGGGCCCGACTGCTGCCCACCGGCGCCAACGTTGGACAGGCGCGCCGCCCTCCCCTTCGACCCCTTCTGGTTCCGCGAACCCCTCCAGGCACTGCAGCAGAT
>NZ_JBFUMN010000300.1:0-610 GCF_054049335.1 Roseateles sp. P5_E1
CTGCCAACGTGCTCCGACTGCGCCTACGTTCCCCTATGCGGCGCCGATCCGATCGAGCATTACGCCCGTCAGGGCGATCCGATGGGTCATCGACCCACCAGTGATTTCTGTACAAGGAACATGGGTCTGCTCGACTTCCTTCTGGAGCGCTACGAGAAGGCGGATCGGGACACGAAACGACTGATGGAGGCATGGGCGACACCCAAGGGCGAGATGGAGGAGGCGCAGGATGCAGCCGCTTGATACGAAAGCGCGGGTTCCAATGTCACCCGGCTCCCCACTTCTGAAGGTTGTGGACTTGAGGGATTTTTCAACTTCAAGTCTGCCGCCCTCAAGGCTGGCGCTCGATCTGCGGGCGACAGCTGACTTGGCCGTCTCCACGGAACTGCTCGGCCTCCCTTGGGGCGCCCTGCTTCCACCGGATGGCCACGGGTGGCCGGCCACGGTTCCCTGGGTGAGTCTCGAGGGCGACTTGCGCATTACCAAAAGTGGTGACGTCATAGAGCTGGATCCGATTCGGCAACGGGTTGCTGTCCGATACCGCCGCGGCGACAACGGCAACGTCCTCTTTGCCACCGAGCGGTGCAACAGCTACTGCCTGATGTGCTCC
>NZ_JBFUMN010000301.1:0-610 GCF_054049335.1 Roseateles sp. P5_E1
GGCCCGGCCAGGGCGCGCGTTTCAGCGTGGTCTTGCCGCTGCCGTGGACGCTGCGGCGCGGCGGCGCACCCAGCCACGCGCAAGACGCCGCGCGGATCCAGTTGCCACCGTTGCGGATCCTGCTGGTGGAAGACGACCCGACCGTGGCCGACGTGATTGCCGGGCTGTTGCGCACGCGCGGTCATGAGGTGGTGCACGTGCTGCACGGATTGGCTGCGTTGGCCGAGGTGTCGGCCGGGCCGTTCGATGTGGGCCTGCTCGACCTCGACCTGCCGGCGCTGGATGGCATCGCCATTGCCGGACAACTGCGCGCGCTGGGTTACGAGCTGCCGCTGATCGCGGTTACCGCGCGCTCGGATGCGTACGACGAACAGCAGGTGCTGGAAAGCGGGTTCGATGGTTTCCTGCGCAAGCCGGTCACCGGCGACCTGCTGGTCGATGCGATCGCAACGGCGCGTGCGGGGCGACAGCCGGACGGCTGAGGGCATCCTGCTGCATGCTGAGATAGGCGGGGTGTTTCGATCAGTGGCGATCGATGCGAACTTCAACTCAGCAAGATGTGATCCAGCGCATGGCAGGAACCCGCACTGGCAGTTCGATCACTCTATTG
>NZ_JBFUMN010000302.1:0-610 GCF_054049335.1 Roseateles sp. P5_E1
GCTCAAGCAGGGGCTGGATGCCCGGCAGGGTACGATGGGCTTCCGACGCAATCGGGTTGTACAGCACCAACGCGGCCTGCACCGCTGCCGAAGTCCCGGCCGCCAGCAGCATCCACCACTCGTTGCGTTGGCGAAGCAGCAGCGCGCGCAGACCATACAGCGGTGCCATCATGACGATCAGCGGCGAGGAAAATGCGCCGATCACCAACATCGGCATGCGCCAGCGCAGGGAGGGCGCACGACGTTCATCCCAGAACAACGGGATTACAACGAGGAATGCTGCCCACCACAGCACGTAGGCCGAGGTCGTGAACACTTCAGGGTCTGTCGGGACGGCCAGCACCGCCAGCGCGCATGCCCACGCGCCGCGCAGACGCGTCGGTGCAACGGCAAGGATGACCATAACTGCGACGGTAACCAGCGCAGCCAGGCCAAGGCTGATCTCCGGCAGCCACCGGAAGGAAATCGTCACCGCAAGCGCGTTGATCAGCTTGTTGGGAATCAGGATGTAGCCGGCCACCGGGTGGAAGAATGTCGCCCAGCCGTACTCAAGGAAGTGCGGCAACAGCTCCTTGCCGTCTTCGACCCACACGTAGGGATGGCTCCACTG
>NZ_JBFUMN010000303.1:0-609 GCF_054049335.1 Roseateles sp. P5_E1
GCTCGTCACGGCGCTGCTCGGACACGCGGCGGGTGATGGCGCGGCTGACCGCTTCGGCGTTCTCGTAGTTGCTGCCTTCGTCCACCGCCAGCAGGTCGGCCCAGACCCCGGCATCGGGTTCGAACAGCAGGGTGACGCTGCTGGTGCCCTGCCCCGGGGTGACCGTGGCCAGCACGCTGTTGCGGCGGATCGCCAGCCGTGCCGGCAGGTTCCAGCGCGACGGCGGGCGGCCGTTGTAGGGATCAACACGACGTACGTACGCGCGCACCTGCAGGCTGCCGGCGGCGCTTTCGATGTCTTCCACCCGCGGTAGTTCGGCGATGGCCTTTTCCAGCAGCGCGAAGGCCGGGCCCGCATCCATCGGCAGTTCGATCTGGCGGCGTTGGCGGCTGGACAGGGTCGTCCCGTCCAGGTGCCCGGCCACCAGCCAGACCCGGCGGAGGTGGGTGATGCAGCTGCCGATCGCGGTGACCATCAGGAACATCGCCAGCAGGCCGAAGACCCAGCCGGGTCCGTCGTCCATGCCGCTGAAGATGCCACTCCACACGAAACCGGCCACGACGATCGCGGCGGCCCAGGCCAACAGGATGCGGAGAATCAGAGCGAGGC
>NZ_JBFUMN010000304.1:0-609 GCF_054049335.1 Roseateles sp. P5_E1
GGCGCTTTTCGCGCGCCTACGTCACCGCGGTCTTCCGTGCCTGCCTGACCCCGGAGGGCCCCGGCCCCGGCGCGCCACGCGGCCGCCCCGACCCGGAGATCGCCCAAGCGCTCAAGCAGTGGATACAAGGCCGCCTGCTGCTGCACCCCGGTGAAGCCAGGGACCACCGGCTCACTGCCGCACGACGGGCCGCGCACGGCTTCTGGCTGCAGTCGCTGGCCGACCCGATCGACGTCGACGGCCGTCCGCGCGCCAACCGCCTGCTCGATGGCCTGCTGGCGCTGACCCACCCCGAGGCCTGAGCCGCACCCGGCGATCTCCTCACGGGTTCTTGTCGCACACTCTCCGAAGCTGCGCCGCTCACCGGAGATTGCACCATGCGTTTGCCTGCCGCCCTTGCCCTGCTATTGCTCGCCTCGCCTGCCTTTGCCCAGGACGACACTGCCGAACCACCGGCGTTCGACCGTCCCGGCATCGGCTTTGCACCATCCACGCTGCCGCGTGGCAGCGTCGCCGTGGAGTGGGGCCTGCCCAGCCTGGAGCGTGACCGCGACGACGACGGCACCCGTTCCACCCAATACAGCAGCGACCTCAACCTGCGCATCGGCC
>NZ_JBFUMN010000305.1:0-609 GCF_054049335.1 Roseateles sp. P5_E1
GTTGTGGTTCCTGCTGCTGGGCCTGGGCTACGCCGGCAAGCGGCTGATCGGCGGCCCGCGCTGAGCGTCGGCCGGGTCCGCCCTCCTGGCGGGCCCGGTATTCACCTTCGGTTCGCAGCCTGGGCCGGATGATCGCGCCGCACGACTGGCGTGCCCCGAACCGAGCCCATGAACCCGACCCTGCCTGCCGCGTTGGCCCTGTTGTCGTTGCTGCTGCCGTGGGAGGCGTCGGCGCGCACGGTGTACCGCTGTGTGCAGAACAACACGGTCAGCCTGGCCACCGCGCCCGAGCCCGGCTCCCAATGCACCGCGCAGCAGGTGGATGACAACGCGGTGCAGACGCCCAACCTGTGGGGCAACATGGGGGTCTTCAGCGGCACCCTGTACGAGCGCGAGCAGGACGGCGGGATGGTCTATTCCACGCGCAACCTGCCAGGTTCGCGGGTGTTCCTGAAATTCACCGTAGCCACGCCGCCGGGTGAGCCGGCGCATGAAGGGCTGGGCAAGGTCGGTACGCCGCAGCTCAACCGCCATGCCAAGCAGTTCAAGGCCGCGGCAAAGGCCACCGGCGTGGAAGACGCCTGGCTGCGGGCGATCGCCCATGCCGAG
>NZ_JBFUMN010000306.1:0-609 GCF_054049335.1 Roseateles sp. P5_E1
CAGAGCGTGGGCAGGACCTGTGCCAATGGCAACGATCCCGCAGGGTGCAGTGTCCGCAGCGCCTGGGTACAAGCGTGCTGCGTTGATTGCGACTCACTCTTGCACTTCCGCTGCGCGCACGTATGTGTCTGCAGTCATGCCCGCGTACACGTGTTGCGAGAGGCGACAGCGTCGCCTCGTGCCTACTTCGCGCCTGCTGATCCGTCCACCGGCTTGCGCAGCGACACCGGCGTACCCAGCAGCGGATCGGGCGTGCCAGCACGGCCCACTACCTGCACCTGCATCGGTTCTAGGCGGGCGAGCAGCGCCTTCTGTGCGGGCGTGAGGGGGGTTGAGTTGATGCCAACAAGGACCCGCGCGGCTTTCATGGGCGCAGGTGACAGGTGGACGGTGAATCGGCGAAGCAGGCAGTCGCGGGTCGTCGCATTGATGTCCTCGCAACGATCGGGGCCGTGGTAGTCCACATCGGCATTGGCCACGATGGCGCGGGCGGCGAGCACGATCTGGCCGGGCTTCACGGTAAATGCGAGCGGCGCGGCTGCACTCGGTATGCCGGCCCGCACGCGAACCGCAGGCACATCGCGCTCCCGGGTCTTCTCCAGCCAGGCG
>NZ_JBFUMN010000307.1:0-607 GCF_054049335.1 Roseateles sp. P5_E1
ACATCAAGCTGGTCGGCGAGTCCGCATTCAGCGGCGTGAGCGTCATCGCCAACCAGTAACCGCGTGTGGTTTGCGGGCGTCCGTCTTTGTGACGGGCGCCCGCTTTTTGTTTGGGGGTTTCTCCACCGGTCCCCGCCCAGGCGCGTAGAAGGCGAACAGCCGCGGCCGTTGAACTTCATTGGCCTCACATACGGGATCAATCGTTGGCGCCAGGTGAGCAGCCAATCCTTTTTCTCCGGGTACCTCCAAAGCGGTGCAGGGCAGCGTTGAACTGCTAAAGTCGCACGGTCGCCAGGAGAGCTTTTGTGAACGCGGTTGCCCACGATTCCACTGCAGATTCCAGTGCGGAACACCGCATCGTCGAGGCGTTGCTGCGCAATGGCCGCCTGAAGGAAGGCGACCTCGCGCGGGCCCGTCCGCTGCACCGCGAAGCCGGTGGCAGCTTGTTGCAGTTGCTGGTGCGGTTGGGCCTGGTGTCCGAGCGCGACCACGCCCAGACCAGCGCCGAGGTTCTGCAGCTGCCGCTGCTGGAGGCACGCGACGTGCCCGAAGCCGCCCCCGAATCGCTGCTGGACGCGCTGCCGCTGTCGCTGCGCTTCCTCAAACA
>NZ_JBFUMN010000308.1:0-607 GCF_054049335.1 Roseateles sp. P5_E1
GTTTGGCACCTCGATGTCGGCTCATCACATCCTGGGGCTGTAGTCGGTCCCAAGGGTATGGCTGTTCGCCATTTAAAGTGGTACGCGAGCTGGGTTCAGAACGTCGTGAGACAGTTCGGTCCCTATCTGCCATGGGCGTTGGAGATTTGAGAGGGGCTGCTCCTAGTACGAGAGGACCGGAGTGGACGAACCTCTGGTGTTCCGGTTGTCACGCCAGTGGCATTGCCGGGTAGCTATGTTCGGAAGCGATAACCGCTGAAAGCATCTAAGCGGGAAGCGCGCCTCAAGATGAGATCTCCCGGGGCACAAGCCCCCTGAAGGAACCATATAGACTATGTGGTTGATAGGTCAGGTGTGTAAGTACAGCAATGTATTGAGCTAACTGATACTAATGATCCGTGTGGCTTGACCATATAACCTCAAGTTGCCTTGGCCGACATGACATGTCGATAGATCCCAAGTGCACGCTACGTCACAAGACCAAACGAGAGGCAGGCGCTCAGGCGCGTCTCTTTGTAAAGCCGGCACACCCGTGCCCGCTCCCTGCAAAGACACGACCTGCGGCGACACTCCAAAAGCCTCCCTGGTGAAATTAGCGCTGTGGAAC
>NZ_JBFUMN010000309.1:0-606 GCF_054049335.1 Roseateles sp. P5_E1
GGCCCAGGTAGAGGCCAAGCGCGGCGCACAGTCGTTCGAGTCCGACCTCAACCGTCGCACGCTGCGCAGTTACTGGAAGGTGCGGATCAAGGCGGATATCGCCAAGTACCGCGCCCCGGACGAACAGGGCAGGCCGAAGATCGTGGTGGCCGAGCCGCATGTGCGCGCCGGTACCTACGCGGTCGGCGACGGCCGCGTCAGCAGCGACGAAGTAGCCCGCGCGATCCGTGCGCGCCTCAACGACACCCTGACCCAGACCAAGCGTTTCATCGTGCTCGATCGCGAGTTCGGCGCCGAGATGCAGGCCGAGATCGACCACATCAACAGCGGCAACGTGCGCCTGCAGGACACCGCGCGGCTGGGCCAGCAACTGGCCACCGATCTGATCCTCATCCCGAGCATCGAGCGCTTCGAGTACCCGCGCAGCGTGCGCCAGCTGCGCATGTCCGATCGCCAGGTCAGCTCGTATTCCGGTGGCGGTCGCAYCACCCTGCGGCTGATCAACGCGGCCACCGGCGAGGTGGTGATGTCCGACAGCTTCGACCACCAGCTGGCCTCGACCGGCCCGAGCACGCTGCCGCGTGTGGTAGATGGCAAGGGCATGGC
>NZ_JBFUMN010000310.1:0-605 GCF_054049335.1 Roseateles sp. P5_E1
ACCCGATGCAGGCGACGGTCACCGCTTACTCGCCTGCAGCAGTCCCGCCCGGACGGCGGCGGCGACGGCGGCGCTTGCGCGGTGCGCCGTCCTCATCACCCTCGCCCTCGACGTGCGCGGCATCCAGCGCCGAATCCAGCTCGGTGCCGGACTGCAACTGGGCCTCGCGCCAGAACTCCACATCGGCGCTGTGCTCGCTGGAAGCCACTTGGCGCAGTACCAGGAAATCATAGGCGGCGCGGAAGCGCGGATGGGTCAGTGTGCGGATCACGCGCTTGCGCTGGCGTGAGCTGAAACGGCCCTGCAACAGCCAGATCTCCTGCATGGGCAGGGAGAAGCGGCGCGGCAGCGCGATCGTGGTCAGCTGGTGCAGGGTCACCCGGTCTGCGGCGCGGCGTTGCGCCTCTTCCAGCGCGATGCCCTGCTTCTGCAGGCTGGCCAGCGCGCGGCAGAACGCCGGCCACAGCAACAGCGCGAACAGGAACGAAGGCGACACCGGCTCGTCGTTGGCCACGCGCAGGTCGGTGTTGTGCAGGCCTTCGATGACCATCCGGCGCAACGCGCCGCTGCGGTTGCTGCGCAGTGCGGCGGCACTCTCGGGGAAC
>NZ_JBFUMN010000311.1:0-604 GCF_054049335.1 Roseateles sp. P5_E1
GCCGTAAGCCTCGTGCGCGCGGTCGGCGCGGGCCAGGGCTTCGGTGCGCAGCCACAGGCCGCGCGGCGGCAGCGGCTGGATCGTCGCGGTGTCCAGCAGGTTGATCGCATCCACCGGGCGTTCCTGCGCCAGCAGGCGTTCGGCCTGCAGCAGGGCGTGCAGGGTGGCATCCTCGCTGGCCAACCGCTGCAGGTACTGATTCACGGCGGCCTGGTCATCGCGCGCCTGTGCGCTGCGCACGGCAGTGACCATCGCCACGGCGGCCACGTCCTTGTCTTCGGCGGCGGTTTCCAGCAGCTTTTCAGCGCGCTGCCATTGGCCCTGTTCGTGGGCGTGGATGCCGTCGATCAGGCGCGCGCGGCCCTGCTTGCGGCGGTAGCGGCCCCAGGCGCGGAACGGCGAGGCCAGCAGGCTCCACAGCAGCCACAGCACCAGCAGCCCGACCAGCGCCATCAAGGCCACCTGCGGCACCGTCGAGCGGTAGTCGTTGCCGCCGTAGCGGTAGATCACTTCGCCGAACTGGCGAAGCTGCTCGGTGCCGAGGAACTGCGAGGCGATCACGCCCAGCGCCACGGCCAGCAACAGCACCACCAAAGATTGGAAG
>NZ_JBFUMN010000312.1:0-604 GCF_054049335.1 Roseateles sp. P5_E1
GCCGTTGCCAATGCGCCGCTCGAAAAGCAGGTTGAACGGTTTCATTCCACTGAACGGTATGTGCGAGTAGCGTGTTTGCTGCACGTGCGACCATCCCCAGCTCTGCATGCTCCAGTCTCCGCGTAGCTTATGCAGCTCGGTGAGAGCATCGGTCTGCGATTCCGCCAACAATCGCGCGCAGCTGCGCGCGGATTCGGAGTCGCGTGTATCGCACCATCCCTGGCCATCACCCTGGAGCAGCTCGGTCAGCTGCGCTGTGCCGACACCTTCGCCCAGACGCCGCGCGAGCGTGCTGGCCTGCGGTGATTCCCAGCCGCCGCGCAGACGAGCCTGGAACAGGCGCTGACGAAAGTGCCGCATCCAGGAGTTGAACACCGTTGCCGCCTGGCTGTCGGCGCGCATGTCGCCGTGCCAGTCCCGCAGGTATGCCGCTGCTGTCCCGGCATGCGATTGCTGTGGAAGCTGGTCGCGCAGCACATCCATCAAGGCTGCCGCATCTAGATCGAGCGTATCGCCCTGGATCTTCTGCATGTCGGAGGCGGTGAGCTTGCGTCCGGCATCGATGCGTTCCCTGAGCAGTTGCTCAATGCGCTTGGCACGTGCC
>NZ_JBFUMN010000313.1:0-603 GCF_054049335.1 Roseateles sp. P5_E1
GATGTCATAAGAGAAGCCCAGGCGCGGCTGCCAGGCATCCTTGAACGCCTTGCGGTTGTGGCCGTTGCTGATGTAGTTGCTGATGTCCAGCCCGCCCAGCGCCAGCGTATCGGCGAAGGTCTGGCCAGCGGCAGCGCGCGGGTCCTGCGAGTAGATCGCATCGACCACGGCCTGCGGGGTCACGAAGTCCAGGTAGGCCGGGGTCTTTTCGTAGTCCCAGCGCAGGCCGATGTTCAGCTGCAGGTGGTCGTTGACCTGCCAGTCGTCCTGGATGAACAGGCCGATCTGCTTGGACTTCGAACGCACTTCGCCGGACACGCCCGTTACGCCGTTCACCGGCTTGACGAACTGCGCCTTGTACGGGATGTCGGACGGGAAGTCCGGATCGCCCAGCGAGTAGGTGAACTGCGGATTGATCTGCGCCGCATCGGAGGCGTACAGGTCGATCTGCTTGTACTTGGCGCCCATCTTGATGGTGTGGTCACCGGCCCACTGGATGCCATCCAGGGTCAGGTTGTCCTCAATCGCCCAGCCCTTCTGGCCCTTCACCTGCGAATCCAGCGCCGAGGCGCCACCGATCTTCACCAGGGTACGGTCTTCGGT
>NZ_JBFUMN010000314.1:0-602 GCF_054049335.1 Roseateles sp. P5_E1
CCACCCACACGTAGCGGTTGCGCAGGTCGGCCCACAGCAGCACCGACAGGGTGATGGTCAGCAGGATCAGCGAACCGCCCATGGTCGGCGTGCCGGCCTTGGAGAAGTGGGTCTGCGGTCCGTCGGTGCGGATTGGCTGGCCGCCCTTGAACTGGGCCAGCTTGCGGATCATCGCCGGGCCCAGCCACAGCGACAGGAACAGCGCRGTCAGYGCMGCGAGGATGCCGCGCAGAGTCAGATAGCCGAACAGCCCGAACAGGCTCTCCAACTGCTGCAACCATCGGGCCAGTTCAAGCAACATTGGGGCTTTCCTCTCCTCGCGCCAGCAGCGCTTTTACAATTTTGTCCATGGCACTGCCGCGCGAACCCTTGACCAGGCAGCGCACGCCAGCGTGCAGTTCGTCGCCGAGCGCGGCGGCCAGCGTGTCGTGGTCGGCGAAGTGCCGCCCGCCCTCGCCGAACGCGGTCGATGCGGCCGCACTGAGCGTGCCCAGCGTGTACAGGCGCTTGAGCCCGGCATCGCGCGCGCGGCGCCCGGCCTGGGCGTGCAGCGCCTCGCCGTCCGGGCCCAGTTCGCGCATGTCGCCCAGCACCAGCCAGCC
>NZ_JBFUMN010000315.1:0-601 GCF_054049335.1 Roseateles sp. P5_E1
GAACCACGCCGCGTACAGCGCSGGCAGGAACACCAGGGTCAGCACGGTGCCGACGATCAAGCCGCCCATGATCGAGATCGCCATCGAACCGTAGAACGCACTGCGCGACAGCGGGATCATCGCCAGCACCGCCGCCAGCGCGGTCAGCACGATCGGACGGAAGCGGCGTACGGTCGCATCGATGATGGCGTGCCAGCGATCATGCCCGGCGTCGATGTCCTGCTGGATCTGGTCGATCAGGATCACCGAGTTACGCATGATCATGCCGGCCAGCGCGATGGTGCCCAACAGCGCCACGAAACCGAACGGCGCGCGGAACAGCAGCAGGAACAGGGTCGCACCGATGATGCCCAGCGGTGCGGTGACCAACACCATCGCCGCACGCGAGAAGCTGCGCAGCTGCAGCATCAGCAGCGTGGCCACCACGATCAGGAACAGCGGCATGCCGGCCTTGATCGAGTTCTGACCGCGCGCCGAATCCTCGACGGTGCCGCCGGTCTCCAACAGGTAGCCCGACGGCAGTTGCGCGCGGATGCCGTCCAGGGTGGGCAGGATCTGCTGCACCACGTCCAGCGGCTGCATGCCATCGCCGATGTCTGCG
>NZ_JBFUMN010000316.1:0-599 GCF_054049335.1 Roseateles sp. P5_E1
GCGCACCATCGCGCCGCGCCTTGAACGCCCGCCGGAACTCGCGCGCGATCTGCAGCAGGCTGTCCCGCCACGGCTGACCGGCCGGCATCTCACGGGCGACGTCGCCGATCATGGCGTCGGCCATGGCATCGATCAGCGCCTGCTTGCTCTTGAAGTGCCAGTACAGCGAAGGCGCGCGGATGCCCAGCGAACAGGCCACCTTGCGCAGGGTAATGCCCTCCAGGCCGGCCTCGTCGAGGATCCGGAAGGCCGCCTCGACGATGTTTTCGCGCGCGATCGGTTGACGCACTGTCGGACCTGCCTAACGGTGTTAGGGGGCGAATCTAACAGCGTTAGGGATAGGGGCGCAAGATCCATCCGCGCTCAAGATCCCTTTCCCACGGCCGCTACTCCCTGCCAGACGGCGCATGAGGCGCCTGGACCGACACGGAGATCCCCATGACCCCTCGCCTCGCGCTGCTCGCGCTTTGGTTGGCGCCCGCACTCCCGGCCCTGGCCGAGGATGCCCCCACCCCTGCGGTGACCACGCCCAACCTCCAGCAACCGCCGCGCATCCGCCTGTTCGGCAGCAATCTGGTGAACCTGTCGCTGTATACCGC
>NZ_JBFUMN010000317.1:0-599 GCF_054049335.1 Roseateles sp. P5_E1
CACCCGATGCGATGAGCGAGCGCCTGACCGGCAGCCTGCTCGTACTGGCGAAGGACAACGGGCTGGACCGCGTCGACCACGTGGTGTTGAGCCAAGCGACGGCCGATGCCCGGTCCGGGCAGAACGTGTTCGTCGTCCAGGGCGAGATGGGCGATCCCGCGCAGTTGCGTGCAGGGATGTCGACCCAGCAGGCCGTGTCGACGCCGTGGGACGATTCCATGCAGCAATTCGATGCGGTGGCAGAGGAACGCCAAGCGCGTGCGCAACAGCAGGCGCTGCAGCAGCAGGACGAAGACCAACGCGTGCAGCACGAAATGCAGCTGACGGCTGCAAGCATGGGTGGCTAGGTGCGGCCACTACAGCGTTCATGGGTGTGCGAGACCCATGGCGTGCTCGTTAGCGCGTGTGTGAGCGAACTCGCTCGGACCCAGGTTGCGCTCCAGGCGCTGATTGCGTCACCTCACCGGGAGGTTCATTTCACACCAACCGGGATGCAGCGATCATGGCGGGCGGGGCAGGGAGGCAACCCGCCTCGTAAAACCGCAGGGTCGTTCACGCAAGAACTGTGGAATGGCCGCACGCCGGAGTAGCCTGATAGC
>NZ_JBFUMN010000318.1:0-596 GCF_054049335.1 Roseateles sp. P5_E1
CCGGAGGACTGCGCGTATTGCCCCCAGGCCCAGCGCTACAGCACCGGGGTGGCGGCGCAGAAGCTGATGGACACCGAGGCGGTGGTCGCCAAGGCACGCCAGGCCAAGGCCGCCGGTGCGTCGCGGTTCTGCATGGGCGCGGCCTGGCGCTCGCCCAAGGATCGCGATGTGCCCAAGGTGGCGGCGATGATCCGCGAGGTGAAGGCGCTGGGGCTGGAGACCTGCGCCACCCTGGGCATGCTCAGCGGCGACCAGGCCGTGGCCCTGCGCGAGGCCGGGCTGGATTACTACAACCACAACCTGGACACCGCGCCGGACTACTACGACGCGATCATCCACACCCGCCAGTACCAGGACCGCCTGGATACCCTGGCGCACGTGCGCGATGCCGGGCTGAAGACCTGCTGCGGCGGCATCGTCGGCATGGGTGAAACCCGTGAGCAGCGCGCGGGCCAGCTGCTGGCGCTGGCCACGCTGCCCGCGCATCCCGATTCGGTACCGATCAATCGGCTGGTGCAGGTCGCCGGCACGCCCCTGCACGGCATCGCCGAACTGGACCCGTTCGAGTTCGTGCGGATGATCGCGGTGGCGCGCAT
>NZ_JBFUMN010000319.1:0-596 GCF_054049335.1 Roseateles sp. P5_E1
GCTGCCGTTGGCCTGGCAGCCGCAGTAACGCATGACGTCGGCGCCACGCGGGCGCCGGGCGTCCGTGGCTAGGGCAACGGTTGAAACGCTGCCCCATCACCAATGCTGTTCAGTGTCCAGCGTTTGGCCGACGGTAGCGCTTCCCACTGCACCTGGTCGCGGTCGTCTTCGATGCTGCCATGCGCGCGGCGCAGCTTGCCGGTGGAATAGTTGATGCTCAGCGCCTCGGTTTCCCCGGCGTTGCGCATCAGCGACTGGCTGTCGTAACCGATCAGCGCGAAGGCCTGGTCCTGCCAGCGGAAGGTAAAGGTCGTCGAGCCGGTGGACCAGCTGCCGGCGTTGGAGAAGAAATACAGCTGCACCTGCAACGTGCCGCGCACGATCGATACGCCGCCGGAACCGTCCTCGAATACATCGGACATGTTCGGTTTTTCGTGGCGTGGGATGAGGGTGTGGTTCTGCGCTGCCAGCGCTTAGCTGCCGTCCGGGTTGGACCATGCGACGGCAAGCAGGCGTGGATTGCTGTCCAGCGGGCTTATGCCCAAGCCCTCATGCTCGACCACGTTGTGCCGGTCCTGCTGACGCAGCACCAGCAC
>NZ_JBFUMN010000320.1:0-595 GCF_054049335.1 Roseateles sp. P5_E1
CGACCGGGCCATCGTCCACTTCGCCTTTGGCCACCAGCGTGGTCAAGGCCAGATCGCCGGTGACGTTGAGTGCAGTACGGCACATGTCCAGGAAGTGGTTCACGCCCAGGATCAGACCGATGCCGAGGGGGTTCACSCCGACCATSGCGCAGATCAKCGCCACCACCGGCAGCGAGCCGGACGGSACRCCGGCGGTGCCGATGCCRCCGAGGATGCAGACSRMCATCACCRTCACCTGCTGGCCGATGCTCAGGTCCACGCCGAAGAACTGSGCSAGGAAGATCACSGTGACRCCCTCGAACAGCGCGGTGCCGTKSTGGTTGGCSGWGGCRCCRACGGTCAGCACGAAGCGCGAGACTTTCTGCGGCAGGCCCATCTGGTCGGCCACGCGCAGCGCGGTCGGCAGGGTCGCGTTGCTGGAGGCGGTGGAGAAGGCCATCACCGTCGCTTCCTGGGTATCGCGGAAGAACGACAGCGGCGAACGCCCGGACAGCCACACCGCGGTACCGTAGGTCACCACCATGTGCAGGCCCAGTGCCAGCACCACCACGCCCACGTACGCCCCCAGGCGGATGATCAGGTCGAAGCCGAACAG
>NZ_JBFUMN010000321.1:0-595 GCF_054049335.1 Roseateles sp. P5_E1
GGACGCASCAGGCCTTCCACACGCAACGCATCGACGTGGCGGCGTGCGGACTGCAGCGGATCGAAGCGCGGATCGCGGCGGTTGATCACGGCGTCAAAGCGCTTGTCGCTGCGCAACGTCACCACGTCCATCGGCGTATCGATGCGCGCCACGGTGGCGGCAAGCGCCGCGTGCTCCCCGGCATCGGCCTGCAGGGTGGCGAGCGTCAGCCACAGCCCGCCGGGCTCCATGCCGTCGTCCTGCCATTGCCGGTCGAACAGCACCTGCAGCAGTGCACGGCGGACCTCGGGCTGGTCGTGCAGCTGTTCGTCCAGCGCGTAGGCCATCGCCGCATCGAAGTCGCCGAGGAACTGGTCCGAGGCGCGCAGCGAGCGGGTGATCAGGCTGGCGCCCTGGACCGGCTGCTGCTGCCAGAGCAGCAGGCGACCGAGCACATACAGGGCGCGCGGGTCGTCCGGTGCCTGCTTCAGCGCGGCATCCAGGTAGGGGCGTGCATCGCGCGCCTGGCGTGCGTTGAACGCAACACGTCCGGCGGTGATCCAGCCGTCCAGGCGCAGCGACTCGGGCAGCTGCGTGAAGCCGGGATCGGCAAACA
>NZ_JBFUMN010000322.1:0-594 GCF_054049335.1 Roseateles sp. P5_E1
TACGCAGGTCATGTTGAGCGCATTCATGCCAAGCCGTTGGTACAGCGGCAGCATCGCCGACACGGTGATCATGTAGGTGGTCGAACCGTCGCCATCGAGCGAGATCAGCATCGCCAGGATCGCGGTGCCAAGCACGATCTTCATCGGGTCGCCCTTGACGAAGCGCAGGATGATCCGCACCAGCGGATCGAACAGCCCCGCATCGATCATCACCCCGAAGTAGAGGATGGCGAACATCAGCATCACGCCGGTGGGCGCGATCTTCTTGATGCCCTCCAGCATCATCTCGTCGATGCCGGCGCCGAAGCCGCCGATCAGCGCGAAGACGATCGGGATGGTGATGAGGGCGACCAGCGGCGACAGCCGCTTGCTCATGATCAAGTACATGAATGTAATGACCATGCCAAAGCCGAGGATGCTCAGCATCATCTGCAGACTCCAGGAGGGGTAGGGCGGAAGAAGAGGGTCAGAAATCGAACTGCAGACGGCCGGTCACCGCGCGGGTGCGGTCCAACGTGGCGCTGGCCAGGCGGTCGCGGTTGCGGCTTTCGATCAGGTTGAGCATGAAGCGCAGGTTTTCGCGCATGTACCAGT
>NZ_JBFUMN010000323.1:0-591 GCF_054049335.1 Roseateles sp. P5_E1
CGTCTGGCCGGCGGCAACGGCGCCGCCCTGGTTGTCGAGCGCGCCGCCCAGGCTGAGATCGAGATCGCGGCCGGCCTGCACGCGGCCGGCAGCGTTGTTCAACGTCGATGCCTCCAGCGACAGGTCGGCGGCGCTGGTCAGTGCACCGCCACCACTGTTGTCGACGCTGGCCAGCTTCAGCAGCGCATCGCCCTGGGCCAGCAGCACGCCGCCACGGTTGTCGAGGAAGCCGCCATCGATGCGCAGGCCGCCGCCAGCGAGGATGCCGCCATTGCTGGCCGATGCAGTATTGGTCAGGGCGTTGGCGCCGACATCCACGGTCAGCTGGGTCTGCGACTGCAGGCGGCCGCCGCTGTTGTCCAGCGCACCGCTGCGGATCTGCAGCGCGCCGGTCTGGCTGCCGATGGTGCCGCTCTGGTTGCCCAGCGCGTAGCCGCGCGTGTCGATGTCGACCGCGCCGCCGATGATCTTGCCCAGCTGGTTGGACAGGCCCGAGGCACGCAGCTGCATCGCATCGGTGGACTGGATGACGCCGCCGGCGTTGTCCAGCGCGCTGGTGGTGTCCAGCTGCAACGTGGTGCCTGCGAAGAC
>NZ_JBFUMN010000324.1:0-591 GCF_054049335.1 Roseateles sp. P5_E1
GTGATGGCTGCGGTGACCGCGTCCAGTGCCGGCTTGCCCGCAGCCAGCACGGCATGGCCTTTCAACAGTGCCTGCTGGAGGGCGGCGCGCGCGGCTTTTTCCTCGGCCGGCGACAGATCCTTGCGCTCCACGCCGGCACCGCCATGAAGGACCAGCACCGGGCTGGCGGCGGTAGCCGCCAGCGGCATCGACAGGCACAGCGACAACAGCAACGCGGTTGGACGGGACATCGGCGGCACCGGCAGGTTGGGAAGGTCCATCATGGCCGCAGATGCGCGGCGCGGGTAGGCCTGTGCCCTGCCCAGCTGGACCTTGCGCGTGATCCGGGTATCGCTGCGGCCAACGGGTGCGCGCTACCGCAGCTGCAGGTGGCCGTCGCGGATGTCGGCGGTCATGCGGAAGGCCGCATCGTCCACGCCGAATCCATCCAGATGCAGCAGGCTGCCGCTGCCCACGCCGGTGACCGGGATCGCGTGGAAATCCAGCGGTTCACCATCGCGCAGGCGCTCGGCGGTATGCCGGGGCATCACCAGCCAGGCGTAGCCGTCGTCATTGCTGAGCACGCGCCCTCGCCCATCGGCCTCCACGCAC
>NZ_JBFUMN010000325.1:0-591 GCF_054049335.1 Roseateles sp. P5_E1
CAATACACCGGCAGCGAAATGAAGCTTGCCTGCTGTGGTGCATGCCACACCTGCTGCGTGGCCTTCTGGTAATCGCCCGGCCTGGCCAGGTAGATGTTGGGCACGAAGGTCTGCGGGTTGCGGTCGTACAGCGGGAACAGGCTCGATTGCACCTGCACCATCACCCGATGACCGGGCTGGAACACATGGTTGGCCGTCGGCAGGCCGAATCTGTAATCCAGCACCTGATTGCTTGCGATCGCCTTTGGATCGCTGAAGCTCTCCCGGTAGCGCCCACGGAAGATCGCCATGGATACCGCCAGCTCGTAGCCGCCCATCTCGGGCGTGGACGGTGTCTGGTCGGGATAGACGTCGATCAGTTTCACCACCCAGTCGGCATCGCTGCCACTGGTGGCCGCCGCCAGGTTCACCTGCGGTGCCCCGCCGATGCGAAGCGGCTCGGTGAGCGGTTCACTGACGAAGGTCAGCACGTCCGTGCGCCCGTCCACGAAACGCTGGTCCTTGACCAACCAGCTGGTCCACATGTCGCGGTCGGCGAAGCGCACCGGGCGCGGCACGAACGGCACCGGCTTGGCCGGATCGGACACGTAG
>NZ_JBFUMN010000326.1:0-590 GCF_054049335.1 Roseateles sp. P5_E1
GTGTTGCGATTCAACAAGATCGGCCGCGGCATGGTGGTCACCGGTCCGACCGCGCTGATCGGCTTCGACGCGCGTGGACGCCGTCGCGCCGCGGCGGATCAGGCTGTGGTGATGCGCCCAGAACAATGCGGCAGCCAGCCTTTGCTGCGCACGATGACTGTCAATGTCTCCGGCCAGATCAGCAGTGCCAAGGGAGCCTGTCCATGAAGCGTCGCCATTCATCCATTCCCGGTCGCGGTCAGGCCGGCTTTACGCTGCTTGAGGTACTGATCGCCATTGTCGTCCTGGCCTTCGGTCTGCTCGGTTTTGCGATGCTGCAGACCACCAGTGTCCGTTTCGTGCAAAGCGCGAACTACCGGACCCAGGCGACAAACCTCGCCTACGACCTCACCGAGCTGATGCGCAGTAATCGGTTCCAGTCGGTCTGGTACACCAATGCGACCTTCGCTGCGGGCAGCAAGGCCGCCACGGACCCGGCCTGTACGCGTGTCGCCGGAGATGCATTGACCATCGATCAGAACATCGCCCGCTGGCAATGCCAGGTGGTCAAGGCATTGGGCGCCAATGCAGGCGCCACGGTTACCGTGGTC
>NZ_JBFUMN010000327.1:0-590 GCF_054049335.1 Roseateles sp. P5_E1
TGTCGGCACCGGGCGCGGGCGCACGGCAGCGCCTGGGCGAGGTGTGGCGGCTGCCGGGAATGCGCGCGGCGCTGCTGACGATGTTCCTGTACATCCTGGCGCACAACGTGCTGTACACCTACATCGAGCCGTTCGCTGCGCTGGCCGGTGCGGCGCCGTGGCTGGACCGCCTGCTGCTGGTGTTCGGCGTAGCCGCGCTGCTGGGCATCTGGATCACCGGGATATGGGTGGACCGCTGGCTGCGCGTGCTGGTGATCGCCAGTACGGTGGCCTTCGTGCTGGCCGCAACGGCGTTCGCGCTGTGGCCGACCTCGTCGTCGGTGCTGGTGCTGGGCACGGTGGTGTGGGGCGTCGCCTTCGGTGGCGTGGCGACCCAGTTCCAGACCGCCGTGGCGCGGCGTGTCGGGGTTGCCGGTGATATCGCGCAGTCGTTCGTGGTGACCGGTTGGAACCTGGCCATCGCCATCGGGGGCGTGGTGGGCGGGGTGATGCTGGAAACCCTGGGCGAACGCTGGCTGCCGGCCGTGCTGTTGACGTTGCTGGCGATGACCCTGGCGGTGGTGCTGCGGCGACCGCGTGCGTGGGCCGCC
>NZ_JBFUMN010000328.1:0-590 GCF_054049335.1 Roseateles sp. P5_E1
GTGTCGATGAACTGCGAGCCGACCCCGATGAAGGCCAGCAGCACCGTGATCTTGATCAGCACCAGCACCAGGTTGGCAAACGCCGACCGCCCTACCCCGGCAATCTGTACCGCCGCGGCCGCCAGCACGGCCAGCGCGGCCACCACATTGGCGCCACCACTGAAGGACAACTGCGTGTGGCCGCCCAGCTGGCTGGCGATCACGCTGGAGGTGGCCAGGGCCATGGGCACCTGCACATGCAGATCGCCGAGCAGGCTGGTCAGATAGCCGGAGAACCCCGCCGCCACCGCGGCGGCCGCCAGCAGGTATTCTAGGATCACCATCCAGGCCAGCGCCCACGCCGCGCCCTCCCCCAGGGTCACATAGCAGTATGAGTACGCCGATCCGGACACCGGAATCACCGAGGCCAGCTCGGCGTAGCACAACCCGGTGAAACCACAGGCCAGCGCCGCCAGCACGAACGCCAGCAGCACCGCCGGCCCGGCGAAGCTGGCCGCCGCCGTCCCGGTCACCACGTAGATGCCCGCACCCAGGATGTTGGCCACCCCCAGCACCAGCAGGCTGCCCGCGCCAAGCCGACGGTGCAGACC
>NZ_JBFUMN010000329.1:0-589 GCF_054049335.1 Roseateles sp. P5_E1
CGCATTATCTGTGCGGGAACAAACGCGGCCTTGGCGTGCTTTGACTTCCAGTGATCTAGCAATTTTGCGAATGACCATGACATCGCTACATCACCCGCGTGATCGATCATCACCACTGCGCCGTCCGGACGGTACTTCTGGCTTTGCCGATCATATCCGTGAAGGTCTATCCGGAGCTTCTTGTTCGATTTGATCTCGGCCCCGACTTTGTATACGCCGCCGAAGTTGGTTCGACCAGATATTGTCCGTGCGGCGTGACCATATGCAGTCAGGAATGCCTCAATTCCATCCGAAACGTACGTTCCTCCATCCGGTTCGGGTGTGAACAGCGTAACAACGCTACTTCCTGGCTTCTCAGAGTTCGTTACGCCTCGAGCCTTGATCTCCCAGCCGTGAAAGTCAGGTAATGCAAACCCATTTGAGCGGATCCCGAGCAGTGCCTCAAGCGTATTGCCGTTGCAGTTGGTTGCCCTGCAAGGGACGACAACGCCGCGTCTGTCCAAACGAATCGAGTCGTTCCACCCCGAGCGGTGAATCCTTGCAAGTGCCCCCAACAGAGCGAGGTAGTCGTCTGAATCCGAGTTGTGAG
>NZ_JBFUMN010000330.1:0-589 GCF_054049335.1 Roseateles sp. P5_E1
AGCTTGGACAGGTCGCGTACCGCGCCCTTGTCGGCACTGGTGGCCAGCAGCGCGTAGGCCTTCAACGCACCGGTGACCTTGCGCGGGCGTGCCTCGCGCGGCTTCCAGCCCAGTGCATCCTGCTCGGCGCGGCGCGCGGCCAGCGTGGCGTCATCGACCAGCAGATCGATGCGCCGCGCCGGGATATCGATGCGGATACGGTCGCCTTCGCGGACCAGACCGATCACACCGCCGGACGCGGCTTCCGGGGACGCATGGCCGATCGACAGGCCCGAGGTGCCGCCGGAAAAACGGCCGTCGGTGAGCAGCGCGCATTGCTTGCCCAGGCCCTTGGATTTCAGRTARCTGGTSGGRTASAGCATTTCCTGCATGCCCGGGCCACCGCGCGGGCCTTCGTAGCGGATCACCACCACGTCGCCGGCCACCACGGTGTCGGCGAGGATGCCGGCCACGGCCGCGTCCTGGCTCTCGAACACGCGCGCATTGCCCTCGAACACATGGATGGATTCATCCACGCCGGCCGTTTTCACCACGCAGCCATCCGGCGCCAGGTTGCCGCGCAGCACCGCCAGCCCGCCTTCGGCCGAGT
>NZ_JBFUMN010000331.1:0-589 GCF_054049335.1 Roseateles sp. P5_E1
GTCCACGACGTAGGCCTCGGACTTTTCGGCGGTCTGCTGCGCCGATGCGGCCAGGGGCAGCACGGCCAGCAGCAGCACCAGCAGCGTGCGCAGGATCATGACCACATACCTTTGCCGCGCTGCATGTCGGTCAGCCCCGGCTGGCTTTGGCTTGGATACTGCGCAGCGCCTGCGGCCAGTCGAAGGCGGTGGGCGCATCGACCATGCGCGGCTCATCGTCGGCTACGCCGTGCTGGGTTTCATGCGCCCAGGTCACCGCGTACGGGGTGTGGATGCCCCAACCGCCCAAGGTGATCACCGGCTCGATATCCGAGCGCAGCGAGTTGCCGACCATGCAGAAGCGCTGGATCGGCAGGTTGAATTCCTCAAGCACGCGCGCGTAGGTTTCCGGGTCCTTCTCGGACACGATCTCGATGCGCGGGAACAGATCGCGCAGGTTGGCCAGCTTGATCTTGGCTTCCTGGTGGAACAGGTCGCCCTTGGTGATCAGCACCACGGGATGATCGCGGGCGATCTCGGTGACCGATTCCCGCACACCGTCGATCAGTTCGACCGGATGGCGCAGGGTGTCATGGCCGATGTCCAGGAT
>NZ_JBFUMN010000332.1:0-587 GCF_054049335.1 Roseateles sp. P5_E1
CTTGGACTTCTTTGATGAGGGACATCTTGCGGGCTTGGCTGCATCTGAGTTTTTCTCAGAAGTTGTAGGCGTAAAATACCAAGGATTGGAAACTTCCGCTGCGCTCGATCGTCAAGGTTCCGGCTCATCCATGAGGTTCTTCTATTCAAATAGAGACGCGTCCGGTCGCGAATTGGCGCTTGATGTGGGAGAGGGTGGCGTTCACGATAAAACGGGAATTGTCATGAATACTAATGTTACAACTGAGTCTTTGAAGGATGTGGACGTGGGCAAGGTGATGCAGTGCTTCAGTGATCTTCAGAAAATTGCACACGATGCGTTTTTTGAGATGATTAACAGGAGTCCGAGGATTAAGGCTAATTTGAAAATGGGAGAGGGGTAGTGTTGCATAACTCGATCATTAATAATTCAATTGTCTCGATGAATGCACATTTGTGCGTCACCGACGCGATGGCCTCGTTTGTGCTCAATAACTCGGGTCTTTCGTTTTCCTCTGCGTTTAGCGCTGGAGCCGCCAACCCGCTTCTGAGCTATGGTGCGAGAGTTGCGCAATCTAAAGAGTTGACGCGCACCTGGCACGCTGCGGC
>NZ_JBFUMN010000333.1:0-587 GCF_054049335.1 Roseateles sp. P5_E1
GTGCGCCACCTGACGGCAGGATGAGAAACGCGGGAACAGTGCGTCAGGCAGCCCACCTGTGTTCTACGCCGGGTCCGCTAAACTGCCCGTCTCATGTAACGGATCTCCCCCATGACCGCTGAAATYCTGGTTCCKGTKTCCTTYGGYGAGCTGCTSGACAAGMTCKCSATCCTGCAGATCAAGTCCGAGCGCATCGACGATGCCGCCAAACTGGCCAACATCCATGCCGAGCTGAGCGCGCTGGACAAGACCTGGATGGCGCACCCGGCGGCGGTGAAGGACATCGCGCGTCTGCGTGCCGACCTGAAGGCGGTCAACGAGCGGCTGTGGGACATCGAGGACAACATCCGCCTGCAGGACAAGGCGCAGGCCTTCGACGAGAACTTCGTCGCGCTGGCCCGCAGCGTGTACCTGCAGAACGACGAGCGTGCCCGGATCAAGAAGGCGATCAACCTGGCGCTGGGCTCGGGCTWCGTCGAAGAGAAGTSGTACAAGGATTACGCACCCAGGGGCGCGTAACTCCGTCGGCCTGCGATGCGCAGGTGGTAATGCCGGCCGCCGGCCGGCAACCCCGCAATGTCCGGCCC
>NZ_JBFUMN010000334.1:0-587 GCF_054049335.1 Roseateles sp. P5_E1
CGCCAATACAGCGCTGCCAGGCAGGGCGGAAGCAGCAAGGGCGAGGCGAACCACATCGAATAGAACAGGTGGAAGAAGCTGACTTCGATGAACGATGCAGTGGCGGACGCGCTGTTGTTCACCATGACTGAGAGCGCATCCACGGGTGCACTGAGCGCGCCACGGGTGATGATCATGATGTCCTGCAGCCGCGCATGCAGCCACTGCGAAGGCGTCAGGTGTGAGTAGGCATCGACCAGCGCATGCAGCGCGCTTTCGGTGCCGGGTGGCACCTTGCCGGCGAAATGCCATTTGATGAGACGATCACCGGGAGGATCGATGAAACGCTGGTAGGCGATCCAGGGCATAGGCCCTCAGTGCCACGGCAATGCTGGCCAGCCCAACGACGTAGAACAACACCTTGCTGGTGCGTGCGAGGGCGACCAGGATCGCTGCCTGCATCAGCAGTCCGCCGGCATAGGCACCTTGATGGATGGAGGTGGCCCCGGCGTCATACATCGCCACCATCCAGAACACCAGGACCAGTAGCACCGTGGCGAGGATCTTCAGCAGTTCAGTGAGGGCAGGATCGCGCACCCCGCGTGCCC
>NZ_JBFUMN010000335.1:0-585 GCF_054049335.1 Roseateles sp. P5_E1
CCGCGAGATCGCCAGCTGGTCGGCCACCCGGCGGATATCGCTGATCCGGGTGCCGTTGCCCACGTCGCCATAGCCGAAGTTCTGCGGATTGGCGGTGGCGAAGTCGACCTTCTGCCGGCTGTAGCCCGGCGTGTTGATGTTGGCGACGTTGTGGCTGGTGGTCGCCAGCGCCCGCTGGAAAGCGAGCAGGGCGCTGGTGCCGGTGGAAAGTACGCTGGACATGGGTTACCTCAACGACGGATGACGCCCAGCCCGGTCGGGCTGGCGGTGCTGGCAAAGGTCTCGCCCAGGCGCTGGCTGGCATTGCCCACGGCGGCGATCGCGCGCTCGATGGTCGGGCCGCCGGCAATCGCGGCGATCTTGGCCGCGTAGCTGGGATCGGTGGCGTAGCCGGCCTTCTGCAGGCCCTGGGCGAAGCCGCGGACATCGCCGCCGGCCTGCAGCGCATTCTGGTAACGCGGGCTGTTCTTGAGCAGTTTCACGTAGTCGGCAAAACTGTCGCCAACCGAGGTGTAGGCGCGGAAGCTGGCGGTTTCGTTGCGGCGCACGCCGTCCACGTATTCATGGGTGCCGCTGGTGGCGCGT
>NZ_JBFUMN010000336.1:0-585 GCF_054049335.1 Roseateles sp. P5_E1
GTCGGTGGTGGTGCTGGTGGGGACGCGGGCGCTGGTGGGGTTGTTCTACGCCGCGGTGCCGCCCACGGCAGCGGCGATGGTGGCCGATGGTGCCGCGCCCGGGCAACGCGCTGCGGCCATGGCCAAACTCGGCAGCGCCAATGCGCTGGGCATGGTGATCGGGCCGGCCGCTGCGGGCTGGATCGCCTTCCATCAGCTGTCGTTGACCTTGTATGTCGCCGCGTTGCTGCCGCTGCTGTCGCTGGCGGTGATCGCGTGGCGGTTGCCGGCCGACGCGCCGGTGGCCGCGACGGCGGCGACCGGACCGCGTCAGCGCCTGGGCTGGACCGATGCACGCCTGCGCCTGCCGATCCTGGCGGTCTTCGCGGCGATGGTGTCGGTGACCATCGCCCAGGTGACGGTTGGATTCTTTGCCATCGACCGGTTGCAGCTGTCGCCGACCGATGGCGCGCAGGCGGCTGGCCTGGCCCTCACCGCCGTAGGGGTGGGCCTGATCCTGGCGCAGGTGTTGGTGATGAAGCTCGGCGGCGTATCGCCGCGCCGCTGGATCGCCATCGGCGCGTTGATCTCGGCGATGGGCAGATC
>NZ_JBFUMN010000337.1:0-585 GCF_054049335.1 Roseateles sp. P5_E1
GTTCCTGGCGATCATCGCGCTGCAGAAGTCCGGCGTGATCATCGCCAACACCGACACCCTGGTGGCACTCGGCCCGCTCAATACGGCAACCCCGCTGCTGGCGCTGGCCGGCTTCCTGCTGATCGCGATCCTGGAAGCACGCAAGGTGCGCGGTGCGATCCTGATCGGCATCCTGGCGGTGACCGGCGCGGCCTGGCTGCTCGGTGACGTGCAGTTCCACGGGATGATCTCGCTGCCGCCGAGCCTGGCCCCGACCTTCCTGCAACTGGACCTGCCCGGCCTGCTGCATCACGACGGCGGCGCGCCCATCGCGGTGCTGCTGCAGGTGGTGCTGGTGTTCGTGCTGGTGGAAGTGTTCGATGCCACCGGCACGCTGTATGGCGTGGTGGGACGTGCGGGCCTGCTCAAGCTGCCGGGCGCGCAGAAGCGTTTCGGCCGCGCATTGCTGGCCGACAGCACCGCGATCGTGGCCGGCTCGCTGCTCGGCACCAGCAGCACCACCGCCTTTGCCGAAAGCGCCTCGGGCGTGCAGGCCGGTGGCCGCACCGGGCTGACCGCACTGGTGGTGGCCGCGCTCTTCCTGGC
>NZ_JBFUMN010000338.1:0-584 GCF_054049335.1 Roseateles sp. P5_E1
CCGCGCACCTTGGTACATCACCTCGCGCTCGCCGCACAGCACGGCGGCCACGTACGACAGCGGGGTGAGGTCGCCACTGGCACCGACCGAGCCTTCGGCCGGAATCAGCGGCAGTACGTCATGGCGCAGCAGCGTGGCCAGGCCCTGCAGCAGCGGGTGGCTGACCCCGGACATGCCGCGCACCAGCGAGGCCAGGCGCGCGGCGATCACCGCGCGGGTCTCGCTTTCATCCAGGAACCGGCCCAGGCCGCAGCCGTGGTAGGTGAACAGATGGTGCGGCAGCTCGGCCACCAGCGCCGGCGGAATGTTCACCGTGCACGAATCGCCGTAGCCGGTGGTCACCCCGTAGATGACGCCGTCTTCGCGCAGCAGGCGGTCGAGGAAGTCGGCGCCGCGCTGGATGCGCGCGGTGAAGGCCGGATCATCGGTGACGACGGCCTCGGCCTTGCGCTGGGACAGCGCGACCACGTCTTCGATGGTCAGCGGTGCATCGCCGAAGCGAATGGGGGACGACTTACTTGCCATGAGATGCCTGATCCCAGAAGGGGAAGAAATTGAACCAGTCCAAGGGTGCCTGGGTGACC
>NZ_JBFUMN010000339.1:0-584 GCF_054049335.1 Roseateles sp. P5_E1
GGGACGTGGATGGCCGCGACCCGTCGATGAAACCCCGCAACCGGCGGGCGATCCGGCTGACGTATGGGCGCGCAGCGCCACGCCCGGTTCCCCCCAGAACACCGATCCGGCGCTCGTGCGCCCGGACCAACCCGATCCGGCACGGAAAGGGTCCCCCGGCCAGGCACGGCCACCTTCACAGTAAATGGGCGCAGCCCAGCGGAGATTCGCACCATGTGTGGCATCGTCGGAATCGTCGGCAATCAGAACGTCGCCGGGCAGTTGTATGACGGCCTGACCGTCCTCCAGCATCGYGGCCAGGACGCGGCCGGCATCGCCACCGCCGACGGCACCCGCCTGCGCGTGCAGAAGGCCAACGGGCTGGTCCGCGATGTGTTCGATGCCAAGCGCATGTCCACCCTGGAAGGCCGTGTCGGCATCGCCCACGTGCGCTACCCGACCGCCGGCTCCGAAGGCATGGACGARGCGCAGCCGTTCTACGTCAATTCGCCKTACGGCATCGCGCTGGCCCACAACGGCAACCTGATCAACACCGAAAGCCTGCGTCAGCAGGTGTTCGAGCAGGACCGCCGCAACGTCAACAC
>NZ_JBFUMN010000340.1:0-584 GCF_054049335.1 Roseateles sp. P5_E1
ATCGCCGCGCCAGCTTCCTGCTGGACAGCGTCAACACGCGGCTGTTCCCGGACTGGTTCCAGATCGAGGAACTGCCGCTGCTGCGTCGCGGCCTGCGCTCGTCCGCGTTCGATGGCGACGGCGTGGCCACGCGCAATTCGGCCCTCATCACCGATGGCGTGCTGCAGCGCTACATCCTGGGCAGCTATTCGGCCCGCAAGCTCGGCCTGCCCACGACCGGCAATGCCGGTGGCGTGCACAACCTCAAGGTGGCCGCCAACGCCGGGGACCTGGCCAGCATCGCGCGGCAGATGGGCCAGGGCTTGCTGGTGACCGAACTGATGGGGCAGGGCGTCAACGGCGTGACCGGCGACTACTCGCGCGGCGCCGGCGGCTTCCGGGTGGAGAACGGTGAGATCAGCTATCCGGTGGACGGCATCACCATCGCCGGCAACCTCAAGGACATGTTTGCCGGGATCGAGGCGGTGGGTAGCGACGTGGACCGTCGCTCGCACGTGCAGGTGGGTTCCATCCTGGTCGGCCGGATGACCGTTGCGGGCAACGATTGACGTATTCTATGGCCGCTGCCCTGGCAGGCGGGGAGC
>NZ_JBFUMN010000341.1:0-583 GCF_054049335.1 Roseateles sp. P5_E1
GGCGTGCTCATCGTGACGCGAAAGCATCGGCGCGCGAGCGCGCCAACGCGTGGAGATCAGAGCAGCACGACATCGAACTGCTCCTGCAGGTATTGCTCGTCCGCCTGGAAGCGGATCGATTTGCCGAGGAATTCCTCCAGTTCGGCCACCGCCGAGGATTCCTCATCGGTGATCCGCGCCACCACCTTGGACGAGGCGATCACCAGCAGGCGTGCCGCATCGAACTGGCGCACCGCGCGGGTGATCTCGCGGAAGATCTCGTAGGTGACCGTTTCTGCGGTCTTGATCGAGCCGCGCCCGCTGCACTCCGGGCACGGCTCGGACAGCTGCCGCTCCAGGCTTTCCACGGTGCGCTTGCGGGTCATCTCGACCAGGCCGAGTGGTGAGAAGTCGTAGACGGTGGTCTTGGCATGGTCGCGGGCCAGCGCCTTTTCCAGCGTGCGCAGCACCTGGCGGCGATGCTCGGCATCGTCCATGTCGATGAAGTCGATGATGATGATGCCGCCCAGGTTGCGCAGCCGCAGCTGGCGCGCCACCGCCTGCGCGGCTTCCAGGTTGGTGCGGAACACCGTCTCTTCCAGGT
>NZ_JBFUMN010000342.1:0-582 GCF_054049335.1 Roseateles sp. P5_E1
GATGTGCAGCGGCTCAATGCCATCGCGGAGGAACACCAGCTGACGGTCTATTTGACCTGTCAGCCAGGCACCTTTGCGACTCCCAATCGCGCACTTCTGAGCGTTGGGGGCCTTCTCAACGACGATCAAAGAACACAGATGATTGAAGCGCTCACCATCGGCGGTTCTCGCAGGATGGAGAACGATCCGCGTTACGGCCTGGTCGTCCTCGCCGAGATCGGCGTGCGATCCATGTCTCCTGCCGTCAATGATCCTGGCACGTGCATCACGGTCATCGGTACCTGTGTGCGACTTCTGCTCAGATGGGATGCCTTGGCCTGCGCAGGTGAGCCTGACAAAGTGCGGTATTCCCACGTCCACATCGCTCAACTGGATGTGGACGACCTGTTCGAAGATGTGTTTGCGCCCATATCGACCGATGCAGCAGGGTCTCTTGAAGTCAACATCAGGCTGCAAAAAGCGTTCGCCGCCCTCTGCGCCGGCTGCTCACCCGCCACTCGCGAAGCCGCTCGACGCCACGCCGACGCGTCTTTGGAGCGCGCAGTGCAAACGCTGAAATTCTCCCGGGATCAAGAAAAGCTT
>NZ_JBFUMN010000343.1:0-582 GCF_054049335.1 Roseateles sp. P5_E1
GGTTCATCACCCCGCGCGCGATGCTGGTGGGGATGGCGAAGCCCAGGCCGATGTTGCCGGCCATCGAACCGCGCGGATTGAAACTGGCGGTGTTGATGCCGACCAGCTSGCCSTKCAGGTTGACCAGCGCGCCRCCGGARTTGCCCGGRTTGATCGASGCRTCGGTCTGGATGAAGTTCTGGTAGCCCAGCCCGCGSAKGCCGCTRCGGCCCACCGCSGASACGATKCCCGAGGTSACSGTCTGGCYGAWGCCGAACGGRTTGCCGAYSGCSACCACGAAGTCGCCGACCTTGAGCTGGCTGGAATCGGCCAGCGGCAAGGCACTGAGGTTGCTGGCCTTGATCTTCATCACCGCGACGTCGGTGTCGGGATCGGAACCGACGAATTCAGCCTTGAAGGTGCGCTCGTCGGACAGCGTCACCGAGACCTCGTCCGCGCCTTCGATGACGTGGTGGTTGGTGAGGATCAGCCCGCGCGCCGCATCGACGATCACGCCCGAACCCAGCGACTCGTTGATCCGCTCCTGGGTGAGCTGCGGAAACATGCGGCGGAACACCGGATCGTTGGCGAACGGCCCCACGC
>NZ_JBFUMN010000344.1:0-582 GCF_054049335.1 Roseateles sp. P5_E1
GCATCAAGGCGGCCACCGCTTCACCCTCCCCGCGCAGCCCGGCCAGCATCCTCAGCACCGCCGCCGGCTGCCCGGAGAAACTGGCTTCGAGCAGGCGGAAGACGTCGTAACGGGCCGCATCGGCAACCAGCGACTCCATCGTCTGCACGTCCAGGGTCTGGCCGGCGGCCAGCAGCGCCAGCTTGTCGATCTCCTGCGCGGCGGCCAGCAGATTGCCTTCCACCCGCTCGGCCAGGCGCTGCACCGCGGCCGGCTCGGCACGCAGGCCCTTGGCGCGCAGGCGGCGCTCGATCCAGTCGGGCAGTTCATGCGGCTTGATCGCCCAGGCCACCGACAGCACGCCGACGCGATTGACCGCCTCGGCCCACTTGCCCTGGTGGGCCTTGCTCCATTCGTTGCAGGTGATCATCAGGATCACGTCCGGCGCCGGGTTGGCGCAGAACTGGCTGATCACCTCGGCGCCGTCCTTGCCCGGCTTGCCGCTGGGCAGGCGCAGCTCCATCAGCCGGCGGGCGCTGAACAGGCTGGGCGCATTGAAACTGGCACCGACCTGGTCCCAATCGAAATCGCGGCCATCGGCAT
>NZ_JBFUMN010000345.1:0-581 GCF_054049335.1 Roseateles sp. P5_E1
GCCATGACCGGTGCCTTCAGCAGCGCCGGCTACGAAGTGGTCGAAGCGGAGTACGTCGAAGGCGAAAGCCGCGGCCTGCTCAGCATCGAGCGCATCCGCAAGGACTTCAGCACCGGCAACGACCTGTCCGCCGCCACCCTGCGCGACACCGCCAACGGCATCCGCGCGGCCAACATCCCGTACATCGCGGTGGGCACGCTGGACATCGGCATGCGCGACCGCGACCCGGCCTCGGGCAACACCCGCGTGTACGTCACCGTGACCGGCAAGGTACTGGACGTGACCGGTCGCTTCCCGCGCACCGTGTCTTCGGTCGGTCCGGTGCAGTACGCCGGCCTGGGCCCGAATGAAACCGTCGCCCGCACCAATGCACTGCGCGAAGCCGCCGAACAGGCTGCCCAGCAGATGATCAACGAACTCAACGTCAAGGCCGTGCGCTGATCCAGCGCGGGTTGTCTCTTCTGCCGGCCAGCGGCCGGCAGCTACCGTCGTCAAACAAGGACTACACCATGATCCGCAAGACCCTTATCGCACTGGCCATCGCCACCACCTTCGCCGCACCGGCACACGCCCAGCTCGGC
>NZ_JBFUMN010000346.1:0-581 GCF_054049335.1 Roseateles sp. P5_E1
GCCGGATCGTCGGTTGCGCGGCCGAAGCGATCTCGCTGACCGCGTCGAGCGTGCGCCATACCGGAAGCTCCATGTTCGACTGCYCGGAACACAACCAGACATCGCCCATCTGCAGGTCACGCACCACTTGGACAGCCGGCCCCGCGCGGACGGTCAGTTGGTGAGGACCGCCAGCGGGCGTCGGCTGCAACGTGGCGCGCCAGCCTCCACTGGCGTCGGCGCGCGTGGTGACGGCCTGCCGTGCGAAGGTCACGGAAACCTTGGCGCCGGGCGTGGCGCGGCCCCAGACCGGCAAGGGTTGGTCGCGCTGCAGAACCGCGTGATCCTGGAACAGCGGATGCAGCAGCGCGGCCCCCCGTTCCTGCGCCAGCGCCAGGTTGGCGCAGCTCGCCAACCCGGCCGCCAACATCCATCCGATCCAAGCGCTCCGACTCATCGCCCATCTCCCGGTGCGGACGGAAACTGCAGGGCCTCGTACCATGCCAGCGGGTGCGGCGGCGCGACTTCGCCCGCAGGCAGCGGCCTGCCGCTCACAGATTGGAAGTACGCCACACTTGCATCACGCCACCACTGTGCTTCGC
>NZ_JBFUMN010000347.1:0-580 GCF_054049335.1 Roseateles sp. P5_E1
GTCGTACTGGGCCACGCGGTTGAACGCGGCCACCGAGAAGGCGAAGCGCTTGGCCGCCGACAGCTGGCCATCGTTGGCGGCCAGCTCGGCCAGCAGTTCGGCGTACTGCGMYGGATCGGTSGCSACGGCGACGCGGGCGAAGTTCTTSGCCGCCGAACGCAGCATYGCCGGSCCRCCGATGTCGATGTTCTCCACGGCGTCTTCCAGCGTGCAGTCGGCCTTGGCCGTCACCGACTCGAACGGATACAGGTTGAGCACCAGCAGGTCGATCGCGCCGATGCCGTGTTCGGCCATCACCGCCTCGTCCAGCCCGGCGCGGCCGAGCAGGCCACCGTGCACCAGCGGATGCAGGGTCTTGACCCGGCCGTCCATCATTTCCGGGAAGCCGGTGACATCGGCCACGTCCTTGACCGCCAGGCCGGCCTCGCGGATCGCCTTGGCGGTGCCGCCGGTGGACAGCAGCTCCACGTTGCGGGCGGCCAGGGCACGGGCGAGGTCGATCAGACCGGTTTTGTCGGAAACAGACAGGAGGGCCCGGCGAACGGGCAACAGATCAGCAGTCATGGGGACAGGGCAATCG
>NZ_JBFUMN010000348.1:0-580 GCF_054049335.1 Roseateles sp. P5_E1
GACACAAGGTCACTGAGCTGAGTGGCCTGTTCCGCACCGAACACGACGTCGGCGACCTCGCCGAAGCGCTCTTGCGCGGCTACCTCGACCAGGTGCTGGTGCACGGCGACATCCACGCCGATCCGCACCCGGGCAACCTGCTGGTGATGGAAGACGGGCGGCTCGCCCTGTTCGACCTCGGCATGGTCGTGCACGTGCCGCCGCGACAGCGCGACCGATTGTTCCGCCTGCTGTTCGCGGCCGTCGACGGACGCGGCGAGGAAGTCGCACGCGAGGCGGTCGGGATGGGCATACGGCTGGAGGCTTTCGAGGAGGACCGTTACCAGCGCGAAGTCGGCCAACTGGTGGCGCGTTACGCCGCGCACCCCAGCGCATCGGCCAGCGAGAGCCGGTTGCTGTTCGACATCGTGCGCATCAGCACCGCCTGCGGACTGCGCTCGCCGTCGGAACTCAGCCTGCTCGGCAAGACGCTGGCGCACCTGGAAACGGTTTGCCGTGCGCTGGATCCGCGCATGGACATGAAACGCGTGGTCGACGGCCATCTCGACCGCGTGATGGGCGAGCGCCTGCGGCGCTCGCT
>NZ_JBFUMN010000349.1:0-579 GCF_054049335.1 Roseateles sp. P5_E1
TACGGCCCGGACTCGCAGATCGACGCGGATCTGTACGACGACAACGGCAATCTGAAGCTGGACATCAACGGTCAGTCTCCGACCTATGGCTACGAAGACCTGAGCGGCACCTCCATGGCCGCCCCGCATGTCACCGGCGCGCTGGGCCTGCTGTTCGAACGCTTCCCCTACCTGGACAACGCGCAGGTGCGCGATGTGCTGCTGACCACCGCCACCGACCTCGGTGCTGCCGGCGTGGACGACGTCTACGGCTGGGGCCTGGTGAACCTGGCCAAGGCCATCGAAGGCTACGGCCAGCTGCGCGTGGACACCAACGTGGTGATGAACCAGAAGGCCGGCGGCCTGAAGGTGTGGGAAGGCGATGCGTGGGACGACTGGACCAATGACATCGGCGGCCCGGGCAAGCTGACCAAGTCGGGCATCGGCTGGCTGCGCCTGAGCGGTGACAACAGCTTCAACGGTGCGATCGTGCGTGAAGGCATCCTGGAGCTCAACGGCGTCAACGCGCTGACCGCTTCGCTGGATGTCACCGGCGGCCAGCTGCTGCTCAACGGCACCCTGCGCGACATGACCTTCAAC
>NZ_JBFUMN010000350.1:0-579 GCF_054049335.1 Roseateles sp. P5_E1
CCACCGTACCCAGGTACTGCTTGACCAGTTCCGGGTGTTCCTTGATGGCTTCSGACATCGAGCAGAAGATCACGCCCTTYTCGGCCAGTTCCTTGCGGAAGGTGGTGCCGACCGAGACCGAGTCGAAMACSGCATCSACGGCSACGCCGGCCAGCTTGGCGCGCTCGTGCAGCGGCACGCCSAGCTTSTCGTAGGTGTCCAGCAGCTCCTTGGGCACGTCATCGAGCGAGGCGTACTTGGGGCCCTTGGGCGCGGAGTAGTAGCTGAGCGCCTGCAGGTCGATCGCGGCGATCTCCAGCTTGGCCCAGTCCGGCATCGGCATCGTCAGGAAGTGACGGTAGGCCTCCAGGCGCCACTGCGTCATCCATTCGGGCTCTTCCTTCTTGGCCGACAGGGCACGGATGGTGTCCTCGTCCAGGCCAGGCGGCAGCGAGTCCGATTCGATGTCCGTGATGAAGCCGGCGGCGTACTTGCGGCCGAGCTGCTCATGGATCTCGCGGTTGGGGGTATCGCCGGCGGCGACGGTGTCGAGGGTATCGGTGGCCATGGGGGCTGCCTGTGGATCAGGAGACGACATCC
>NZ_JBFUMN010000351.1:0-579 GCF_054049335.1 Roseateles sp. P5_E1
CTCGGTGATCATGCGCGACCAGCTGCCACTCATCCAAAGCCTGCCCGGCGTGGCACGCGGCGAGGACGGCAAGCCGCTGGTGTCGGCCGAGCTGTCGCAGGTGATCAGCCTGCTTTCGCGCAGCGACCACTCCGATACCAACGTGCAGTTCCGCGGYGTTGGTGAGCAGGCCTGGGCGGTGCGCCGGCAGGTGCACATTGTCGAAGGCCGCCGCTTCAAGCCGGGACTGCGCGAGATCGTGGTCGGCAAGGGGGCCAAGGCACAGTTCGAAGGCCTGGAGGTGGGCAAAACCCTGCAGCTGGGCAAGCAGGACTGGACGGTCGTGGGCGTGTTCGCCTCCAACGACGTGCACGAGTCCGAGCTGTGGGCCGACACCCAGACCCTGTCCACCACCTACAACCGCAGCGCCTACCAGTCGGTCAACGTGCGTACGGAGGGAGCCGCCGGGTTCAAGCAGTTCAAGGCAGCGATGGCAGCCGATCCGCGCCTGAAGCTGGACGTGGAAACCACCCGCGACTACTACAGCAAGCAGTCCGGCGGCCTGAGCACGCTGATCAACGTGCTGGGCACGGTGATCGG
>NZ_JBFUMN010000352.1:0-577 GCF_054049335.1 Roseateles sp. P5_E1
GGACGTGCTGACCAAGCACGCCGACGTGCTCAAGCAGGCCGGCTTCGATCCCAACAACGGCATCGGCAATCTGTTCGCGCGCCTGCCGCAGCTGCCCGAAGCCACCCAGGAAGCGATCAAGGCCGACCTGGCTGCCGAGTACGSCAMGCGCCCGGGCCTGGCSATGGTCAAYTCCGACAAGGGCATCACCAACCTGCACGTGCCSAGCGACGTSATCGTCGACGCCTCGATGCCGGCGATGATCCGYGACWSSGGCSGCATGTGGAAYGCCGARGGCAAGCTGCAGGACACCAAGGCGGTSATCCCKGACCGYTGCTACGCTGGTGTGTACCAGGCCGTGATCGATGATTGCCGCACCCACGGCGCGTTCGACCCGGCCACCATGGGCTCGGTGCCCAACGTCGGCCTGATGGCGCAGAAGGCCGAGGAGTACGGCTCGCACGACAAGACCTTCCAGATCCCGGCCGACGGCACCGTGCGCGTCACCGACGACGCCGGCAACGTGGTGTTTGAACACGCCGTGCAGACCGGCGACATCTGGCGCATGTGCCAGACCAAGGACGCCCCGATCCAGGAC
>NZ_JBFUMN010000353.1:0-575 GCF_054049335.1 Roseateles sp. P5_E1
GGTCCACACGCCTCAAGGTTTTCGCCGACGCCACGCGCGTCCGCCTGCTCGCCCTGCTCGAGCGGGAAGAGATGACCGTGGCCGAGTTGTCGGCGATCACACGGCTGGCGCAGCCGCGCGTTTCCACCCATCTGTCCAAGCTCAAGGAAGCCGGGCTGGTGCGCGACCGCCGCTCCGGGGTGTCCGCCTACTACCGCTTCGACGAAGGCGCACTCGATGCAGCCCAGGCTGCGCTCTGGCAAACCCTGCGCGAGGGCAGCGACGATCCGCTGCTGCGCCAGGACAAGGACCGCGTCGCCGCCGTGCTGGCCGCGCGCGCCAGCGAGCAGAACTGGGCGGACTCGGTGGCCGGCGACATGGAGCGCCACTACTCCCCCGGCCGCACCTGGGAAGCGCTGGCGCGCTCGGCCGTACCGCTGCTGCAGCCGGGCGACGTGCTGGATATCGCCTCCGGCGACGGCGTGCTGGCCGAACTGGTGGCCCCGCACTCGAACCGCTACGTCTGCCTCGACTCGAGCACCAAGGTCGTGCTCGCCGCATCCGAGCGCCTGCGCAAGCTGGAGAACGTCGAAGTC
>NZ_JBFUMN010000354.1:0-575 GCF_054049335.1 Roseateles sp. P5_E1
GCTGTTGGCATCGTCGGCATCGGCACCGTTGAGCGCCGGCTTGGTCAGTTCCAGGAACCAGTCGCAGAACTCGTTCCAGGCAAACTCGTACAGGCACTGCGCGAGCAGGTCGAAGCGGTAGTTGGCGTAGTGCGTCTGCGCCTCGGTCGACACCGCCGCCAGCCGCGACAGAATCCAGCGCTCGGCATCGGTGCGCGGCTGCGGCACGCCGGTGAAGCTGCTGCCCTCGGTGTTCATCAGGGTGAAGCGGCTGGCGTTCCACAGCTTGTTGCAGAAGTTCTTGTAGCCCTCGGCGCGGCTCATGTCGAACTTGATGTCGCGGCCGTGGGTGGCCAGCGCGGCGATGGTGAAGCGCAGCGCATCGGCACCGTGGGCGATGATGCCCTCGGGGAATTCGCGGCGGGTGGCCTTCTCGATCTTCGGCGCGTCCTTGGGCTTCATCAGCCCGGTGGTGCGCTTGGCGATCAGGTCCTCGAGCGAGATGCCGTCGATGATGTCCAACGGATCGAGCACGTTGCCCTTGGACTTGGACATCTTCTGACCCTGCGCATCGCGGATCAGGCCGGTCATGTAGA
>NZ_JBFUMN010000355.1:0-575 GCF_054049335.1 Roseateles sp. P5_E1
GTGCCGGCCTGGGCGAGCTGGTACAGGCGGTGCACGCCGGTGGTGGTCTCTTCGGAGACGCCCTTCCAGTCCTTGACCACGCGCGCCCAGTAACCCGGACGCTCCTTGGCCACGCGCTTGAGCAGGTCCTTGATGACCTGTTCTTCGTGCGAGGCGGCTTTTTCGTTGACCCAGTCGCTGCCGTTTTCCAGCTCGTAGCCCTTGTGGATCAGCAGGGTGACGTCGCCGCCGTCATCGACCACCAGTTCCGGGCCGGTCAGGGTGCCGTCGGGCAGGGTGAAGGTCAGTGCGTCCAGGGTGCAGTCCCAGTACTCCTCCAGCGACTCGCCCTTCCAGGCGAACACGGGGGTGCCCGAGGCGGCGATTGCCGCGGCGGCGTGGTCCTGGGTCGAGAAGATGTTGCAGGACGCCCAACGCACGTCGGCGCCGATGTCCTTCAGGGTCTCGATCAGCACGGCGGTCTGGATGGTCATGTGCAGCGAACCGGTCACGCGCACGCCCTTCAGCGGCAGGGTGGCGGCGTGCTTGCGGCGGATCGACATCAGACCCGGCATCTCGTGCTCGGCGATGTCCAG
>NZ_JBFUMN010000356.1:0-574 GCF_054049335.1 Roseateles sp. P5_E1
CGCGTGCGCTGTCGCCGGCCTCATGCCAGGCAAAGGCAGCATCGGCCAGCGCGGCAGCGCGGGCGCTGCCCTTCAAGGTGTTGGCCAGTGCTTCCAGCTGCACGGCGGCGTCGCGCGGCTTGCCCTGGTCGATCAGCGCCAACGCCTGGCTCTGCGCCGGCGATTCGGGCGCACTGGTCAGGCTCGTCGTGGCGCAGCCGGCAAGCAGCATCAGCGACAACGAAAGGGCGGAGATCCGTGCGACGGGCTTGTTCATGATCAGGTCCATTCGATGGGGGCAGCGGCCGTGGCCGGGGAACGGTACGATTCTACCCTTGACCCACGAGTGCCGTTKCGATGAGTGTTGTCCCTACGCTGTATGTCGTTGCCACCCCGATCGGCAACCTGGCCGACCTGACGCCGCGGGCGCAGGACGTGCTGCGCTCGGTGGCGGCGATCTGCGCCGAAGACACCCGCCGCAGCGGCCAGTTGCTGGCCCATTTCGGCATCCAGCAGCCGCTGGTGGCATTGCACGACCACAACGAGGAAGCGCTGTCCCAGCGCATCGTGGCGCGCCTGCTGGCCGGTGAATCGC
>NZ_JBFUMN010000357.1:0-573 GCF_054049335.1 Roseateles sp. P5_E1
GCTCCCCGCAACGAAACAGGGGCGACTATGCCGCCCCTGCCGGGTTCACTCAATGCGCACTGCGGCACGCTCAGCTCGCCAGCTCGGCCTCCAGGCTGATCGGCACTGCGCTCAGTGCCTTGGACACCGGACAGTTCTGCTTGGCGTCGTCGGCAATCGCGCGGAACTGCGCCGCATCGATCTTCGGCACCACTGCCTTCACCTTCAGGGTGATCTGCGAAAGCTGCGGGCCGCCTTCCATGGACAGGTCGACCTTGGCTTCGGTATCCAGCGAGGTGGGCACGAAGCCGGCCTCGGTGAGCTTGGCCGACAGCGCCATGGTGAAGCAGCCGGCGTGTGCGGCGGCGATCAGTTCTTCGGGATTGGTGCCCTTCTCATCGCCGAAGCGGCTGCTGAAGGCATAGCGGGTTTTGTCCATCAGGCCGCTCTGTGGCGTGCTCAGTTGTCCCTTGCCTGTCTTGAGGTCACCTTCCCAGTGCGCGGTGGCATGACGCGAAATACCCATCGGTTTGTCTCCTGCGGATGAATGGCAGGGCCAGCATGGACGATGCGGCGTTAGCACCGCGTCGGGCC
>NZ_JBFUMN010000358.1:0-573 GCF_054049335.1 Roseateles sp. P5_E1
GTCCCTGATCCTGACCGCGTTTTTTCGCCATACTTGGGCGCGCTGCGGCAGCTCGCCACGCGCGCCGGCTCGGCGTCGCACCGCCGCACTCCCCACGCCCAACAGACCGCCATGGAACGCATCGAACGCATCCACGCCCTGCATCGCATCCTCAGCGCCGCGCGCTATCCGGTGACCGTGCAACGCCTGCAGGAAGACCTGGAATGCTCACGCGCGACGGTCTACCGCGACCTKGCSTWYCTGCGCGATKMGCTGATGGCGCCGGTGGWSGGCRACGGCGAGGCCGGCTTCCGCTACGACCACAACGACGATGCGCAGCGCTACGAACTGCCGGGACTGTGGCTGAGCTCGGAGGAACTGCACGCGCTGCTCGCCGCGCAGCAATTGCTGGTCCGCAGCGGCGGCGGCGTGCTGTCGAACGCATTGGCGCCGTTGCAGCAGCGCATCGAGAAGCTGCTCGACGAGCACGCCGGCGGCCGCCGCCTGCCGGTCGAGCGCGTGCGCGTCGTGCCGCACCGCACCCGCAAGCTCGACGAAACCGCCTTCCGTGCCGTCGCCACCGCGGTACTGGAC
>NZ_JBFUMN010000359.1:0-573 GCF_054049335.1 Roseateles sp. P5_E1
GTGCAGCAGCGCGGCCACGACCGACGAATCAACGCCGCCGGAGAGGCCCAGGATCACTTCGTCATCGCCCACCTGCTCGCGCACGCGGGCGATCTGGTCGTCGATGATGTTGGCGGCGGTCCACAGGGTTTCGCAGCCGCACACGTCCACCACGAAGCGGCGCAGCAGCGCCTGGCCCTGCAGGGTGTGGGTCACTTCCGGATGGAACTGCACGCCGTACCAGCGCTTTTCTTCGTTGGCCATCGCGGCCACCGGGATGCGATCGGTCACCGCGGTGACGGTGAAGCCCGGGGGTGCGACGGAGACGTGGTCGCCGTGGCTCATCCAGACGTTCAATTTCGGCTCGCCGCCGTGGTCGCTCAGGCCCTTGAACAGCGCATCCGGGGCGACGACGTTGACTTCGGCATGGCCGAACTCACGCTGGTCGGCCGCTTCGGTGGCGCCCCCGAGCTGGGCGGCCAGGGTCTGCATGCCGTAGCAGATGCCGAAGATCGGCAGGCCGCTGTCGAACACTTCCTGCGGTGCGGCCGGCGCACCCGGCAGGGTGGTCGATTCCGGGCCGCCGGACAGGAT
>NZ_JBFUMN010000360.1:0-573 GCF_054049335.1 Roseateles sp. P5_E1
GTCCGGTTGTTTCTGGTCSAGGTTGACCGCGACCAGCTCGAASCKCACCGGCGCCTTCTKCTGCAGYTGCAGCAGGATGTCGAGCATCGCGTAGCTGTCCTTGCCGCCCGACAGGCACACCATCACCTTGTCGCCGTCSKCGATCATGCCGAARTCGGCGATSGCSYGGCCGACCTGGYGGCGCAGGCGCTTGGCGAGCTTGTTGGCCTCGTGCGTGCCGCGTTTATCGGCACGGGCATGGGCGCGTGGCAGCGGTTCGGCGAGGGGCAGGGGGATGTTCACGGCGGACAGCGGGGCACAGCGACGGCGGACGGCCATTCTACCGTCCGCCCGGCGGCCCCGCCGGAATGTGCCGCATGATCCGTCATGACGCCGCAGCGGGGCGGGGTTAAGCTCGCAACATGGTCGAAGCCGAAGATCCCGTTGCCATCGCGCGCCAGCTCGCCGAATTGCGGACCGAGCATCGCGACCTCGATCTCGCGATCGAACGCCTGTCCGGCGATGCGGCCGCCGACGAATTGACGGTCAAGCGCCTGAAGAAACGCAAGCTGTGGCTGAAGGACTGCATCGCGC
>NZ_JBFUMN010000361.1:0-573 GCF_054049335.1 Roseateles sp. P5_E1
CAATAACGGGACGCAAGGGTAGCGCATCGCCGGGCGCTATCATGGGCACATGTCGAAACTGCTGCTCAACCTGCGCAACGTCGCGGACGATGAAATCCAGGACGTGACCGCCCTGCTGGACCAGGCGGGCATCGCCCATTACCGCACCGAACCCAGCCCGTGGGGCATCTCCTGGGGCGGAATCTGGATCCGCGACAATGACGACCTGCCGCGCGCCAAGGCGCTGATGGCGCCCTACCAGGAGGCCCGCGGCGTGCGCGTGCGTGCCGAACGGGAGGCCGCGCTGCGTGATGGCACCGCCGAAACCTTCGGCAGCCTCCTCCAGCGCCGACCGCTGTTCGTGGTCGCCATGCTGCTGGGCATGCTGGCTGCGGCGGCGCTGGTACTGCTGCCATTCGTACTGCTGCGGGGCTGAATCACCGCCGGCGGTGGGCCCGGCGGTGCGGCCGGCGCGATTTATAATGGGCCGATGATCGCCAATACCGCCGCCTACCACTTCACCCCCATCGCCGACCCGGATGCGCTGTGCGCGACCCTTCTGGAGCGGGCAACCGCCGCAGGGCTGCGCGGCAC
>NZ_JBFUMN010000362.1:0-573 GCF_054049335.1 Roseateles sp. P5_E1
GTGCACGGCGGCGACCTGCGCCAGCAGATGCTCGAACCCTGGCTCGACGGCAGCCAGCTGCGCTGGCGCGATCCGCCGCCTCAATCGCGCGACGCCACGGTGGTGCGGCCGGCGGCGGAGCCGTTCGACAGCGAGGGTGGCCTGCGGCGCCTGCAGGGCAACCTCGGCCGCGCCATCGCCAAGATTTCCGCGGTGGCGCCGGAGTTCCGCGTCATCACCGCGCGGGCGAAAGTGTTCGACACCCAGGACGCATTGCTCGATGCGTTCAAGCATGGCCGGCTCGAAGGCGATTTCGTCGCCGTGATCCGTGGCCAGGGGCCGCGCGCCAACGGCATGCCGGAACTGCACAAGCTCACGCCGCCGCTGGCGGTGCTGCAGGATCGCGGCCAACGCATCGCGCTGSTGACCGACGGGCGCATGTCSGGCGCRTCGGGCAAGGTGCTCGCGGCGATTCACGTCTCGCCGGAAGCCGCCGATGCCGGTGCTATCGCGCGCATCCGCGACGGCGACATGCTGCGCATCGACGCCGAAGCGGGCACGATGGATGCGCTGGTCGACGCGGCCGAGTGGAAC
>NZ_JBFUMN010000363.1:0-573 GCF_054049335.1 Roseateles sp. P5_E1
GTACTCGATCATGAAGCGCGCGTTGTGCGCCAGCGACTGCTGGTACAGCGTGTGCAGCATGGCGTGGCCGGTACGGTCGGCGGCGGCGCAGGTACGCTGCGCGGACGGGCCTTCGCCGTACTTGGTGGTCATGCCGCCGAACGGGCGCTGGTAGATCTTGCCCTCTTCGGTACGGCTGAACGGCACGCCGTAGTGCTCCAGTTCGATGATGGCCGGAATCGCTTCGCGGCACATGTACTCGATCGCGTCCTGGTCACCCAGCCAATCCGAGCCCTTGATGGTGTCGAAGAAGTGGTAGCGCCAGTCGTCCTCACCCATGTTGCCCAGCGCGGCGGAGATGCCACCCTGCGCGGCCACGGTGTGGGAACGGGTCGGGAAGACCTTGGTCAGGCAGACGGTCTGCAGGCCCTTGGCGGCAAGACCGAACGTAGCGCGCAGGCCAGCACCGCCGGCGCCGACCACGACCATGTCGTACTTGTGTTCCGTAATCTTGTAAGCGGACATCTAATCTGGATTCCTGTCTTGGTGCCTGGACTCAGGCAACGCCGAGCGCAATGCGGGCGACCGCAAACA
>NZ_JBFUMN010000364.1:0-572 GCF_054049335.1 Roseateles sp. P5_E1
CATAGATGCCGCCGGTGCCGGTCGGCTCGCTGCTGGCCTCGGCGGTCAGGTCGAAGCCGTCCTGCTCGGCCAGGCCACGCGCCATCGCGCCGCCGGCGTCATCGCCCAGGGCGCACAGGAAGGTGGTCGACGCACCCGCGCGGCGTGCCGCCACGGCCTGGTTGAAGCCCTTGCCGCCGGGACCGGTGCTGTAGCGCCCGGCGATGGTCGCGCCCGGGGCCGGGAGCGATTCGCAACGCCAGACATGGTCCACATTGAAAGAACCGACAACGACGACAGTGTTACTCATAAAGACTGTTTCTCAGGAAGCGGATATCAGCTGAAATGCGTCAGCACGCCGGCGATGGTCGCCGTCATGAAGGTGGCAATGGTACCGCCGAGCACCGCACGCAGGCCGAACTTGGCCAGATCGTGGCGACGCTCGGGGGCCAGGCCACCAATACCACCGATCTGGATCGCGATGGAGCTGAAGTTGGCAAAACCGCACAGCGCGTAGGTGGCGATCAGGCGACCCTCGGAAGACAGGCTCACGCCCGGCACCTGGCCGTTCACGATTTTGGACAGCTCCGAGT
>NZ_JBFUMN010000365.1:0-572 GCF_054049335.1 Roseateles sp. P5_E1
GCATTTCATAGCCGCCCAGCCGCACCTCGGCAGCCAGGTTGAACACCTGGTCGCGGTAGATGGCGTAGTTGATCTGGTTGTCCGGCGACAGCGCCTTGCGGTCGACCTTGTCCAGCTGGGCCAGCACGTCGTCCCAGACCTTCAGCCGCGCCTGCTGGGCGGCCTCGCCCACGTCGGGCATGCGGGTGGCGTTGGCCGGGCCGTCTTCATCCTCGCTGGCCGCACCACCGCCGTCCTGGCGCCACTTCCATTCCTTTTCGTAGATGGCGCGGAACTGCGCATCGGCGGGGCTTTCAACAGCCAGGCTGGCCGGGGCGGTGGTCGGTGCGGCCGGCGCAGCGGCCAGGGCGCCGCCGGCAGGAAGGGCCAGGGCGAGCAGCAACGCGGTGACGAGCGGTGATTTCACGATCAGGGGTTCCCGGGAGACGGCAAACCCCGATGATGGCACCCGGCGGCGGCCCTGCGCATGGTTCAAAGGTCCTGCCGGGCCCCATGAACCTGGGGGTGGCATTGACGGAACGCGTTCCGTCGCCCCGCCCTAATGCGCCGCCTTGTCCCGCTTCCACCCACGG
>NZ_JBFUMN010000366.1:0-571 GCF_054049335.1 Roseateles sp. P5_E1
GCATGGCCCCGAACAGCGGATGGAACGGCTCGCGCGGCTGGAAATCGATGGGACCGTTCTTCACCTGCACGATCACGTTCGGGCGGAAATCACCGTCCAGGCCGGCAAACTCGGTGTAGGCCTGCGTGGCGCGGTCCTCGGGCACCTCATGCGCGTAGACGAAGGCGCGCCACATGACCACGCCGCCATGGGGTGCCAGCGCGTCAGCCAGCAGATTGGCGCCGTCCGCATGCGAACGGCCATAGTCCTGCGGTCCGGGCTGTCCTTCCGAATTGGCCTTGACCAGGAAGCCACCGAAATCGGGAATGCGCGCGTAGATCTCGTCAGCCTTGTCGCGCCACCAACGTTGCACGTCCGGGTCGAGCGGATCGGCTGTCTTCAGCCCGCCCAGCTCGATGGGCGCGCTGAAGCGCGCGCTCAGGTATACGCGGATGCCGTACGGCCGGAACACGTCTGCCAGCGCGGCGGCTTTGGCGAGATACGCCGGCGCAAGGCTCTGTGCGCTCGCGTTTACATTGTTCAGCACGGTGCCGTTGATGCCGAGCGAGGCGTTGGCACGCGCATAGTCGGT
>NZ_JBFUMN010000367.1:0-571 GCF_054049335.1 Roseateles sp. P5_E1
GGCCAGGGCGCGGTCCACGCTTTCCAGCGAGTAGGTGCGGATGTCGCGGTAGCCGTCGCGGTCGAATTCGAACAGCACGTTGGCCACCAGCGGAATCGGCGCCGACGCAGCCGCCGTGCCCGCGTTGCATTGGCGTGCCGCCGCTTCGGCATCGTTGACCAGCTCCTCGGCGATCTGGATGTACGGCTTGGAATGACGCCACTGCTGCTGGTTGAACTCGTTGCCGGCATGCACCAGCTCGACCTCGCCACAGGCCACCTGTTGCTGCGCGCAACTGAACCCCGGCGCGCCATGCAGCACGCGCAGGCGCTGCCACAGGTCATCGCGCAGGTACTTGGCGCCATTGACCAGCGGGGTGTCGGTCGGCAACGGCGCGGCGCCCTGCTCCATGCCCACGATCAGCTTTTCCGACTCGCTCAGCGCCTGCTGCGGGAAATCGCTGCGGTCATTGCGGCTGTACTCGTGGAAGGACACGTCCAACCAGCACTGCGCCTTGGACAGGTGGTAGTCGCGGATTGGGCGGCCGCCGTCGTTGAGCGCCTGGATGCGGCCCTGGGTGGCCTCGTAGGCC
>NZ_JBFUMN010000368.1:0-570 GCF_054049335.1 Roseateles sp. P5_E1
CTGCGGGCCTTCGAAACTGTCCTGGACCGCCGATTCGGCATCGCCCAGCGCGCCCTCCTGCAGACGGGTCACCGCATCGACGATGACCGCCGCGCCCAGCTCGCCGCCGGACAGGACGTAATCGCCGAGCGAGATTTCCTCGGTGACCTCGGCCTCGAGGAAGCGCTCATCGATGCCTTCATAGCGGCCGCACAGCAGGATCATCCGCGGCAGGGCCGCCAGTTCGCGCACCCGGGCCTGGGTCAGCGGCTTGCCCTGCGGGCTGAGGTAGATCACCGGCGCGGGCGCCGGATCGGCCGCCTTGGCCGCGGCCAGGCAGGCGCGCAACGGCTCGATCAGCATGACCATGCCCGGGCCACCCCCGAAGGGACGGTCGTCCACCCGGCGGTAGTTGCCGGCGGCGTAGTCACGCGGATTCCAGCCATGCAGGTCGAGCAGGCCGCGCTCGGCCGCACGGCCGACCACGCCCAGCGCGGCCGACTGCGCCATGAACTCGGGGAACAAGGTGATGACGTCGATACGCACCCGGTCAGAACTCCGGGTCCCAGTCGACCACGATCAGGTTGGCCT
>NZ_JBFUMN010000369.1:0-570 GCF_054049335.1 Roseateles sp. P5_E1
GTGGCGGATGTAACGTTCGGCGCCGCCCTGGATGGCGTAGGCACCGGCCTTGCCCATCGGTTCGCCGCTGGCCACGTAGGCCGCGATGGCGTCCTGCCCGATATCGATGAAGCTCACCTCGGAAATCACCAGCACGCTGTCCTGGCGCCCCTGGGCGACCACGGCCACGGCGGTCATCACCTGGTGGGTGCGCCCGGACAGGGTCGCCAGCATGGCCGCCGCATCGGCGGCATCGACCGGCTTGCCGAATACCCGGCCATCGAGCACCACTTCGGTGTCCGAACCGATCACCACCGCGTCGGCGTCGCCGCCAACCAGGGCCAGCCCGGCGCGCGCCTTGTCGGCGGCCACCCGCTGCACATAGGCGGTGGCCGATTCGCCAGCGGCACGGACTTCAGGCACCTCAAGGTCCAACGCGTGGAACGGTCGGTCCAGGCGCGTCAGCAGTTCGGTTCGTCGGGGAGATCGAGAGGCAAGATAAAGCATCGAGGAAGCATAACCTGAGCCCACTGTCTGAATCGCGAGCAACCCGTTCGAATCGTGATCAACCCCGTCAAACCTCACGACGCG
>NZ_JBFUMN010000370.1:0-569 GCF_054049335.1 Roseateles sp. P5_E1
CGATGGGCGAGGACGTTGCATCAATGTGGTGGACCGAGCCACTGGTGTAGCGGGTCGGGCCGCCGGCGAACTCCACGTCGCGCTGCTCGGCTGCCGCGGCGATCACCGCGCGCCGCTGCTGCAGCGTGACCGCGTGGCCCAAGCCATCGCGGTTGGCCGCGCCCATGTCATACATGCTCACCGTCGCCACGGCGCGGATGCGCGGGTCGATCTTGGCGGCACTGATCACGAAGCTGCCACTGCCACAGATGCCGAGCGCGCCGATCCGGTCCCTGTCGACGAAGGACTGGCTGCGCAGGTAATCCACTGCCGCGCTGAAGTCTTCGGCGTAGATGTCCGGTGAAACCGCATTGCGCGGCTCACCGCCGCTTTCGCCCCAGAACGACAGGTCGATGGCCAGGGTGACAAAGCCCTCCTCGGCCAGCTTGGTGGCATACAGCGTCGAGGACTGCTCCTTTACCGCGCCCATCGGGTGACCGACCACGAGCGCAGCATGCGGCGTGGTGCGGTCCATCCCGCGCGGCAGGAACAGGCTGCCGGTTACGCGCATCCCGTACTGGTTGTTGAAC
>NZ_JBFUMN010000371.1:0-569 GCF_054049335.1 Roseateles sp. P5_E1
ATCGTGGGCAAGGCGGCGCTGTACGGGGACCGGGTGGCGGGCTGGCTGACGATGATGGTCGTGATCCTGTTCCTGGGCGGCGTGYAGTTGATCGCACTGGGCCTCATCGGGGAATACCTGGGGCGGCTGTACGAGGAGTCCAAGCAGCGTCCGCTGTACCTGGTTGACACTTGGCAGGCGCCGTTCGTGGCAGACTCGGGCCTGCATCCCATCAGTGGAGAGCAGCGAGATGACCACGGTACGACAGCTGTTGGAAGGCAAGTCCCCTGAGGTTTTCGCGGTACCCCCGGACGCGGCGGTGATCGACGCGATCCGGCTGATGGCCGACAAGGGCATCGGGGCGGTGGTGGTGATGGAGGGCCGGCAACTGGTCGGGATCCTCTCCGAGCGCGATTACGCGCGCAAGATCGTGCTGCACGAGCGCTCTTCGCGGACGACGCGGGTGAGCGACATCATGACCGCGAAGGTGGTGACGGTGGCCTTGGCCGAGCAGGTCGAGCATTGCCTGCAGCTGGTGACCGATTACCGCATCCGGCACCTGCCGGTGGTCGATGCTGGCAGCGTGGTCG
>NZ_JBFUMN010000372.1:0-569 GCF_054049335.1 Roseateles sp. P5_E1
GGCGTATCCAGTTCCCGACCTTCTTGAACGCGGCCTTGAGCTTCTTGCGAAGCCTTTCGTCATCAATGCGGTCGGCGGAGATCTCGTCGTGGCGCGGATTCTCCATGTCGCGAACACGGGCGCTCGTATCGCGATCGTCCGGCTGAAGGACCGCGACAAAGTCTCTCGACAGCGAGAAACGACGAAGTGGGTGCCCAAAGTGACTGAGGTTGTCAGCAATGTACATCCCGTTTCGTAGAATTCCGACCCGCCGTGGAAGCCCTTCGTGCTGAAGCAGAGTCAGCGTGAAATTCCCGGAATCGGGGGCTTCGTACTTGTCTACCGAAGAAGCATCCGAGCAGAGTGCGTCGAGCATCGCTGCACTGAATGCCAGGTCGTCCGAAGTTCCTGTGCTCTCCGCTGCGGCGTGGATGAGAGGATTCTTGAAGAGATCGAAAACCGTTGTAGCGTCGATCTCGATGTTCTGCTCGAGTGGTGAGATGACGCTGAAGCGGATAGCGCCGTCCCGGATTGCGGAGAAAAAGTTCCTGATCAGCGACTCCGCGATCAGCCATTGCCAACCATCTGTC
>NZ_JBFUMN010000373.1:0-568 GCF_054049335.1 Roseateles sp. P5_E1
TGGTCGGCCTGACCGTGGCCATCATCGTCACTGAAGTCCGCCGCCTGTTCCGCGGCTTCAAATCGCTCAAGCCCGCCGAGCTGACCCACCTGATCAATGCTGGTGGCGCCGTCGTGGTCGATCTGTCTTCCAGCAGCGATTTCGAGAAGGGCCACATCGCCGGCAGCCGCAACGTGCAGCCTGCCCAGTTCGGTCCGGAGCACAAGCTGGTGGTCAACGCCAAGCAGAGCCCGGTCGTGCTGGTGTGCCGCACGGGCACCGCCTCGGAAACCGCGGCCAAGGCGCTGAAGAAAGCCGGGTTCGAACAGGTCAACGTGCTCGACGGTGGCATCCCCGCCTGGCAGCAGGCCGAGCTGCCGCTGGTCAAGGGCCGCAACTGATTTCTGCCGGATTGCGCCGCTCGCCTTGTGCGCGGCGCCACACGCCCCCATCGCAGGGCATGTAACAATCCATTCTTATTGCATTCATTCTTGGAGCTACAGGAAATGTCCGAAGAGACCACCAACGGCGCCGTTGCGCCGGCCGATGCCGCCACCGGCCCCGCGTTCACCGTCGAGAAGATCTACGT
>NZ_JBFUMN010000374.1:0-568 GCF_054049335.1 Roseateles sp. P5_E1
ATCCTACCCTCAGCGTGCGTCCCGGCGCGAGTGCCCGTTGGCCATTTCGACGCCACCGTTGCCAACCGCGACGTTCCGGGCGTGCCTGCAGCAGGCGTGCCCGCCGACTTTCCCGGCCTGATCAGCCCCGCCGCCACACCCGCAGCCGGTTGTTGGCGGGCATGGCCACGTCCTCGATCAGCTGCAGGCCCTGCGCGGCCGCGAGCGCGTCCACCGCCTCCGCATCGCGGATACCTGAATCGGGATCGCGCGCCTTCAACCACCCATCGAACTGGCGGTTGCTGTCGCTGCTGAACTCGCCGTGGTAATTGAACGGCCCGTAGATGAACAACAGCGCGTCGTCCGCCATCACCGCCGGCAACCCGGCGAACAACGCCTGCACGTGCGCCCAGCTCATGATGTGCAGGGTATTGGCACTGAACACCGCATCGAAGGCGGGCGCGGCATCGGGCAGCGGTGCCAGGCCGGGCTGCGGCGCCAGCACCGCCTGCAACGGCCACGGTGCCGGCGCATTGGGCAGCGCGGCGGTGGCCAGGCGCTCGGCGATGCCGGGCACATGCTCCGGTTG
>NZ_JBFUMN010000375.1:0-567 GCF_054049335.1 Roseateles sp. P5_E1
ACGGTGCACAGCGCGGTGTTGCCGGCGGCGGTGCCCGACAGGGCGACGGATTTCTTCGGCTTGAAGCCGGGGGCGGTAGTGGTGTCGCTCATGATCCCTCCAGAAAACAGTGTGCGGTCTTACTTCTTGGCGGCAAACAACGCATCGAGCTGCTGCTCGAAAGCGTGGTAACCGATACGGTCGTACAGCTCTTCGCGCGTCTGCATCGCCTCCACCACATTACGCTGGTGGCCCTCGCGGCGGATGGTCTCATACACGTTCTCGGCCGACTTGTTGGCGGCGCGGAATGCGGACAGCGGGAACAGCTGGATGGCCACGCCGGCCGAGGCCAGTTCATCGCGGCTGAACAGCGGGGTGGCACCGAACTCGGTGATGTTGGCCAGCACCGGCACCTTCACCGCATCGACGAAGCGGCGGTAGGTGTCCAGGTCATAGGCGGCCTCGGCGAAGATGCCGTCGGCACCGGCCTCCACGCAGGCGATGGCGCGTTCGATGGCCGCGTCCACGCCATCGACCTGGATGGCATCGGTGCGCGCGATCAGGAAGAAGTCCGGATCGGTCTTCGCA
>NZ_JBFUMN010000376.1:0-567 GCF_054049335.1 Roseateles sp. P5_E1
GCAGTGGACAGGATGGAGCGGCGTACCGATGCGGTCGCGGTCCAGTGCGCACCGAGCGGCATCACGGCGGTCAGGTCCATGTAGGGCGATACGCCGCTGCCGGCACGATAGCGGGCCAGGCCGCTGCGCCGCGCTTCGGCTTCGCTGACGCCGAAGTAATAATCGTTGAGGGCGCTGCCGGCGTAGTTCACACCGACCCCGGGCACCAGCGTGACGCGGCCGGTGGGCAATGGATAGGCGTACTTGGCGTCGGCGGAAACGCCACCGCCATGACCACTCACTTCGGCCTGCACGTTGGCCTGCACCAGGCCCCACGGCGCGGTGTGCCGCACCGCTACGCCGGCCATCGCCGAGAAGCCGCGATTGGACAGCTGGCGCAGGCGCACGTCGTCGCTGTCGTTGTGTTTGAAGCGCATCATGTACGGCGCGGCCAGCACCGACAGTTCCGTGCTGTCGTTGTCGAACAGCGTGTAGCCGAAGCTGCCTCCACGGAAATGGAATCGGCGGCCTTCGTAGCTGATCACCGGCGCACCGACGGTGTCGGTCTTGTAGCCGGTGTAGGGCGAT
>NZ_JBFUMN010000377.1:0-567 GCF_054049335.1 Roseateles sp. P5_E1
ACCAGCACGCCTTCCTCGTTCATCAGTTCCAAGGCGAAATCATGGTCGTCGAAGCTGCGCGCGGCCGGGCCGACCACCGCCGGGAACGCGTACAGCGCGCCGGCCGGGGCAACCAGCGACAGGTGCTCGCTGGCGTTGCAGGCCTCGATCACCGCGCGCCGGGTTTCATACAGGCGGCCACCGGGGGCGCACAGCGGGGAGATGGTGTCCGGGCCGTTGACCGCGGCATCGATGGCGTACTGGCCGGGCACGTTGGCGCACAGCCGCAGTGCGCTGAGCAGGTCCATCGCCGCGCGGAATTCGCCCAGCCGCTCGGCCGCGCCGGACAGCATCGCCCAGCCCACCCGCCAGCCGCAGGCGCGATGCACCTTGCTCAGCCCGCTGAAGGTGATGCACGGGTGTTCGCCGGCCAGTGGCGCCACCGCATGGAACGCGGCACCGTCGTAGAGGATCTGGTCGTAGATCTCATCGACCATCAGCAGCAGGTTGTGCTTGACCGCGATCGCCACGATCTTCTCCAGCAGTTCGCGCGAGTAGCTGGCGCCGCTGGGGTTGTTCGGGTTGATC
>NZ_JBFUMN010000378.1:0-565 GCF_054049335.1 Roseateles sp. P5_E1
CTGCAGGCGGTCGCGCAGGCGGCGGAAGGCGATCTCCACGTCCCAGGCTTCCATCTCGGTGCGCCGGTTGAGGTACAGGCCGAAGCCGGCGCCCACGTAGAACGGCCCGATCAGACTGATGGCCAGCCAGGACAGCAGGTTGAAGCCGAACCTGGCCCAGGCCGGTGTGTCCTCGCTGACCATCGCCCACGCCGCACGCCAGGAATCGGACAGCAGCTCGAACGGGACGAACATGAACACCGCCGCGATCCCGCCCACCACCAGCGCGACCTCGAAGGCCATGCACGTCACCGTCAGCAGGATCGCATGGCCGACCGCCGCACCGGCCACGGCGCGACGGCGTGCGCCGCGATGTTCAACCGCGTTGCCTTCCAGCAGGTTGACCGGCATCAGCAGTGAACGCAGTGGACTGAAGCGGCGCCAGCCCAGGTAGCCCCAGAAGCCGCTCCAGCCCCACGCGCGTTGCGCGCGCAGCGTCTGCAAGGCGCTCGGCGCATCGCCGAAGATACCGCGCGAGATCACATACAGCGCCAGCCGGTCGAACACCGGCGTGAGCCACCACATC
>NZ_JBFUMN010000379.1:0-565 GCF_054049335.1 Roseateles sp. P5_E1
AGCCCACGGTGTCGGGCAGGTTGATGGTGGTGGCACCGGCGGCCACGGCCACGCGGGCGACCTCGATCAGGAAGTCTTCTTCGGTACGCGTGGCGTCTTCGGCGGAGAATTCCACGTCATCCACGTAGCCCCGTGCCAGGCTCACGTGCTTGTGCACCGATTCCAGCACCTGCTCGCGGCTCATCCGCAGTTTGTGTTCGCGATGCAACGGACTGGTGGACAGGAACAGGTGCAGGCGCGGGTTGGCGGCCGCCTCCAGCGCCTTGGCCGAGGTCTCGATATCGGTGGTCAGGCAGCGCGACAGCACCGCCAGGGTGGTCTGGCGCAGCTCGCGGCCGATCAGCGTCATCGCTTCGCGGTCGGACTGCGAGCTGGCCGGGAAGCCGGTCTCGATGATGTCCACGCCCAGCTCGGCCAGCGCACGGGCCATCACCAGCTTCTGCGGCGGGGTCATGCTGCAGCCGGGCGATTGCTCGCCGTCGCGCAGGGTGGTGTCGAAAATTCTGATTCGGGGGGAGTTGGGCATGGTCACCAGGAGGTCTCCTCGACGGCAATGTCGGATGGG
>NZ_JBFUMN010000380.1:0-564 GCF_054049335.1 Roseateles sp. P5_E1
ACTTCAGCCGATGTGATCAGGATCGGCGAGTGCACCGTCACGTTGTCCTCCCGCGAGGTCACGGTGCCCGGTGCGCGTCGTCCGCGACGGCTGACGCCGAAGGCATTGGGTGTGTTGAAGGCGCTGATGCGCGCGCCGGGTGCGGTGGTCACCCGTGATGAACTGTTCGCCGAGGTATGGCCGGACACGCTGCCCACCAATGACGTGCTGACCCAGGCAGTGACACAGCTGCGCAAGGCGTTCAGCAACGACGATGTCACGGGCACGCCTTACATCGAAACCATTGCCAAGACCGGCTATCGCCTGCTCGTGCCGGTGAGAGCGGTCGATGCGGCGCCGGCTGCCGAGGCGGTGACGTTCATCGAACGCGACGACACCGCAGCACTGGACGTGCCTGCCGAAGTGGCCGCGCCCGCCACGGGATCCCTCCGCAGCCGGTGGCGGCGGATGCGCCGCTACGTCCTGCTCGCGCTCGGCGTTGGCATGATGATCGCGCTGYTGGTGCTGACCGCATTGCTGCTGCAACGTCCTGCACCATCGGCCGCGTCCAGCGGCGTGCTGGAA
>NZ_JBFUMN010000381.1:0-563 GCF_054049335.1 Roseateles sp. P5_E1
GCATCCGGGGAGCGTTGCCCGTAAGACCCCGCAGACCACGCCCCAGCTCCTCGCGCGCGGCACGCTGCGTGGGCGTTCTGTCAGGGGCCACCACCTCTGCCAAGCGCATGCGGGCGTCGGCCGCGCGCGCGGGTTCGACGGGGGCGTAGCGCAGCCAGAGCGCGTACCCATCCTCTGCGCGCACGTTGCCCACGCAGGCAAACAGCGCCACTGCTGCGCCGAGCATCCAATGACACCGCGCGACACTTGAACGCAGCCGCAGCGTGGACGGCAAACCTTGTAAGCTCCGGACGTGCTTTGGCTGCGACAGCGTCAAAAAGAAGAACGGGAGCGCGAATTGGACAAGCCGAAGAAGTCGGTCCGCCGCAAAGCCAGCGGTGTGACGATCGACGAGGTGGCGGCCCTGGCCGGGGTATCGCCGATGACCGTGTCGCGGGCGATCAACCAGGGCAAGGTGCGCGATGACACCCGCGCACGCGTCATGCGCGCGGTGCGTGAACTCGGCTATACGCCCAACCTGGCCGCCAGTTCGCTGGCCGCCGCACACCACACGCGCATTGCGT
>NZ_JBFUMN010000382.1:0-562 GCF_054049335.1 Roseateles sp. P5_E1
CGTGTTCGACACCATCAGCTTCAGCGAGCAGTGGATGCTCAACCTGGGCGCGCGCTTCGACGACTACAGCACCCACCAGTTCAACCCGACGGCCGCAGCCAACCTGCAGCACCTGCGCAACGACACCTCGTTCTGGAACGGCCAGGCCGGGCTGGTCTTCAAGCCGGTGGAAAACGGCAGCATCTACCTGTCCTGGGGCACCTCCTCCACCCCGGTGGGCACCGACGGCGGTGATGGCGCCGATGGCATCAGCGCCACCATCCAGGATCTCAAGCCGCAGCGCAGCCGCAACATCGAACTGGGYACCAAGTGGGACCTGTTCGATGCGCGCCTGTCGCTGACCGGTGCGATCTTCGAAACCGAGATGACCAACGCGCGCGTCACCAGCGATGCGGGCACCACCCAGAACGCGGGCAGCAAGAAGGTCAAGGGCGCCGAGATCGGCTTCAGCGGCACGATCGTGCAGGGCTGGCAGGTGTTTGGTGGCTATACCTACCTGGACGCGGTAGTCGAGGACAACGGCTTTGCCCTGGTCAACGGGGTGTACGTGCCCTCGCCGTTC
>NZ_JBFUMN010000383.1:0-561 GCF_054049335.1 Roseateles sp. P5_E1
GTGCGCGAGGGCACGTGAAATCGCCGTGTTCGCCGTTGGCCGGTCGTTACCGGCGTGAATAGCCGATTGGGCAAACAATCCAGACAGCTTGCGCAAACGTTAAAAATTTATGAAGCTCGGTTCAGGGCTTCAGGGGAGCCCTTTCCACTTCCAGAAAGGAACTTCCACCATGCCTCGTACCCATCGCAACCGCCTGGCGCTGGCCGTCATCGCCGCGCTCGCCACGGGCGCCGCGCTGCCCGCCTTTGCACAGGAAAACCCCCAGGCACCGGCCCAACCGGTCGAGCCGGCGGCCGCAAAGAAGCCGGTCGAACTCGACCAACTCGTCGTCACCGGTACCCGCGTGCAGGGCCGATCGCCCACGCAGTCGCTTTCACCCATCGACGTGTTCAGCCCCGCGAAGCTGGAGAAGCAGGCATCGGCCGACCTGACCGACCAGTTGGCCATCATCGCACCCTCGTTCAACACCCAGCGCTTCCCGATCGCCGACGGCACGGCCTTCATCCGCCCGGCCAGTCTGCGCAACCTGCCGCCCGACGAGACGCTGGTGCTGATCAATGG
>NZ_JBFUMN010000384.1:0-560 GCF_054049335.1 Roseateles sp. P5_E1
ATGTAATGCGCCTTGTACTCCAGCCAGTGCAGGCCCACCAGGCTGGTCCAGCCATCGGCGGCATGCAGCTCCTCGTAGCGTTGCAGGCGCCACTGCTGCTGTTCGGCGGCGAACGCGGGATCGTCGGCCACCGCCACCGGTGGCTGCGGCGTGTTCCCACAGGCTGCCAGTCCCAGCGCCAGCATCGCCGCGCCAAGTCCCCTTCCCCAAGTCTGCATGACTCTCCCCTTCAACGTCCGCGCAGGAACCAGCGGTCSATSTCCGCCAGYGAAAAACGTGCCCAGGTCGGTCGGCCGTGATTGCACTGACCCGAGCGTTCGGTGTTTTCCATGTCGCGCAGCAGCGCGTTCATTTCCGGCACGGTCAGGCGCCGGTTGGCGCGCACCGCGCCATGGCAGGCCATGGTCGACAGCAGCTCGTCGCGGGCACTGGCGATGCGTCGGCTTTGCCCGTGTTCGCGCAGGTCGGTGAGCACGTCGCGCAGCAGGCCTTCCGGCTCGGCGTTGGCCAGCAACGCCGGAATGCTGCGCACATGCAGCGATCCAGGACCGGAGCGGGTG
>NZ_JBFUMN010000385.1:0-560 GCF_054049335.1 Roseateles sp. P5_E1
ATCCACGGCGGCGTGCCTGCATCGATCGTCAGCCACGCCACACCCACCGCCGCGCAGCCCACCGCCAGCCACTGCAGCCCACGAAGGCGTTCTTTCAGCACCAACACGCCCAGCAGCACGCTCACCAGCGGATTGATGAAGTACCCCAAGCTCGTTTCGATCACATGTCCGGCGTTGATCGCCCAGATGTACAGCCCCCAGTTGAACGCGATCGCCAGACTGCTCAACGCCAGCGTCGGCAGCGCGCGCGTCTGCGCGGCGATCTGCTTCCACCAGCCCGTCCCCGCACTCAGCAGCAGCCAGGCCACCACCAGCACCGTGCTCCAGATGATCCGGTGCGCGATGATCAGCTGCGATGGCACCGCCTTGAGCAGGTGCCAGTACAGCGGCAYCARCCCCCACAGGGTGAAGGTGAAGGCGGTGATCGCAAACCCGCGGCGTTGTTCCTGCAGGCTGTGTGGCGGCACCGCGCTCACTTCGCGCGCGTCCGCGCCAGGGTCAGCACCACCACGCCGGCCAGGATCACCGCCATCGCCAGCAGGTCATGCCCGCCAAAGTGC
>NZ_JBFUMN010000386.1:0-560 GCF_054049335.1 Roseateles sp. P5_E1
GCTGGCGTTGGCACGAAGCCGCCAGGGCAACCAGGAAGCCATCGATGCGCTGGACGCCGTGCGCATCCACTGGCGCAACGTACTGGCCACGGTGCAGGTACGCACGCCGGACCCGGCGTTCGACGCACTGGCCAATGGCTGGCTGGTCTACCAGACCCTGGGCTGCCGCTACCTGGCACGCAGTGGCTACTATCAGTCCGGCGGCGCGTTCGGCTTCCGCGACCAGCTGCAGGACGCGCTCGCCCTCGTGCACGCGCGCCCGGACCTGACCCGCGAACACCTGCTGCTCTGCGCGGCACACCAGTTCACCGAAGGCGATGTGATGCACTGGTGGCACCCGCCGCAGGGTCGCGGCGTGCGCACCCGCTGCTCGGACGACTATCTGTGGCTGCCCCAGGGTGCATGCCGCTACCTGGAGGTCACCGGCGACGCCAGCGTGCTGGACGAAGTGGTCGGCTTCATCGAGGGGCGCGCGGTGACCCCGGAAGAGGAAGGCTACTACGACATGCCCACCCTTTCGGCACAGCGCGGCACGTTGTATGCGCACTGCGTCGTCGCGC
>NZ_JBFUMN010000387.1:0-559 GCF_054049335.1 Roseateles sp. P5_E1
CGCCACGACCTGCTTGCCATCCCGGTGGTGGACGCCCAGCAGCACGTGCTCGGCATCGTCACCGTCGACGACATCCTCGACGCCCTGATCGAGGAATCCACCGAGGACGCGCACAAGTTCGGCGGCATGGAAGCGCTCGAAAAGCCCTACATGCAGATCGGCTTCTTCGACATGATCCGCAAGCGCGCCGGCTGGCTCAGCGTGCTGTTCCTGGGCGAAATGCTCACCGCCAGCGCCATGCAGCACTACGAAGACGAACTCTCCCGCGCCGTCGTGCTTACCCTGTTCATCCCGCTGATCATGAGCTCSGGSGGCAACTCCGGYTCSCAGGCSACCTCGCTGCTGATCCGCAGCCTGGCCCTGCGCGAACTGCGCCTGCGCGACTGGTGGAAAGTCGCGCTGCGCGAAGTCCCCACCGGCCTCACCCTCGGCGCCATCCTCGGCGTGCTGGCGATGATCCGCATCGTGTCCTGGCAGCTGCTGGGCCTGCACGACTACGGCGAGCACTGGAAGCTGCTGGCCCTCACCATCGGCGCGGCGCTGGTCGGCATCGTCACGT
>NZ_JBFUMN010000388.1:0-559 GCF_054049335.1 Roseateles sp. P5_E1
TCGCCCAGGCCGAACTGGCGCCGCACGCCGCGCGATGGGATGCGGAGGGCATCTTTCCGCGCGAGGCGATCGCCAAGGCAGGGGAACTCGGGTTCTGCGGTTTGTACATGGACCCCGAGGTAGGTGGCAGCGGCTTGAGCCGTCTGGATGCCGCCGTCGTCATCGAGGAGCTCGCCAACGTGGATCCGTCCACGGCGGCCTATGTCAGCATCCACAACATGGCGTCGTGGATGGTGGCCAAGTGGGGCCAGGAGAGCCTGCGTGCGGAGTGGGGTGCAGACCTCTCGTCCGGCACCAAGCTGGCTTCGTACTGCCTGACCGAGCCAGGTGCCGGCTCGGATGCAGCCTCGCTGAAGACCAGCGCGGTGCGCGATGGCGACCACTACGTGTTGAATGGGTCCAAGGCCTTCATCTCCGGCGCCGGTGCCACCGAACTGCTGGTGGTGATGGCGCGCACCGGCGGTGCCGGCGCAGGTGGCATCAGCGCGATCGCGGTGCCGGCCGACCTGCCGGGCATCAGCTACGGCCGCAAGGAAGAGAAGATGGGCTGGAACAGCCA
>NZ_JBFUMN010000389.1:0-558 GCF_054049335.1 Roseateles sp. P5_E1
AACAACGACTAAGCCGATCMCYCGCGATCAATTGCGATCTTGTGAAATCAGTCACTTAGCGGACGCGTGGGGTCAGTTTGGGGTCAGTCACAGGGAGGGGCATCTCATATGCGGCAAGGCAAACGGCGCCCGGTGTGCCGAAGCTGTGCCACCGGCGCCGCTTCAGGCAGCCAACACCACGGACTTCAGTAGCCTAGCAAGCTCACTGCCTCGGCGCGCCAGGCGGCCAGCAACACCGTCTTCCTTCATGGACCGATGGCAAAGCCCATCTTTAGCCACCGGCCGACGCTCTATCAACGGCTCAGCGAAATTCGGTCGCCTGTCGCCGAAACACTCCCGACCCAGACGTCGCGATCCCTTGGCCACAGGGCAGCGTAGATATCTCCAGAGGAGTTGGTAAGGACAATCGTCGGGCCTTGCATATCCCAGCGGCTGACCTTCCAGAGGTCAGGACAACCCGTAGAGGTGCTGGCGAAATAGCCGCCGAAGTAAGGACTGGCGGTCAGGCGCACCGTGCAGAGGAAGGGCCCGTTGGGCGCATTGATGGGGTACGTGCCG
>NZ_JBFUMN010000390.1:0-557 GCF_054049335.1 Roseateles sp. P5_E1
TGCGCGGCACGCAATGCGCCTGCGCCAGCGGAATCAGGTCGGCCATGAAATCCTCCACTCCCTTTCGTGTTGCAAGATGCCTGAACGATGCGCCGGACGGTGTATAAACCGAATGAGCGCATAACATGTAAGTGGCTAGAATAGCCCGATGATCCAGATATCCGACACTGCCCAGACCTATTTCCGCAAGCTGATCGAGCGTGAGGCCGTGCCCGGCATGGGCGTGCGCCTGAGCGCCGTCGATGCTGGCACCCCGCGTGCCGACGCCCGCCTGGAGTTCGCCGAGCCCACCGACCTGATGGGCGATGAGTGGGCGGTGGACTGCGATGGCTTCACCCTGTACGTCGATGCCACCAGCGTGGGCTGGCTGGACGGTGCCGACATCGACATCGTCAGCAACGCCACTGGTGGCCAGCAGCTGACCATCAAGGCCCCCAAGATCAAGGGCGAAGCCCCCACCGACGCGTCCTCGCTGGTCGAGCGCGTGCGCTGGGTGGTGGAGAACGAAGTCAATCCGCAGCTGGCCTCCCACGGCGGCAAGGTCGCGGTGCAGGAAG
>NZ_JBFUMN010000391.1:0-555 GCF_054049335.1 Roseateles sp. P5_E1
CTGCTGGACACCATCCATGCCCAGCACGCGGTGCTGGCGTGGCGGTTGAACGCCGACAAGGCGTCCGACCTGATCCGGATGAGCCAGGGCCTGTCGAGCCTGGCGCAGGAAGATCCCTCGTTCCGCGTCGCCACCGATGCGGTCACCGGGGAGACCCTGATCTGGGGCATGGGCGAACTGCACCTGGAAGTGATGGTCGAGCGCCTGCGCAGCGAGTGGAACGTGCCGGTCAAGGTGGGCGCGCCCCGTGTCGCCTATCAGGAGACGCCGTCGCGGGCGGTGCAGGACGTGGAGGGCAAGGTCGTCAAGCAGACCGGTGGCCAGGGCCAGTTCGCCCGGGTGCTGATCGAGGTGGTGCCCACCGGTGACGAGGCGGTGCGTTTCGTCGACCGCACGGTCGGCGGCGTGATCCCGAAGTCGTTCGTGGCGGCCGTGGAAAAGGGCGTACGCGCGGCGCTGGAAGAAGGGCCGCGTGGACATCCGGTGGTCGGGATCGAGGTGACCCTGACCGATGGGCAGACCCATGCCAAGGACTCCTCGGAGATGGCCTTCCAC
>NZ_JBFUMN010000392.1:0-555 GCF_054049335.1 Roseateles sp. P5_E1
TACTTCTACCTGCCCAAGCTGCAGAGCATGGAAGAGGCGGCGCTGTGGGAGACCGCGCTGTCGCACATCGAAGGCATGCTCGGCCTGCCGCACGGGCAGATCAAGGTCACGGTGCTGATCGAAACACTGCCGGCGGTGTTCGAGATGGACGAGATCCTGCATGCGCTGCGCGACCGCATCGTCGGCCTGAACTGTGGGCGCTGGGACTACATTTTTTCCTACATCAAGACCTTCCGCCGCCACGCCGACAAGGTGCTGCCCGAGCGCGGCCAGGTSACSATGACSCAGCCGTTCCTGAAGGCTTATTCGGAACTGCTGATCCGCACCTGCCACCGCCGCGGCGCGCATGCGATGGGCGGCATGGCCGCGCAGATCCCGATCAACCACGATGCCGCCGCCAACGAACAGGCGATGGCGCGGGTGCGGGCGGACAAGCTGCGCGAAGTCACCGCCGGCCACGACGGCACCTGGGTGGCGCATCCGGCGCTGATCCCGGTGGCACAGGCGATCTTCGACGAACACATGCCCGGGCCGAACCAGCACGCGGTACTGCGC
>NZ_JBFUMN010000393.1:0-555 GCF_054049335.1 Roseateles sp. P5_E1
GCTCTGACCGCGTGACTCGGCGTTGGCCGGCGACCGCGTCGCAATGCCGATTTGGCAAGCGGCAGGCGGATGGCGATAATCACGCGGCAGCTTTTCAACGCTACTTTCTGGCGTTTCCCCTTCCTGACTGGTAACCGGCCCGCTATGACCACGATCCGCAGCATCCACGCCCGTGAAATCCTCGACAGCCGTGGCAATCCCACGCTGGAAGCTGAAGTCATCCTCGAGGACGGTTCGTTCGGCCGCGCCGCGGTTCCGTCGGGTGCCTCGACCGGCACCAAGGAAGCGGTGGAACTGCGCGACGGCGACAAGACCCGCTACCTGGGCAAGGGCGTGCGCAATGCCGTGTCCAACGTCAACACCACGATCGCCAATGCGCTCAAGGGCTTCGATGCCGCCGACCAGGAAGGCCTGGACCGTCGCCTGATCGATCTGGACGGCACCGAGAACAAGGGCCGCCTGGGCGCCAACGCGCTGCTGGGGGTTTCCCTGGCCAACGCGCACGCCGTGGCGGCGTCGAAGAAGCAGGCGCTGTGGCAGCACCTGGCCAATGGC
>NZ_JBFUMN010000394.1:0-554 GCF_054049335.1 Roseateles sp. P5_E1
GGCCTCGGTGGCCTGGATATCCTGGTCAACAACGCCGGCCTGATCCGCCGCGCCGACGCGGTGGATTTCAGCGAGCAGGACTGGGACGACGTCATGAACGTCAACATCAAGTCCGCGTTCTTCATCTCGCAGGCCGCCGGCAGGCACTTCATTGCCCAAGGGCGCGGCAAGATCATCAACATCGCCTCGATGCTGTCCTTCCAGGGCGGCATCCGCGTGCCGTCCTACACTGCCAGCAAGAGCGGTATCGCCGGCGTCACCCGCCTGTTGGCCAACGAGTGGGCCAGCAAGGGCATCAACGTCAACGCGATCGCGCCGGGCTACATGGCCACCGACAACACCGCCGCGCTGCGCGCCGACCAGGACCGCAACAAGTCCATCCTCGACCGCATCCCGGCGGCCCGTTGGGGCACCCCGGAAGACCTCGGCGGTACGGCGGTGTTCCTGGCCTCCAGCGCATCGGATTACGTCAACGGCGCGGTGCTGCCGGTCGACGGCGGCTGGCTGGCGCGGTAAGCGACACCATCGAACGGTGCGCCCACGCGGGCAGACGA
>NZ_JBFUMN010000395.1:0-554 GCF_054049335.1 Roseateles sp. P5_E1
CCACGTGCGCAGCACCCGCTTCATGCGACGCGGCGATTCCGTTGAACGCGAGCATCAACAGGCCGGCAGCGACGATGTAACGGCAACGGCGCTGAGCCGGTTTTTTGCAGGTGGTCGAATACATGCTGAATCCCCATTACGCGAGCGAGGCTCCAGTCTTCCGCCTGCCTATCCGCCAAACCATGCGAGAACTTGTATATCTATCCGGCGATATCAGTAACTGATTCACCCATCACAGTCTTCGCGATGCAACACCAAACCGTGGCCATTGTGGAGCCGGGGTCTACCCGGCTGCTCTTGTCGCCGCAGAAGCGTACCGACCAACGGTCAGTACCTACCCAAGGCGGCGCCTGGCAATGCTCTGCACCTTCCCGCTGCCCCATAAAAAAAGGACGGAACCCCGAAGGTTCCGTCCCGAACGTACCACCACTACCGGAAAAGCTCAGCCCTGGCGCGCGCAGTACATCGCCTGCGGCGGCAGCACCACTTCGTTGCCTTCCACATGGCCGGCATCGGGCCCCGGCACCGACAGCGTCTGCCACGGCCCCACCGGC
>NZ_JBFUMN010000396.1:0-554 GCF_054049335.1 Roseateles sp. P5_E1
GGGATCGACGTCGACCTCATGCTCCTGCTCGCCGGCGGCGTCAACGATACGTCGCACGGAAGTCTGGATGTACTGCGGCTGGGTAGACTGGGAATAGATGCGGATCTGCGTACTGCGCTTGCCATCGACCGACGCGCGCATCGGGTGCACGGTGAGATTGGCGTGTGCAGGTGCCGCCAGCAGCAGCGACAGGGTCAACAGAACAACGGCTGGAATTTTCATGGAAGCTCCTGGAAGGTCAGGGCGTGACCGTGGGGACGCGCAGCTCCACCTGCAGCTCGCCGAAGTAGGTGCCGGCCTGCTGGGTGGAAATGGGGACGCGCGGAATATCGAAGGTGATCGGCGTGGGCACGCAGAACACCGGTTGGCTCATGCCGGGTAACAACACCAGACGCAGCAGTGCGGTATCGATGCCATGCAGCTGTTGCTCCACGCCGTTGGGCATGGGCACCGGGGCGCCGTTGTGGTCCAGGGTGACGGTGTAATCCAGGCGACGGGTGTCGTCGCTGCCACCATCGGTATGCCAGAGCGAATAGCCACTGGGACCGGGCGGC
>NZ_JBFUMN010000397.1:0-554 GCF_054049335.1 Roseateles sp. P5_E1
GGCCGAATTGCTGCAGCGCGAGTTCCGGCTGCAGGTGCAGGAATGGAAGAACGTGCTGATCCGCGGCAGCGATGAAGCGCTGCGCACGCGCCATCTGGCCGCGTTCGACAGCCAGGGCGGCAAGACCGCCGCGCTGGCCAAGGCGCTGGCCGGCAGCGACGACGCCAACACCGCACGACTGGCCGCCCGCTTCCTGGCCCAGCACGCCGCGCTGCAGAAGGAGTACCACGGCGCACTTGAGGCGTTCGCCGCCAGCGGCTACAGCCCGTTGCAGGGCGATGCGCTGGTGCGGGGCAAGGACCGTGCGTTGGGCACCACGCTGGATGCGCTGGGCAAGCAGACCGCGCAGGTGGCCGAACAGGCGGTGACATCGCGCTCGACGCAGGCACGCCGCACGCTGCTGCTCTGTGCCGTGTTGACCGCGTTGGCCGCCGCGGTACTGATGGGCGTGCTGGCCGTGTGGCTGCGTCGTGCGGTGATCGCCCCGGTGGTGGCGGTGGAAGCGGCCGCACGTGCGGTAGCTCGCGGTGAGCTGGACCACAGCGTGCAGGTGC
>NZ_JBFUMN010000398.1:0-554 GCF_054049335.1 Roseateles sp. P5_E1
CCCGGGAACGGGGCGATCGCGGTCGGGTGGTTGTGCGTTTCGACCTTGATGCAGAACGCCGAATCGACCACCGCTTCGCTGCGGTACTCGCCGCTGGCCGGGTCCGGACGGTAGCGCGCTGCCGGGAAACCGGCGACCACCGCGGCGTTGTCGCTGTAGGCGCTCAACGTGTGCTGCGGGGTCTGCTGGTGGGTGTTCTTGATCATCCGGAACAGCGAATGCGACTGGTCGGCGCCGTCGATGGTCCAGCTGGCATTGAAGATCTTGTGCCGGCAGTGCTCGGAATTGGCCTGCGCGAACATCATCAGTTCGACGTCCGACGGCGTGCGGCCCAGCTCGCCGAAGCGCTGGCGCAGGTAGTCGATCTCATCCTGGGCCATGGCCAGGCCGAGGCGGCGGTTGGCCGCTTCCAGGTCCTCCAGCGCGATCCGCTCCAGTTCGCCACGGGCCGGCGCGCTGAACAGCGCCTGCGCCTGTTCGGCCTGGGCCAGTACGGACTGGGTCATCGGGTCGTGCAGGGCGCGGATCACCGCTTCCTGCGCGGCGGCATCGGC
>NZ_JBFUMN010000399.1:0-553 GCF_054049335.1 Roseateles sp. P5_E1
GTGCTGGTGGACGCGCTGTACGGGCTGGGCCTGAACCGCGTGCCGAGCGGGCCGGCGCAGGCGCTGATCGAGGCGATCAACGCCGCCGGCGTACCGGTGCTGTCGCTGGATGTGCCCAGCGGGGTGGACGCCGACAGCGGCGCGGTCGCCGGGGCTGCCGTGCGGGCCAGCGTGACCCTGCAATTCATCGTGCGCCATCGCGGGCTGTATACCGGCGATGCACTTGAACACATCGGCGGGCGCCGGCTGGCACCGCTGCAGTTGCCCGAGGCGGCCGATGCGGGTGTGCTGCCTGCGGCGTGCTCGTGGCAGCCGCCGCGGCTTGCCGCACAACTGCCGGCGCGGCGCGCCAACACCCACAAGGGCGAATCCGGCCATGTGCTGTGCGTGGGCGGCAATCGCGGTAGCGGCGGGGCGGTGATGCTGGCCAGCGAAGCCGCGCTGCGCACCGGCGCCGGGCTGGTCAGCGTGGCGACGCAATCGGTGCATGTCGCGCCGTTGCTGGCGCGGCTGCCCGAAGCGATGGTGCATGCCGTCGAGGACGCGCAGGACC
>NZ_JBFUMN010000400.1:0-553 GCF_054049335.1 Roseateles sp. P5_E1
CAGTTCCACCACCTGCGCGAGCTTCTGGTCGACGGCGGCGAGCTTGGTCAGCGCCACGTCGAGGCCGAGGGTTTCCTCGTCCAGGCGCAGGCCGCCCTCGACGTCCTCGGGCAGGTCGGTAACGCGGTGCAGGTCGCCGCCGCGCTTCTGCGCCAGGCGCTGGCGTGCGTAGTCGACCACCACGCTGCGCATGGCCGAGGCCGCATAGGCGAAGAAATGGGCGCGGTCGTCGAAGCGGGCTTCGCGGCGACCGATGAGCTTGAGGTAGGCCTCGTGCACCAGCGCGGTGGCATCGAGGGTCTGGCCATGCTGGCCGGCGAGCTGGCGCCGGGCCATGGAATGCAGTTCGGAGTAGAGCCGCGCGAGCACGTTGTCGAGCGCGCCACGATCCCCTTCTCGGGCTGCATCCAGCAGCAATGTGATGTCGGCACTATCCGCCATGACCATCCGATCCCCCGGAGTTGCGTCGAATATAAACCCAATATCCGCATAGGTGGTGTGCAGATGAGGCGAGGGCTATTTCTGGCAGTGCCCGCACCATACGGTCGTGCGT
>NZ_JBFUMN010000401.1:0-551 GCF_054049335.1 Roseateles sp. P5_E1
ACCTCACACCGCCACCGGGTAACACTGCAGACCCTTTCTGCCGCGCACGCCGATGAGCCCCAGCCGTAGTGTCACCCCCGAAGCCGCCGCCGCCCGCGAGGCCGGCCTGCGCTATGTCAGCGACGAAATGCCCGGCCTGCAGCGGCGTCGCGCCGGCAAGGGCTTTAGCTACCGCGATGCCGATGGCGCGGCGGTGCGCGATGCGGCCACGCTGGCGCGGATCCGCGCGCTGGCGATCCCGCCGGCCTACACCGATGTATGGATCTGCGCGCTGCCCAACGGCCACCTGCAGGCCACCGGCCGCGACGCACGCGGGCGCAAGCAATACCGCTACCACGCGGACTGGGCGCGGGTACGCGGCGATGGCAAGTTCGACCGCATCATCGCCTTCGGCACGGCACTGCCCGGGCTGCGCCGCCGCTTGCGGCGCGACCTCAAGCTGACCGGCTTCCCGCGCGACAAGGTGCTGGCCATCGTGATTGCGCTGCTGGCGCAGACGCTGGTGCGCGTGGGCAATGAGGTATACGCCCGCGACAACCGGTCCTACGGAT
>NZ_JBFUMN010000402.1:0-549 GCF_054049335.1 Roseateles sp. P5_E1
GTTCGCGCGCGTACAACCAGGCCCTGGGCGAGCGTCGTGGCAATGGCGTCAACTCCGCCCTGCAGGCCAACGGTGGCTCGGCTTCGCAGCTGACCGTCGTGTCCTACGGCGAAGAGCGTCCGGTCTGCACCGAGTCGGGCGAGTCCTGCTGGTCGCAGAACCGTCGCGTCGAGATCGTGTACACGGCTCAGTAATAGATGCGCTTTCGATTTCTATCGATGATCGTTGCGGCAGCCCTCGTGGCTGCCGCTCCGGCCAATGCGCAGCGCCAGAGCCTGGCCGACCGGGTCGGTTCGCTTGAGCAGCAGGTGCAGAACAACCAGTCCAACATGGACATGCTCAACCAGCTCAACCAGCTCCGCACGCAGATGCAGGCGCTGCAGTCGCAGGTAGAGCAGTTGCAACATGACAACGAGCAGCTCAAGCAGTCTGCCAAGGACCAGTACCTGGACCTGGACAGCCGCCTGAACCGTCTCGAAGGCGGCGCCCCCGTGCTGCCCGCCGCACCCGCTGCCGCCGCGCCCAAGCCCGTCGCAGCACCCCCGATAC
>NZ_JBFUMN010000403.1:0-549 GCF_054049335.1 Roseateles sp. P5_E1
GCCGTGACTTGCGCTCGGCCTGCTGGCGCAGCTCCGGGGCGGCGCCGACGACCTTGTCGGGGTGGTACTGGGAGATCAGCCGGCGGTAGGCCAGGTCGACCTCGGCGTCGGTGGCCTCGGAGGTCAGCCCCAGCTCGCGGTAGGGGTTTTCCTTGTTCAGGCGGAACCAGTCGGCGTCGAAGGCATGCCCGATCAGCAGGCCCACTACGGCACCAAACAGCGGATTGGGCCTGAACAGCAGGGCCCCGGCGATGAATCCGAGCAGTTTTCCGTACCAGCGCATGAGGGTCTGGGCGGCCGTGGCAACAAAGGAGCCTCATTTTACGTCACAGCGGGCCCAACCGGCTTTACACTAGGCCGCCCGCTGTCTGTGCGGGCCCTCAGGGTCCCTTGGACGGCTGTCATGACAAGCCCCAGGAGTGCCCGTGCCGACCACGTTGTTGCAATCCGATCTCCCCGGCCTGCCCTTGCGCCATCGCGGCAAGGTGCGTGATGTTTTTGACATTCCGCGCGACCGGCTCCCCGCCGGCACGCCGCCGGGGGACTACC
>NZ_JBFUMN010000404.1:0-548 GCF_054049335.1 Roseateles sp. P5_E1
AGTCTTCGCTGGACAGGTCCGCGCGCAGGCTGGCGTGGATGCGTTCCCACAGCCCCTGCACGTAGTCCTGCACGGCCGGGTGGTCGATCACCTGCTGCTTGATCTGGTCGATCTTGTCGGCCAGCGCCGGGTCGCTGCGCAGGCGCTGGATGTAGTCGGCCAGCCAGGCCTCATAGTCCCGGCGCAGCGGGTGCTCGGGCTGGGCCAGAATCTGCTGCAGCTCCTCCAGCACCGCATGGGCCATGCGTTCGGCGAGGCTGTCGCCGATTTCATCGATCGGTTTGACCCAGTTGACCGTGCTGGCGAGCTTGGGCCATTCGCGCTGCGGGTAGCGCACGATCAGTTCGGAGGCGCGCTGCTTGACCGACGGGTTGTCCAGCCATTCGCTGACGCGGGTGAGGCCTTCGTCCAGCACGAGCTGGTGGCGGTTGTCGGCGGTGAGCAGGCCGAGCAGTTCGCCGGCGGTGGCCGCGGCGTTCCATTGCCGCAACTGCTGGATCACAAAGCCCTGGATGCTGCGCCGGACGGCGGCCTCGTCGAGGAAGTCC
>NZ_JBFUMN010000405.1:0-547 GCF_054049335.1 Roseateles sp. P5_E1
CACCGACTCGCGCGCTTCGGCCACGCGCTCGGCGGCCGGCATCTGGTTTTCCAGCCCGTCGCGCAGCGCGCGCCGCGCGGCGAAGTACAGGTCGGCCAGCAGCCGGTCCTTCCAGGCGTTCCACAATTTCGGGCTGGTCCCGGCGATATCGGCGCAGGTCAGCAGGTAGAGGTAATCGAGCCGGTCGCGGCTGGCTACCAGCGTGGCAAAGCGATGGATCACGTCCGGATCGGAGATGTCCTGCTTCTGCGCGGTGATCGACATGCGCAGGTGCTGCTCGACCAGCCAGGCCACCAGTTCGGTGTCCGAACTGCTCAGCGCAAGCGCCTGGCAGAACGCGCGTGCATCCACCGCGCCGAGTTCGGAATGGTCGCCGCCGCGGCCCTTGGCGATGTCATGGAACAACCCGGCCAGCAGCAGCAGCTCCGGCTTGCGCAGGCGCGGCCACACTTCGTGGGCGATCGAGAAGCGCTCGTCGGCGCGACTGCTGGCAAACAGGCCGATGTTCCGCAGCACCATCAGCGTGTGCTGGTCCACGGTGTAGACA
>NZ_JBFUMN010000406.1:0-546 GCF_054049335.1 Roseateles sp. P5_E1
GTGAAGGTGAAGCGCTCGCCCAGGCCGTAGACGTTCTCGCCCACGCCCAGCGACAGCTGGTCGTGGACGTGGTGGCGCACCAGGCCGTCCTTGCCGGCCCACTGGATGAAGCCCAGGCCGCGCCAGTCGCTCTTGGTCAGCACGCGGTCGCCCTCGCGGAAGGTCAGGCTCCAGCCTTCGCCCTTCTTGACGTCGACAGAAATCGCGCCCGAGGTCAGCGTGGCCTGGGTGTCGCCGTTGTCGATCTGCACTGGATGCTTGCCAGCGCCGGGCATGGGGATGTGCAGGCGCGGCGCGCTCGACGCGGCGTAGTGCTCGACGCTGACGCGGATGACGCCGGGCAGCGGCGAGCTCAGCGTCACGGTCAGCGTGGGGCCCTGCAGCGTGTCGCCGCGGTGCTTGATGGGGCGGGTCGTGGCGAGCACGACCAGGCGGTCTTCGTGGACTTCGATCGCATAGGCCTCGGCCGCGTAATGTGCGGCCACGCCCGGCTGATGCATCCACTGTCCGTCAGTGAACTTCATGATGAATCAATCTTCCTTGTTG
>NZ_JBFUMN010000407.1:0-546 GCF_054049335.1 Roseateles sp. P5_E1
GGCCGACGAATGGGGCAAGCTCACGATGGCCACCCTGCAGCGCGCCGCCGGCAACCCCGAGGAACTGGGCGCGGCCAGCTTCGACTACCTGTTCTATTCGGGCTACGTGGTGCTGGCCTACTGGTGGGCCCGCAGCGTCGCCGCCGCCGATGCCTCCGCGCAGAGCGAGGCGTTCAAGCAGGCCAAGCGCGAAACCGCCCGCTTCTACTTCGCCCGTGTCCTCCCGCGCACCCTCAGCCACGCCGCCGCGATCCAGTCCGGCGCCGCCCCGCTGATGACCATGGAAGACGCACATTTCGGCGAGGCCTGAGCACCGCACCGGCCCACCGACCCACCGACCCACCGACCAACGGTCACTCAATACCGCCACCGCTGTGACTCCGGCAGGTGCCGACCGCTGGTTGGTACCACCGACACCCCATCTGGAGAAAAGCCCCCTTTTTGTTAAAGGGGGCGCGCCAACGGCGCGGGGTTTAGGTGGAATGCGCGGAACGCGGTCGCCACCGGCGGCCGCGTTGGGCGCGCCAACGGCGCGGGGTTCAGGTG
>NZ_JBFUMN010000408.1:0-546 GCF_054049335.1 Roseateles sp. P5_E1
GGCCTGGTCGGGTCGATGCTCGGTGCCGCCGGTGCCGAAGCCTCGCGTCCGGATGACCTGCCCAAGGGCGTGGGCCTGATCGAAGGCGGCTACCGGCTGACCGAAATCCAGGCCACCCAGATCCTGGAAATGCGCCTGCACCGCCTCACCGGGCTGGAGCAGGAGCGCCTGACCGATGAGTACAAGCTGCTGCTGGAAACCATCGCCGGGCTGATTCACATCCTGGAAGATCCGGATCGCCTGCTGCAGGTGATCCGCGAAGAGCTGATCAACGTGCGGACCGAGTTCGGCGACGAGCGCCGCACCGAAATCCGCCACAGCGAAGAAGACCTGGACATCCTCGACCTGATCGCCCCGGAAGACGTGGTGGTCACGCTGTCGCATGCCGGCTACGTCAAGCGCCAGCCGGTCAGTGCCTACCGCGCACAGCGTCGCGGTGGCCGTGGCCGCAGCGCGGCGTCGACCAAGGAAGAGGATTTCATCGAGCAGTTGTGGCTGGTCAACACCCACGACACCCTGCTGACCTTCACCAGCGCCGGCAAGGTG
>NZ_JBFUMN010000409.1:0-546 GCF_054049335.1 Roseateles sp. P5_E1
CGCCTGGGCCATGCGCTTGGGCGCGAAGTGTGGAACCAGAGCCTGGATGGCGGCCAGTTCTCCGGCGCGCTGCTGGCGGCCTGGCCGCAGCGCGCGCAATGGCCGCCGACAGTACAGCTGGTGGTCTGGGAATTTTCTGAAATGGCCCTGTCCTTGCCGTTGACCGACGGTGAGCAGGCAACGCTGGCCGAGATCCACTGAGCGCTACGGACGATGCTTTTCAACTCTTTCCTGTTCCTGCTGGTCTTCCTGCCGATCGCGCTGGGCGTGCACTACGCCCTGGGTGCGGTGCGGCCGCGCCTGGCCGCGCTGTGGCTGTGCGTGGCCTCCATCGTGTTCTACGGCTGGTGGAACCCGCAGTTCGTGCTGCTGCTGTCCGGCTCGATCGTGTTCAATTACCTGATCAGCCTGGTGATCCTGTCACTGGCCAAGCGACCGAAGCTGCAGCTGCTGGCCACCGCGCTGGGCGTGGCCGCCGACCTGTTGCTACTGGTGCACTACAAGTATTTCGCGGCGATGGTGAACTTCGTCGGCGAGATGGGCTTC
>NZ_JBFUMN010000410.1:0-546 GCF_054049335.1 Roseateles sp. P5_E1
CTTCCCGCCCGATTTCCAGTTTGGCTGGAACTCCGTGGACAAGATCAAATCCAAGAAGGTCGGCTTGGATGGCAATACGTCGATCACCTACTGGATGGGAAAATCCCAGCCCTCCGATCCCGAATGGTCATATCTCAGCACAGCGATATTTCCGACCGAAGAGGCAATGGTCGCGGCCTACTTGGCTGAGGTGCAAGCGTTCAACCCCGTCTGTCCCGGCGCGGCTGTCACGCCCTCGGGCGACTGGTACGCCGTCACCCCGGATATGGAAGGAACCATCGAGAATCGTGAGTACCAGGTGACCTACGTGGGCGGGGACAATACCGCCCAGTCTCCCTGCGCTCCGTTCTCGAGCGACGCGATGCTGACGCGCACCCGGCGTCTGAACTGCCCGGTTCTCCTGACACAGTGGTCCAACAAGCACGAAGCCTGTGTCAACGAAGATTTCGTTGCCACCATCACCTCCAAGACGACGCAGTGCGACAAGGACGGCGGGAACGGAAGCTGCCCCACCGATGGCAATGGTGCCATGAGCGGTATGAGTCC
>NZ_JBFUMN010000411.1:0-545 GCF_054049335.1 Roseateles sp. P5_E1
CGTGCAGGCAAGGGCCCAACACCGCTGGACACCGGTGAACGGCAGTGAGGGGGAAGGGCGGCTACGGCCGCCCTTCTTTTATGATGGCCGCATGCAACATCCCGGCCGTCGGCTTCCTTTTGATGTGTATTTCCCTGCGCCGGGCGAACGGGCGCCGCAGCGTGTCTCGCATCTGCGGCCCGGCCAGATCGTGCTGGTCGCGGGCGGACAGGCCGACACCGTTTTCGACACCGTTGCCTTCGATGACCACGGCCCGCGCTGGGCCAATCCGGCATTGCGCGCGGCGCTGACCAACCTCAACGCGCACGGCTTGCCTTTCCAGTACCAGCCGCACGATCCCGAGTCGCCCGCCGCATTGATGGCGTGGTGGCAGGAAAGCGGCCACGTGGCGGCCAGCTACCGTGAACTCAGCTGGCGCGGCCCGGGCGACTGGCTGATCACCCGTATCGATCTGCCACACCCGGGCGTGCTCGGCTGGGCCGGCCCGCGCCCCTTCGGCCACTGAGCCGACACGGTCATTGGGTCCACCGGGCGCTGTTGCTATC
>NZ_JBFUMN010000412.1:0-544 GCF_054049335.1 Roseateles sp. P5_E1
GACCACGGCAATGCGCTTGAGGTTGCGTGACAACGGCAGCACGCCATCGTTCTTCAGCAGCACCAGGGAGTGCTGCGCGGCCTTCAGGGCCAGCGCGTCGTGCGCCGGGGCCTGGTTCACCGAGGCCGGTATCCGTGCCCAGCGCACGCGCTCGGGCGGATCGAACATGCCCAGCCGCATCCGCGCGGTGAACAGGCGCGTCACCGCATCGTCGATCTCCGCTTCGCTGATCAGCCCCTGGCGTACCGCGGCCGGCAGCGTGGCGTATTCCTGGCCGCACTCCAGCTCGGTGCCGTTCTTGACCGCCAGTGCCGCGGCGGCCTCGCGGCTGGGCACGATTTTGTGATGCTTCCAGATATCGACGATGGCCCAGCAGTCGGACACCACGTAGCCCTTGAAGCCCCAGTCCCGGCGCAGCACGTCGCGCAGCAGGAACGTGCTGGCGCTTGCGGACTCGCCGTACACCCGGTTGTAGGCGCCCATCACCGCGTCGACCTGGCCTTCCTTCACCAGCGCCTCGAAGGCCGGGAGGTAGGTGTCATAC
>NZ_JBFUMN010000413.1:0-543 GCF_054049335.1 Roseateles sp. P5_E1
GATGTCCGACAGCGAAAACGACGCGGTGCTGGTGGTCAACGTGCCCACCGCGTTCACCTCCTCGGCCGACGCCGCGCAGGCGCTCACCCGCACCCTTGGCCTGCGCCCGCGCCACCACCGCGACAAACCGGTGTTCGCGGTCTGGCTGGGCAACGACGACCGCGCCACTGCCACCCTCAACGCGGCACGCGTGCCGACCTATCCCACCGAAGCCGAGGCCGTGCGCGGCTTCCAGCATCTGGTGCGCTACCGCGACGCGCAGGCCGCGTTGATGGAAACCCCGCCCAGCCTGCCCGAGGATTTCGTGGTCGACACCGTCGCCGCGCGGGCGCTGGTCGAGCGCGCGCTCGCTGCCGGCCAGCAGTGGCTGGACCCGATCGCCACCCACCAGCTGCTCACCGCCTACGGCATTCCCTCGGCGCCGGTGATGCAGGCGCGCGACGCGCACGAGGCGATGGACCTGGCCCAGCCGCTGCTGGAGCAGTGCGCCACGGTCGCGGTGAAAGTGTTCTCCGCCGACATCCCGCACAAGTCCGACGTCGA
>NZ_JBFUMN010000414.1:0-543 GCF_054049335.1 Roseateles sp. P5_E1
GTGTTTCGATTTCGACCGGGACCGGCTGGAAGCCGTTCTCCGGTGCGCAGCGGTAATACACCGGCCGGCCGTCGTTGAGGATGGTCGCCGCCGACCACAGCGGATAGTCGGGAGAGGGCACCAGCACTTCATCGCCGGGGTTGAGCAGGGCGCGCAGCGACAGGTCGATCAGCTCGCTGACGCCGTTGCCGATAAACACCCGGTCAGGATGCGCGTCGGGGGCACCGCGCCGGGCGTAGGCGGCGGCAATCGCTTCGCGGGCCTCGGGCAGGCCCTGCTGGTGGGTATAGGGATCGGTGCGGCCCATGTCATCGGCGATCGCGCGCTGCAGGTGCTCCGGCGCGCGGAACCCGAAGTTGCCCGGGTTGCCGATGTTCAGCTTGATCAGCTTGCGGCCCTGCGCCTCCAGCTCCCGCGCTCGTCGCGCCAGTTCGCCCCGGATCTCGTAGCGGACTTCGGACAGGCGCTCGCGGGTGGCAAGCGGCTTCAGCGGGGGCGTGGACATGAACGGGCCGTCATCGTCGGGCATGGAAATGGCATGGT
>NZ_JBFUMN010000415.1:0-543 GCF_054049335.1 Roseateles sp. P5_E1
GTCCGCATCGGCTTCGGGCTGCAGGTAGGCCTGCATTTCCGCCACATCATGGAACAGGCTCGGGTTGACTCGGCCGATCACTTCGTCCGCTCGATAGCCCAGCAACTTCTGCGCGCCGGTGTTGAACAGGTTGACCACGCCGTCCACATCGGTGGCGATCACCGCCACTTCGTCGGACGCATCCACCACCGCCTGCAGGCGCTGGCGCATGTTGGCCGCATCCTGGCGCGCGTTCTGCAGGTCGGTCACATCGGCATGCGCGCCAGCCATCCACAACGGGCGGCCCTGCGCGTCCCACTCGTAGACGCGGCCGCGGTCCTGCACCCAGATCCAGTGCCCGTCCTTGTGGCGCATGCGGCACAGGCTGTCGTAGTGCGCCGACCGGCCTTCCAAGTGGTCGTGCAACAGCGCGTTGGACTTGCCGAGGTCATCGGGGTGAACCAGACGGAAGAAGGTCTCCGGGGTGATCGGCGCCAGTTCGTCGCGGGTGTAACCGACAATCTGCGCCCAGCGCTCGTTGATCCGCATCTGACCGGCCTGGAT
>NZ_JBFUMN010000416.1:0-542 GCF_054049335.1 Roseateles sp. P5_E1
ATGTTGGCCAGCGCGACGGTSAGGCCTTCCAGCACGTGCGCACGGGCACGCGCCTTGCGCAGCTCGAACACGGTGCGCCGGGTAACCACTTCGCGGCGGTGGCGAACGAACGCCTCGAGCATCTGCTTGAGGTTCATCAACTGCGGGCGGCCATCGACCAGCGCCACCATGYTGATGCCGAACACCGACTCCATCTGGGTCTGCTGGTAGAGGTTGTTCAACACAACTTCCGCCGACTCGCCGCGCTTGATCTCGATGAAGATGCGCATGCCGTCCTTGTCGGACTCATCGCGCAGCTCGCTGATGCCTTCGAGCTTCTTTTCCTTGACCAGCTCGGCGATCTTCTCGATCAACCGGGCCTTGTTCACCTGGTACGGGATCTCGGTGACGATGATCGATTCGCGGCCGTTGTCGGCCACTTCGACCTCGGCCTTGGCGCGGATGCGCACCCGGCCACGCCCGGTCCGGTAACCGGCCACGATGCCGGCGGTCCCGTTGATGATGCCCGCGGTCGGGAAGTCCGGGCCCGGGATGTACTCCAT
>NZ_JBFUMN010000417.1:0-542 GCF_054049335.1 Roseateles sp. P5_E1
GGTCGGCGGTGGTGTGGGTGGGATTCCAGTCGCCGCAGCGCACGTTGAGCGTGCCGGGGAAGCGGTTGGCCTGCACGGCGTTGCTGCGCGCGGCGCTGTTGTCGGCGCGGTCGGCGCTGCACAGGTCCAGCCGCTGCGCGCCGGCCAGCGCGGAGAGGTCGGCGATTTTCTGCACATCGCGCTTGGCCCAGTACAGATAGCCGATTTCGACCAGGCCCAGCATCGTCACCAGGCCGAGCATCACCAGCATCATCGTCACCGACATGCCACCGCGCTGACGGGCGTGGGTATTCATGGGGTCACTCTCCGTTGCCGTCACCAGTGACCTGTTTGCGCACGCTGGTGTCGAGGAACTCCGGGATGGGGTGGGTGAAGCTCTGCAGGTAGCGTGCGTAGCTGAGCGAGGCCTGGTCGCCGAGCATCGGCAGGTGCGCGCCGGCATGGCTGCCACGCGCCTGCAGCTGCAGCAGCGCACGGGTGGTGTCGCCGATCTGCGGTCGATCCGGTATCGGCAGTGGCAGCGGGTCGGTCGGGGGCAGGGG
>NZ_JBFUMN010000418.1:0-542 GCF_054049335.1 Roseateles sp. P5_E1
TGGCCCTGCAGGGCGTGGTGCTCAACAGCCGCGGCAACAAGGAAGCGCTGGCGCGGCGCATGCCGTTCATCAGCGATCCCTACCAGTCCGCCACGGGACGGCTGCTGGTGGCGATCTCGCACCCGATCTTCAGCGCGCAGGGCCAGTACAAGGGCTACGTCAGCGGCACCATCTACCTGCGCGAGCGCAGCATCCTGCAGACGCTGCTGGGCAAGCACTACTACCGCGATGGCTCCTACCTGTACGTGGTCGACCGCAACGGCCGCATCCTGTCCCACATCGAGCCGGCCCGGGTCGGTCAGGTCGCGATGGAAAACCCGGTGGTGCAGGCGGTCAGCAAGGGCCACTCCGGCGCCCAGCATGTGCGCAACAGCCACGGCGTGCAGATGCTGGCCGGCTATGCGCCGGTGCCGATCGTCGGCTGGGGTGTGGTTGCCCAGCGTCCGACCGAGGCGACGCTGTCGGCGCTGTCCACGCTGATGGCAGCGGTGATCTGGAACGCCATACCGCTGGGCGTGCTGTCGCTGCTGATCACCTGGTGG
>NZ_JBFUMN010000419.1:0-540 GCF_054049335.1 Roseateles sp. P5_E1
CTGGGCAACGCAGCGCTGATGCAGGAACAGGGTATCGCGCTGGACGCCCTGCGTGAGCATGCCGCAGGCCTGCGTCGCGCCGCTGCCAGCGTGATGTACCTGGCCGTCGATGGACAGCTTGCCGGGCTGCTTGCGGTGGCCGATCCGATCAAGGCATCCACCGCCGAGGCAATCGCGGCGCTGCATCGCGACGGTCTGCGCATCGTGATGGCCAGCGGCGACGGCATCGCCACCGCCGAAGCGGTCGCGCGCGAACTCGGGTTGGACGAGGTGCACGGTGAAATGCGCCCGGCCGACAAGGCCGCGCTGATCCGAACGCTGCAGGCGCAGGGACGCAAGGTGGCGATGGCYGGCGACGGCATCAACGAYGCMCCYGCRCTGGCSRCRGCCGAYGTCGGCATCGCSATGGGCAMTGGCACCGACGTGGCGATGTCCAGCGCGCAGSTCACSCTGGTCAAGGGCGACCTGTGCGGGATCCTGCGTGCACGCCAGCTGTCCACCGCCAGCGTGCGCAACATGCGCCAGAACCTGGGCTTCGCC
>NZ_JBFUMN010000420.1:0-540 GCF_054049335.1 Roseateles sp. P5_E1
CCCCCACGGAGCACGCTACACCGATGACCGAAACGACCCCTGCTCCCGCCCCGGCACGCCTGGCCTGGCGCCGCGCCGCCACCGTCATCTTCAGCCTGGCGATCCTGGCCCTGGCGCTGCGCGGGCTGGCCAACGAGTTCGACGAACACGGCTACCGCGCCATCCGCGAAGCGTTCCGCCACCTCGGTGCCGGCCAGATCGCGCTGACCGTGGTGCTCGGCCTGGCCAGTTACGCCTGCCTGATCGGTTTCGATGCCATTGGCCTGCGTCGCAGCGGCAAGCAGTTGCACCCGGCGCGTGTGGGCATCACCGCCTTCCTGGCCCACACGCTCGGCCAGACGCTGGGGTTTGCCGCGCTCACCGGCGGCGCCGTGCGCCTGCGCGGCTATGGCGGGGCCGGGCTGAGCCTGGGCGAAATCGGCCAGGTGGTGCTGATGAGCACGCTTGGCTTCGTGTTCGGCGCGTGGCTGCTGCTGGCCTTGGCCTTCATCCTCGAACCGGGTGCGGCCGCGTTGGCGCTGCCGGTGTCGGTGCAGGCGG
>NZ_JBFUMN010000421.1:0-540 GCF_054049335.1 Roseateles sp. P5_E1
CTTCGACATCATCGGCCGTGGCCTGATCGTCCACGCCGACGCGGACGACTACAAGACCCAGCCGACCGGCAACGCGGGTGCGCGCCTGGCCTGTGCGGTGATCAAAGCCGCGCCGTAACCGAGGCGGTGCAGAATGAAAAACGCCGGCGATTGCCGGCGTTTTTTTTGGAGCGCGGATAGAGCCACGCCATGCGTGGCTGCCATGATCGCTATCGATGCCCGCGGGAGCCGGCCAGCGGCCGGCCCTACCGTTAGCGGGTCAGCAGCTCGCGCGCGTCCTGGCCGGCTTCGCAATGCACGAACAGCACCGGCAAGCCGTGCGATTCGAGCACCGCCGCCATCTGCCGCTGGCGGATCAGGTACTGGTCGTAGATGCCCTGCAGACGATCGCAGTCGCCGGTGCCGTGGTTGTAGAACGCGCACCAGCCGGCCGGATCGAACAACGCCATACGCACTTCGCCATCGGCGTATCGCAGCAGCGGCTCGGGCGGCGCGTCCAGCCATTCCTCGACATGCGGCGCCATCAGTGCGGTCTCGATC
>NZ_JBFUMN010000422.1:0-540 GCF_054049335.1 Roseateles sp. P5_E1
GCACCTGGGTGGTTGGCTTGGCCAGGTTGAGCGTGTAGAAATGCAGCCCCGGCGCGCCACCGGCGACCAGCCGCTCGCACAGTCCGGCGACCACCTCGGCACCGAACGCGCGCACCGATTCGGCATCGTCGCCGAAGGCCTGCATCTTCCGGCCGATCCAGCGCGGGATCTCCGCACCGCACTGCTCGGAGAACCGGCGAAGCTGGCTGAAGTTGGAGATCGGCATGATTCCCGGCACGATCGGCACCGTTACCCCGAGCTTGCGCACCGCGTCGACGAAGTGGAAGTACGCATCGGCGTTGAAGAAATACTGGGTGATCGCCGCGTCCGCGCCGGCGTCGATCTTGGTCTTGAAGTGCTTCAGGTCCAGCAGCGCGTCGTTGGCCTGCGGATGGGTTTCGGGGTAGGCGCCCACTTCGATCCGGAACGCGTCGCCGTGCTCGGCGCGGATGAAGCTGATCAGGTCCGAGGCGTAACGCAGGTCGCCGGGGTGGCCCATGCCCGACGGCAGGTCACCGCGCAGGGCGACGATGCGTCGGC
>NZ_JBFUMN010000423.1:0-540 GCF_054049335.1 Roseateles sp. P5_E1
AGGGCGGCAACCGCGGCGGTTTTGCTCGCGGCTGATAAGCCTGTTACACTATTCTTCTTGTTGCGAAGGCCCCTCCGGTTCCCGGACCTGGCCTTCCAAATCGAAGGGCGGCCCCCGCAGCGGTTTCGGGTGGGGGTGTGATGTGGTGGTCCCGCGCAGGAGTAGCGCGGGCGACGAAGAGGGCAACCTCCGCAGTCAACGACATCCGGCGCCGGAGCATGGGCACACTCCCCACGCCGGGTCCATGGAACCTTTGAGGTTCCACGGACTTCCAAGTACACCGAGACCTTGATAGAATCGCTAGTTCACTTTTTTGATCCATCCTGCCGGATTAGCGCGCCCAAGGTGCGCTGTCGGCCATCACTCAGCTGGAGAACCGCGTCATGGCGCGTATTGCAGGCGTCAACCTGCCAGCCCAGAAGCACGTCTGGGTCGGGTTGCAAAGCATTTACGGCATCGGCCGTACCCGTTCGAAGAAGGTCTGCGACGCCGCAGGCGTTACCTCGACCACCAAGATCCGCGACCTGTCCGAACCGGAAA
>NZ_JBFUMN010000424.1:0-539 GCF_054049335.1 Roseateles sp. P5_E1
GTGCATGGGACGGCACGTGGGGCTTCAATGCGTCCTACACGTTGGCCTATGGCCGCGGCAACGCCGAAGGACCGGTCAACTCCGACACCGACTTCGCCGATGCCGGTCGCACCGAAAACTTCGACAATCCGTGGGTCAACTATCGCGGCTACGGCTATCTGGCCAACGATCGCCGCCACCAGTTCAAGTTCCGCGGCAGCTATGCGCTGACCGAGAACCTCACGGTCGCCGCGACGCTGGGCGTGCAGTCCGGCAGCCCGATCACCCGCTTCGGTGCCGGCAACCCGTTCGACGCCACCGACTTCCACAGCTACTACGTGTGCGTCTCCAACTGCCAGGCCACGGTGCCGTCCGAGCGGGTGTTCGGGCATTCCCCGCGTGGCGGTGACGGCCGCACGCCCTGGACCTACGACCTGGACATGAGCGTGGCCTACAAGATCCCGGTGCCACTGGATATCAACGTCAAGCTGGCGGTCTACAACGTGCTCAACCAGCAGCGCATCGTCTCGGTGGACCAGGATTATGAGCCGCAGGACAGC
>NZ_JBFUMN010000425.1:0-538 GCF_054049335.1 Roseateles sp. P5_E1
CCACCACGCTGTCGGCCATGCTCAGGCCCGAGCCGATGATGGCCAGGTCGCCATCGCCGGCCAGCAGGCGCACGCCGTCGTAATCCCAGGCATCCACGACCTTGCCCGGCGGCAGCGCCTCGGCGCCGGGCACCGGCAACGGGCGCATGCTGTTGCCGCAGGCCAGCACCACCTGGCGTGCCTGCCACTGCTCGCCATTGGCCAGCGAAAGATGCCGGGGGGTCGACGCCGGCTGCAGACCGATCACCGCCTCGTGCACCACGCTCAGGCGTGCCGGGCTGGCCGCCTGTGCCTGTTCCAGCCGGGCCTGCAGGTACGTCGCGTAGAAGCGTCGCGGCACATACTCGGCCGCAAGCGCCTCACGCGACACCGCGGGGAACGCATCGACCTGCTGCAGGTAATCGAGGAAATCCTCGGACGCCTCGGGCAGCCCACTCATCTTGCCGGCCGGCACGTTGAGCAGATGCTCCGGCCACGGCGTGGCATAGGCGATGCCCTGGGCCAGCACCGAGGCCGGTTCGAACAAGGCGATGTGCAC
>NZ_JBFUMN010000426.1:0-538 GCF_054049335.1 Roseateles sp. P5_E1
TGGCAGGCTCCGGCGGGGATCAGGACTCCACCTTGCACCCACGCGGGTATCAGCACCATGAACATCGCCGATCAAGGCCGCGCGGGTTGAAGCGCCCGCCGCCGGCCCAATCTTGAACCCACCCCCGCGAGGAACCGCCATGACCGCCTTCGATCTCTCTCCCCCCAGCGACGCCCAGCGCCAGGCCCTGGTGGCCGGTCTCAGCGCCGATGAGCGCCGGGTGCTGCTCCAGCACGGCACCGAGGCGCCTTACTGCGGCGTGTTCCTGGACAACAAGCAGGACGGCGTCTATGGCTGCCGCCTGTGCGGGCTGCCGCTGTTCCGTTCCAGCACCAAGTTCGACTCCGGGACCGGCTGGCCGAGCTTCTTCGCCCCGTTCGACCCGGCGCATGTGCGCGAGATCCGCGACATCAGCCACGGCATGATCCGTACCGAGATCGTCTGCGCGCGATGTGACAGCCATCTCGGCCATGTGTTCCCCGATGGTCCACCACCGACCCACGAGCGGCATTGCCTGAATTCGGTCTCGCTGTCGTTC
>NZ_JBFUMN010000427.1:0-537 GCF_054049335.1 Roseateles sp. P5_E1
GTGCGCGCCCGAGGCGGCCGCCAGTTCGGCGGCGCGCGGCGCCAGCCGGGCCACGGCATGGTCCAGGCCGGCGTGCTCGGCGTGATGCACGAGCCGCGCCGGTGCCGCGCCGCGCTCGCTGAGGGCGTCGAACACTGCGGCATGCAGGGCCGCGGCGCGGGGCCCCAGGGCTTCCAGCACGGTCAGCCGGGTCAGCTCGTGCGCAAAGCGCAGGCAGTCGCCACCGGCCTGCAGCAGGTCGCTGGTGACGACTTCGGCCAGGGCCTCGGGCTCCAGGCCGCAGGCGTGGGCCAGCACGGCGGTCTCCAGCGGCGCGGGCGAGACGCTGGCCACATTGAGCAACTCGCGCGCCGGTGGCGACAGCCGCGCCACGCGCGCCAGCAGCGCGTCCCGCACCGACACCGGCAGGCCCTCGGCCAGCGGCGCGGCCAGCAGCTCCGTCACGAAGAAGGGATTGCCGCCGCTGGTCTCGAACAGGCCCGCGGCCGGGCGGCCGGCGCGGGCGGCCAGCGCGGCCACGGCCGCGCGGCTCAGCGG
>NZ_JBFUMN010000428.1:0-537 GCF_054049335.1 Roseateles sp. P5_E1
GCAGCGAGCGCCAGGCCGTTGAGGCCTGCAAGGCGGCGATCAAAGAGAAGGCGACCAACCCATCGGCGGCTGTGATCCCAAGCCCGGGAGACGTCGCGAGCGGAAAGGAGATTGTGTTTATCAACTGGAAGCGGGGTGATGGGCTGCGCCTGCAGAACAACTTCGGTGCACTCCTTGATGTATCAGCTACGTGCACTTATTCAAAAGCGACGAAGCAAGTTGACTACCTATCGCTGGGTAACGACGTGGTAATAGGGTCGCTACCCAAGTAATCGAACAACTCACAGATCAACCGCCTTCGGGCGGTTTTTTTATGCCCGAGGCAAATGCAAATGGCACAAGAGAGCATCGGCACCGCCAGGATCGACATCGAAATCGACAACAGCAAAGTCGAGCCCGGCGTCAATGCGGCGAAGCAGTCGGTCGCCTCCCTTGCCACCGAAGTGGAGAAGGGCTCTGCGCGGCAGGTTGTCGCCACCAGCCGCCAAGTTACGGCGCTGGAGCGGAACATCGCCACCCTCGGGAAGAGCCGAGAGG
>NZ_JBFUMN010000429.1:0-536 GCF_054049335.1 Roseateles sp. P5_E1
CGCTGGTGCTGGGCTGGGCACTCGGCTGGCGTCCGCACTGGATGCAGCCGTTGATATCCCTGTTGATGAAGCCTGCCTTCTGGCTGACCCTGTTGCCGCTGTACTGGATCGCGCGCAACCTGCCGTGGGTTCCGTTTACCTGGCTCGCACCGGGCTRATCGCCCCAGCGTCGTGACGACCGCTCAGGTCACCCAGCCGGCAATCACCAGCAGCGCCAGCGCGGCCATCCACAGCAACAGCATCCGCCACACCAGGCTCATCGCATCGCGCAGTTCCGGCAGGCGGCGCCACACCGGCACCATGCCCGCATCGCTGTAATCGTGCGCGTCTTCGCGCAGCTCCGCGCTCACGCTGGCACGCGCCACCGCACCCAGAAACACCGTCGAGCCCGCCCACTGGTTGCCGTGCGCCTGTCGCCACGCCTTGTAGGCCGTATCGAAATTGCCCACCAACGCCATCGACAGCGACATCAGCTGCGCCACCGGCCATTCCAGCCAGCCCAGTACGATGCGCGCCCCGGCCATGCAGTCCACTGT
>NZ_JBFUMN010000430.1:0-536 GCF_054049335.1 Roseateles sp. P5_E1
ATGGTGGCCGCGAGGTGCTGATCGCGCTGCCGGAAAGCAACATCCGCGATTACCAGGTGGGCCAGCCGGTGCAGATCGAGCTGTGGAACCGGCCAGGCCAGCTGCTGCCGGGCACGATCCGCGARATCGCCCCSGCCGCCGATSCGCAGGCGCGYACCTATGCCACSCGCGTCAGCCTGGCGCCCGAAGCGGTGGACGAGGTGGAACTGGGCCAGAGTGCGCGCGTGTTCGCCGCGGCCGGGCGCAGCGGCACTTTGCAGCTGCCGCTGGCGGCGGTGTTGCGTGGCGCCGATGGCAAGGCCAGCGTGTGGGTGGTGAACCCGGCCAACGGTGCGCTCAAGGCCACCCCGGTGACGGTCGGTGCCTACGGCGCCGAGGCCGTGCCGGTGTTGTCTGGGGTGACCGCTGGCGACTGGGTGGTCGCCGCCGGTGGGCATCTGCTGCGCGACGGCCAGGTGGTGACGCCGGTGGATCGGCAGAACCGTCCGGTGCTCGCTCCCGCCGTAACGCCGGCGACTGCGCCGGCCGCCGTCGGC
>NZ_JBFUMN010000431.1:0-536 GCF_054049335.1 Roseateles sp. P5_E1
CCACCAGCGGCGTGGGCGTATCGATGCCCTGCAGCTGGTTCATCAGGTAACTGACCGTGCACGGCGCCAGCGGGCTGGCCGGCACATGCGCGTTCCACGCCGCCCACGCCTTGCGGTTGCGGGGCAGCAGGCTTGCATCGGTATGCAGGACGACCTCGTTGGGCTGGTAGCGGATCGCGCCGAGCACGCTGCGTTCGGCCGCGTCCGCATCGGAGAGCAGCGCCAGCGCCTGGTCGCTGTGGCAGGCCAGCACCATCTGGTCGAACCCCTCCAGCCCGGCCGCACTGTGCACGCGCACGCCATGTTCGTGACGCTCCACCCCGAACACCCGGCAATCCAGCCGCTCGCGGACCTGCCAGCGCCGGCGCATCGCCTCGATGTAGCGCGACGACCCGCCCTGCACCACCCGCCACGGCGCCCGGCCGCTGACCTGCAGCATCTGGTGGTTGGCCATGAACTGCACCAGGTAGCGCGCGGGGAACGCGGTGAGGCTGGCGGTCGGCGAGGACCACAGCGCAGAGGCCATCGGCAGCAGG
>NZ_JBFUMN010000432.1:0-535 GCF_054049335.1 Roseateles sp. P5_E1
GCGCTGGACCTCATGAAAACGCGTCAAGTGCGGCTCCAGCATTGCCGCGTCAATAAGAAAGCCGTCATGCCCTTGTTCGGAGTCGATCTCCACGTACTTAGCCTGCGACAACCCCTCGGCTATTTCGCGCTGTTCAGAAGGAGGATAGAGCCAGTCGCTACTGATGGAGATGACGATGGCCGGCTGACGGATGCCATTCAAGGCCGCCTCCACACCGCCACGTTTCCACCCGATGTCATGGCGGTCCATTGCATCGATCAGCGACAGGTACACATTTGCGTCGAATCGCCCGACGAAGTGCCTGCCATGGTGATGCAGCCACTCACGCACCGAATCGCTGCTGTGCCCCTCCTTACCGGACTGCGGCGCGACTGCCACGCCTGCGTGCCGCTGCTCGAACATCCGAGCGGACCGGTAGGTCATCATGGCGATGGCACGTGCTGCGCCCAGACCGGCAATCGGCGGCGCCTGGTCGGCGTAGTCACCCGCAAGAAAGGCGGGGTCTGAATGTATCGCCATCCGCTGGGTTTCGCTC
>NZ_JBFUMN010000433.1:0-535 GCF_054049335.1 Roseateles sp. P5_E1
ACTGAACAGACGGCAGCGGAACCCGGCATCGGCTTCGCACGCTGCGGTCTGTGCCTTGTCGAAGGCATCCAGCGCGCGGGTCCGCGCCAGCGGATTCTTGCCGGCGGCGGCGATGGCGGCCTTGGCCTGCGCGGTCACATCGGTGATCTGGTCGAGCACGTACACGCGCGCGTTCGGGCCGGCGCTCAGCTCATCCTTCAGGGTGGGTGCGTTGAAGCCGTCCTTGATCAGGTTCTTCTCGGCGGTCGAGTTCAGCTGGATCGCACCGTAGGCGCAATGGTGGTTGGTCACCACCAGGCCCTGCGGCGACACGAAGCTGGCGGTGCAGCCGCCCAGCGCCACCACCGCACCCATCGGGTCGCCGGTCAGGTTGGAGATCTGCTCCGGCGACAGCTTCAGCCCCGCCTGCTTGAGCGGACCGGCGATTTCCGGCAGCTGCTGCGGCACCCACATGCCTTCAGCGGCTTGGGCAACCTGGACCAGCCCAAGGCTGGCGACGACGGAAAAAGCGAGCAGGTTCGAGCGCATTGAGCAG
>NZ_JBFUMN010000434.1:0-535 GCF_054049335.1 Roseateles sp. P5_E1
CAGCAATGCAAGCGTGTCGATCTGCAGGGTGAGTTTCACAGGATGTCTCCAGCCCCGAAGCGGGGCGACGGGTCAGTAGTTGAGAGCGAAGTCGGCCAGGCCCATCAGAGCCAGCGCGTAGGCAAGCACGCAGGCGGCCATCAGCAGCAGCACGGCCCAAAGGCGTGCCTGCCAGCCGCGTCCGCCGCGCAGCGTCTGCAGCAGGTTCCAGGTCATCGCCGCGAGCCCGCCGACGATGGCGATCACGGAGGCGGTGCCCAGCCCGATCACCGCCGGATCGAGACGGTCGTCCAGGCGGGCGAAATCCGCGGCCGCCCACGCCATCAACGCCATGGCTGCTGCAGGTACCAGCAGCATGAACCAGCACGCGAGGCGGCTCAGGCGATAGGCCAGCAGCGTCCTGCGCGGCCAGGCCAGCACGCGGCCATGACGACGGCGGACGAACGCGGCGACGGGCCAGGCCAGCGCGGAAAGCGCCAGTACCGCCATGGCAGCGGTCAGCAGTGGCTTGAGCCACACCGCCGAGCGGTAACCT
>NZ_JBFUMN010000435.1:0-535 GCF_054049335.1 Roseateles sp. P5_E1
CCTCCGGCCTGGTGCCGCAGATCGATCGGCTGTCGGCGGAAAGCGATGTGTCTCTGGCGGTGTCGCTGCACGCGGCCAACGATGCGCTGCGCGAGACGCTGGTCACGCTGAACAAGAAGTACCCGATCGCCGAGCTGATGGCCTCGTGCGCGCGCTACCTGCGCGCCAACAAGCGCCGCGAATCGGTCACCTTCGAATACACCCTGATGAAGGGCATCAACGACCAGCCCGAGCATGCCCGGCAGTTGGCGCGGCTGATGCGCCAGTTCGACAACGCCGTGCAGGCCTCGCACGCAGGCAAGGTCAACCTGATTCCGTTCAATCCGTTCCCGGGCACGCGCTACGAGCGTTCCGGCGATACCGAAATCCGCGCGTTCCAGAAGATCCTGCTGGATGCGCAGGTGCTCACCATGGTGCGACGCACCCGTGGCGACGACATCGATGCCGCCTGTGGCCAGCTCAAGGGCCAGGTGCTGGATCGCACGCGTCGCCAGGCCGAGTTCAACAAGACATTGCAGGAAGGGAAGAGCCGGGA
>NZ_JBFUMN010000436.1:0-535 GCF_054049335.1 Roseateles sp. P5_E1
GAAGAACACGTGCGCGGCCAGCCAGAACCACCAGGCCAGCACGCCGGACAACTGCAGCCTGCCCAGGTGCACGATCGCGGCCATGCGCCCGATCGTGGCCAGGTTGCCGAAGTCCTGGTACTTGAACGGCCCGGGCGCGGGCTTGTTCTCCAACCGTGCGCGGATGATCGCCGCCACATGCTTGCCCATCTGCTTGGCCGCAGGCGCCACGCCGGGCACCGGCCGGCCGTCGGCCTGGCTGAGCGCGGCCAGGTCGCCGGCGACGAAGATTTCCGGATGGCCGTCCAGGGTGAGGTCTGGCTGCACCGGCACGCGGCCGGCGCGGTCCAGCTGGACGTCCAACGTGCGCGCCAGCGGCGAGGCGGCCACGCCGGCAGCCCACACCACGGTGCGCGCGGGGACGAAGTGATCGCCGAGCTGGAAGCCATCGCTGTTGATGTCGCTGACCGGCGTACCGGTGAGTACTTCCACGCCCAGTTTTTCCAGCTGGCGGCGGGCCTTGAGCGAGAGCACCTCGGGGAAGGTCGACAGCACG
>NZ_JBFUMN010000437.1:0-535 GCF_054049335.1 Roseateles sp. P5_E1
GCACGCGTGCAGCGCGTGCCACGGCGTCGACAGCAAGCTCGTCGGCCCGTCGTTCACCGACATCTCGAAGAAATACGCGAGCCATGACGACGCAGTCGGCTACCTGGTGCAGAAGATCCGCGCTGGCGGCAGCGGCGTGTGGGGCGGGGTGCCGATGCCGCCGCAATCGATCGCGGAGGCCGACGCACGCACGATCGCGAGCTGGATTGCACAGGCCGCCAAACGATGAATCGACATCACACGAAGGAGACCCCCATGCACACCCGTCGACACGCCCTCTCCACGTCCGCGAAGCTCGCGCTGCTGCTGCTCGGCGCCGGCGCGCTGCCGGCCGCGGCGCAGGCCCAGGCGGCAGGCTTCAACCAGGCCGCGTTCGACGCCAAGTCGCTCGCCGACGTGATGAAAGCGCTCGGTGCCAACGCGCCGGCGGCGAGCGGCGACGTGACCGTCAGCGCGCCCGACATCGCCGAGAACGGCGCAGTGGTTCCGGTCGGCGCGTCGAGCACGCTCCCCGGCATCAAGCGCTTGCTGGTGC
>NZ_JBFUMN010000438.1:0-534 GCF_054049335.1 Roseateles sp. P5_E1
CCTGTGGAGAGTCCGATGAAGCTGCGAATCCTCACCCTCGGCATTGCCGTATCCGTACTCAGCGCCTGTGGCGGCGGCAAGTCCGACGACGACAGCAAGGTGCTGAACGTCTACAACTACAGCGATTACATCGCCGAAGACACCATCCCCAACTTCGAGAAGGCCACCGGCACCAAGGTGACCTACGATGTGTTCGACAGCGATGAGATGGTGGAAACCAAGCTCCTGGCCGGCAACAGCGGCTACGACGTGGTGGTGCCGACGCTGAATTTCTTCGGCCGCCAGATCAAGGCCGGGGTGTTCCTGCCGCTGGACAAGAGCAAGATCCCGAACCTGGCCAACCTCGACCCGGACGTGATGAAGCGCATCGCCCAGCAGGACCCGGGCAACCAGTACGGCGTGCCGTACATGATCGGCACCACCGGCATCGGCTACAACGTGGAACTGCTCAAGCAGCGTTTCGGCGGCAGCACCGACATCGCCAACAGCTGGGATCTGATCTTCAAGCCCGAGAACATCGCCAAGATGAAGGAC
>NZ_JBFUMN010000439.1:0-534 GCF_054049335.1 Roseateles sp. P5_E1
TCCTGGCGCAGCAGCGGATCGTCGCTGCCGGTGCTCAGTGCATGCCACAATGCACGCTGCGCCGGGTCCAGCGCGGCGTCGTCGAAGCGGTAATACGCCGACACGCCGGCACGCCGGTCGCGCACCAGGCCGGCTTCCTTGAGCCGGGCCAGGTGGGTGGACACGCGTGGCTGCGCCAGCGTGGTGATGGCCGACAGCTCGGCCACGGTCAATTCTTCCTGCTCCAGCAGCGTGAGCAGGCGTACGCGGGTGGCGTCGGCGAACACTTTCAGCCGGACCGACCAGTCCTCGAGATCCATTGAATATCTACCTATCGCGATATAGAGATATTTTCGCCCCGGGCCGGTGCCGGGTCAAGTCAGCTGGCATTGACCGGCCCCCGGTACAATCGCCGCACCTGGACGCGCGCTGCGCGGCCAAAATCACCATGTTCCCGGGAGGGTGTTGTGGATTTCAGTTTTACCGAAGAGCAGTTGATGCTGCAGGACGTTGCGCGCCGCATCGCCCAGGAAAAGATCGCGCCCAGCGCCGAGC
>NZ_JBFUMN010000440.1:0-534 GCF_054049335.1 Roseateles sp. P5_E1
GTCCATGGTCCCCGATGCAGCCTCGCAATCGCGGCGGGAGGTGCGTCAGCAAGCCGAGGCCAGCATGGTGCTCACTGGCCAGATCGATATCGGCACGGATGGCCAGGTCGAGGCGTTCCAGATCGACAAGCGCGGCCAGGTCAACGATGCCATCGCCCGGTTTGTCGAGGGCGCGGTGCAGGCCTGGCGGTTCCAGCCGGTGCTGGTCGATGGGCAGGCGGTCAAGGCGCGCAGCCCGGTCAGTCTTCGCCTGGGCGGCAGGATCAATCCCGATGGCGGCCAGCAGGTGACGCTGCTTGCCGCCAGTTTCCAGCAGTACGACCCCACCGCCACAGACGACGTGACCCGGCTGAAGATGCCCCCGCCGGCGTATCCGGAAGACGTCTATCGTGCCGGCGGACGCGGCGACGTTCTGTTGCTGGTACAGGTGGGCCGCGATGGCAAGGTCATGGACGTGGCGACAGAGCAGGTCAACCTGCGCGTGATTGCCAATGAGGCCGCCATGCGCCAGATGCGCGACAAGCTGTCCCGGGT
>NZ_JBFUMN010000441.1:0-532 GCF_054049335.1 Roseateles sp. P5_E1
GCCGGCATGTGGACGTTGATGCCGATACCGATCACCGCGCGCGCCGGGCCGGCATATTCGCCGCCGCCCTCGGCCAGCAGGCCGACCAGCTTGCGTCCGTCCACCATCAGATCGTTCGGCCACTTCAACCCTGCCTGCACGTAGCCCAGGTCGTGCAGCGCCTCGGCCACCGCGATGCCGGCCACCAGGCTCAGGCCGCTCAGGCGGACCAGGCCACCGGAGAACAGGCGCAGCACCGACAGGTAGACGTTGGCGGCCAGTGGCGAGGCCCAGGTCCGGCCGCGACGGCCACGGCCGCCGGTCTGGCGCTCGGCCAGCAGGACGCGAACGCCCTGTTCAGGCGCGCTGCAGCGCAGCAACTCAGCGATGGTGGAGTCCACAGTCCAGGCGACCTGCAGCGACTGCAGCAGGGCCTGGGTGACCTTGGGCAAGCCGGCGCGGATGGTCTCCGGTTCCAGCAGGTCCAACGGCCGGGTAAGCCCATAGCCCTCACCGGCGCGCCCTTCGACTTCCACGCCGGCCGCCCTAAGTC
>NZ_JBFUMN010000442.1:0-532 GCF_054049335.1 Roseateles sp. P5_E1
ACCTGGCTCCTCATCTGATCGGCCGATCTCAAACCATCGAATTCCCCCGCTACAGGGAGTCAGAGTGGGACATGGTCGAATGGACAAGGATAGTGCGCCACTACTCGAGCCTCATCCATGAAGACGAGTATGCAATGGACGAGTACATCGAGGCACTTCATGACGGCTCATGGGGCTGCATAGGTGCGCTTTCACGATGGATCCGGAATGCTTTAGCTTCCTGCCGATCTGAAGGCCGCTCGATACCCGGACAGGGTGATTGGGCTCGGACCAGGCAGCTTAGCTCAGCGCTTGCCTCGGTTAGCGCTGAGATCCGGCGTGGAGAACTCCACTTTTCAGAAAAAAAGGTCGTCGCCATGCCCGAAGCAGGGCCGACGTTGGCATTGCGAGCGAGCAAGAAACCGGCTCCATTCAAGAGGAAAACACGCCGCAATGAAATCTGATGACGAGACCACTCCACGCCTACTTCCTTTGGAAATCGTTGGGAAGAACACTGGCGATGTCGAGGCACTGCACTCATACGTGCTCCGGC
>NZ_JBFUMN010000443.1:0-531 GCF_054049335.1 Roseateles sp. P5_E1
GGTCGAGGCGATCTCGGCCGAGGACATCGGCAAACTGCCCGATGTGAGCATCGCCGAATCGCTGGGCCGCCTGCCCGGCCTGGCCGCSCAGCGCGTKGCCGGCCGYGCMCAGGTCATCAGCGTRCGCGGCCTGTCGCCSGACTTCGCCACCACSCTSCTCAACGGSCGYGAASTGGTYAGCACCGGCGACAACCGCAGYGTSGAATTCGACCAGTAYCCSTCGGAACTGGTCAATGGCGTGACCGTGTACAAGACCCCCGATGCGGCACTGGTCGGCCAGGGTCTGTCGGGCACCATCGACATGCAGACCGTGCGCCCGCTCAGCTTCGCTGAGCGCGTGATCGCCATCAGCGGCCGCTACCAGAAGAGCTCGCTGGGCAAGGCCGCCAACGTCGACCCGTACGGCAACCGTTTCAGCGCCAGCTACATCGACCAGTTCCTGGACAACACCTGGGGCGTGTCGATCGGCTACGCGCACAGCGACATGCCGATCCAGGAAAACCAGGTGGGCCTGTACGAGCCGTGGACCAC
>NZ_JBFUMN010000444.1:0-531 GCF_054049335.1 Roseateles sp. P5_E1
GTGTTCTCATCGATCACCTTCATCTTGTAACCAAGATTCGGGAAACCCGGCGAACCGAAGCGCACCGGCTTCATGTCCACGCCCGGCAGCAGGGTGAGCGCCGGCCAGCCGGTCTCGGTCTGCCAGTAGTTGTCGATGATCGGCTTGCCGAGCGCATCGTTGATCCAGTGCGCGGTGGGTTCGTCGAGCGGTTCGCCGGCGAGGAACACGTACTTGAGCGCATCCAGGTCGTGGCGGCGGATGAAATCGGTGTCGTGCTTTTTCAGCACACGGATCGCGGTGGGCGAGGAGAACAGCGTACGCACCCCGTACTGCTCGCACAGCGCCCACCAGATGCCCGGGTCCGGGTTGGTCGGCAGCCCTTCGTACAGCAGTGAGGTGCAGCCGCCGATCAGCGGTCCGTACACGTTGTAAGAATGCCCGACCGCCCAGCCGACATCCGAGGTGGAGAACATCACCTGTCCCGGCTTGCAGTCGAAGACGGTCTGCATCGACTGCGCCATCGCCACCGCGTAGCCGCCGACATCGCGC
>NZ_JBFUMN010000445.1:0-531 GCF_054049335.1 Roseateles sp. P5_E1
GGCAGCAATGCGCAGGCCACTGGCGAGAACAGTGTCGCCCTGGGCAGCAACGCCAGTGCCAGCGAGATCGGTGCCAGCGCCGTCGGTAGCGGTGCCGTCGCCAGCGGCGCCTATGCCACGGCCAACGGCGTCGAGTCGGTGGCACGCGGCCAGCAGGCCCCCGCCAATGGCTTCCGCAGCAGCGCTTCCGATGCCGGCGCCTCTGCGTTCGGCAGCTACAGTGAAGCCAGTGGTCGTCTGTCCAACGCGCTGGGTTACGGCGCGATTGCGTCCAACAGCCTGGCCACCGCGGTTGGCACCTCGGCGACCGCCGCCGGTGCCAGCGCGGTCGCGCTCGGTGAATCCAGTGAAGCCACCGGCGATGAAAGCGTCGCCATCGGTGGGTCGACCTTCTTCGGTCTGATTCCGGCCCGTGCCAGTGGCACCGGTGCGGCGGCGTTCGGCGCCGGTGCATGGGCGACCGACGACTACGCCACCGCGATTGGCTGGAACTCCTGGGCCGATGCCGCCAGCGCCACCGCGCTGGGTGCA
>NZ_JBFUMN010000446.1:0-531 GCF_054049335.1 Roseateles sp. P5_E1
CCTTAACGCGACCGCGCGCCGACACGCTCGCCGCCAGCGGCTAGACTTTGCAGTGATGAAACCGCACACCACTGCCCGCCTGGCCTATCGCGCCGCCGCCCTGTTCACCCGCCTGCCCTGGTCCTGGCTGCGAGGCTTCGGCGCCGCACTGGCGGGCCTGTGGATCCGTCTCAACGCCCGTGAGAGTCGGGTCACCCGGCGCAATCTGGAACTGGCCTTCCCCGAACTGACCGATGCCCAGCGCGCGGTGATGCACCGGCAGGTGCTGCGCTCCACGGCGATGCAGGCGGTGGAGACCCTGCGTCTGTGGACCCGTCCGCGTGAAGCGAACCTGGCCTGCCTGGTCGAACGCCATGGCGAGGCGCTGTACGACGCCGCGCTGGCGGCCGGCAAGGGCGTGATCGTGGCCGCCCCGCACCACGGCAACTGGGAGTTGTTGAACCAGTGGCTGGCCTCGCGCGGTCCGATCGCCATCGTCTACAAGGCGCCTGACGAGGCGGTGGGCGATGCGTTCCTGCAACTGGTCCGCGG
>NZ_JBFUMN010000447.1:0-531 GCF_054049335.1 Roseateles sp. P5_E1
ACGTACGACAGGCCCGCACCGCGGCCCAGGGCGCGCTCGGAGCTGCGCTGGATGGTGGGGCCRTCGGCCATSGGRTCGGAAAACGGCACGCCSAGTTCGATCACRTCGGCGCCGGCRGCRGYCAGCGCATGCATCACCGGCACGGTSGCCTCSAGSSMSGGRTCGCCCGCGGTGAWGAARGGAATCAGCGCCTTGCGGCCTTCGGCCTTCAGCCTGGCGAAGCGGGTATCGATGCGGTTCATCGGTGTCGTCGGATTGGATTGGCGTCGCGGCAAGGACCGGAACTAGAACGTGATGCCTTCACGGCCGGCGATCGTGTGCACATCCTTGTCGCCGCGACCGGACAGGTTGCACAGCACGATCGCGTCCTTGGGCATGTCGCGCGCCAGCTTCATGGCCTGGGCGATCGCATGACTGGACTCCAGTGCCGGCAGGATGCCTTCGGTACGTGCGAGCTGGTGGAAAGCCGCGAGCGCCTCGTCATCGGTCACGCCAACGTACTCGGCGCGGCCGGTGTCCTTTAGGAATGCG
>NZ_JBFUMN010000448.1:0-531 GCF_054049335.1 Roseateles sp. P5_E1
TCGGGATGCCGCGGACGCGCGTGCTTCGGCGCGAGGTCCGGACCGCCCGCGGCCGTGGCGGGCGTATCCCGGCCAGGCCGCGCAACGGGGTCCAGATATCGGTGGTGAGATACCCCATCCAGACCAGCTCCCACAGCGTGGTGTGCAGCGCATCGGGACTCACCGCGCCGACCGCAGGCAGTGCGTTGTCGTCGGCGATCGACCGCGCCTGCACGGCGGCGGCGAGCTGGCGCGCGAAGTACGCCCCACCTTCGGCGAGCACCTGCAGGATCGTCTGCTGCAACGGCGAACGCTCGGCAGGTGCAGGCACGGCGGGCAACGTCTCGAAGGCGTATTCCTGCAGGTGCAGCGATACCAGCCCGTCGTCCTCGCCCAACCGGCCGTGGCCGGACCAGACCACCGTGCCGGTGGCGAGCAGTTCGTCCAGCAGGGCGGGCGTGTAGTCGCGGACACGCGCGGGCAGGATCTGGCTTTCCCAGACCGAGGCGGGTGCAGGAACGCCGGCCAGCAGTTCGATCACCCGCGCCACGC
>NZ_JBFUMN010000449.1:0-530 GCF_054049335.1 Roseateles sp. P5_E1
GTGTGGACGTGCACCGCGCCACCGCCGCCGAGGTCTTCGGGCGGGCACTGGACGAGGTCACCCCCAACGAACGCCGTGCCGCCAAGGCGATCAACTTCGGCCTGATGTACGGCATGAGTGCGTTCGGGCTGGCCCGCAACCTGGGCATCGACCGCGGCCAGGCCCAGGATTACGTGGCGCTGTACTTCAGCCGTTATCCCGGCGTGCGCGACTTCATGGAGCGCATGCGCCAGCAGGCCCGCGACCAGGGTTACGTGGAAACCCTGGAGGGCCGCCGGCTGTACCTGAACGACATCCACGCCCGCAACCAGGGCCTGCGCGCCGGGGCTGAACGCGCGGCGATCAACGCCCCGATGCAGGGCACCGCAGCGGACATCATCAAGCGCGCGATGGTGAAGGTGGACGACTGGCTGCAGGGCCAGGGCGACCAGGCGCGGATGATCATGCAGGTGCACGATGAACTGGTGTTCGAAAGCGAAAGTAGTTTTCTGGAAACCTTGCGTTCCCAGGTGATCGACTTGATGTCGTCT
>NZ_JBFUMN010000450.1:0-530 GCF_054049335.1 Roseateles sp. P5_E1
ACCGCGAGCCGGGTTGGTGCCTGACCTGCAAGCGCCCGCTGCTGGTGGACGGGCAGATCAGGGGCCTGATCGGCATCTCGCGCGACCTGGGTCAGAAAGACAGCCTGGGCACCCAGTACGAGCAGCTGCGGCTGGCGCTGGCGCATCTGAACGCGCATTACGCCGAGAACGTGCGCATGCAGACCCTGCTGGACATCACCGGGTTCTCRCTGTCCAAACTGGAGCGTACCTTCCGCAAGGTGTTCCAGATGACCCCACAGCAGGTGCTGACCCGCCTGCGCATCCAGATGGCGGTGCACCTGCTGCACGGGCCGGACAGCATCGCCAGCATCGGCCAGGCCTGCGGCTTCACCGACCAGAGCGCGTTCACCCGCAAGTTCAAGGCCGAGGTCGGGGTGTCCCCGCGCGGCTACCGGGCGCAGATCGGCGAGCGCGCCGAAACCTGAGCCGGGGCGGGCCTTGTGGCCTATCCCGCCGGCCGGCTGGACAGGGTATCGTGTCGCACCTGTTGCCCGCCTGCGATTCCGATG
>NZ_JBFUMN010000451.1:0-529 GCF_054049335.1 Roseateles sp. P5_E1
GTCCAGCCTCGTGCTGGCCCGGCGAGGCGCCGACATAGTGGCCAGCGATCACCACCCGCTGGCCGAATCGTTCCTGGCCTACAACGCCGGCCTCAACGATCTGCCGGCCATCCACTATCGCGATCTGCCGTGGGAGCTGCCGGATGCGTCACTGGGCCGCTTCGATCTGATCATCGGCAGCGACGTGCTCTACGAGCGCGGCCATGCCCTGCAGATCGCCACGATGATGCAGCGCCACGCCCGGCCAAGTGCCGAACTGCTGCTCACCGATCCCGGCCGCGGCAACGTCGGTCCGTTCTCGCGTGCGATGGCCACCCAGGGCTATGCGGTGAACGAGTCGTACGGGCTGTTCGATGACGAGGGCGATGCCCCGGGACGTGGCCGGCTGCTGCGCTACACCCGCGACGCGGTGCCGGCATTGGCTGGATGAGCAACGCTGACGGGCGTCCCGTGCGGGCGATGTAGTGGCGATGTGAGTCCGTCGGCGCCCCGCGTGCAGTAGGCTCGGCGGCATCCTGTTGCCGATGTC
>NZ_JBFUMN010000452.1:0-529 GCF_054049335.1 Roseateles sp. P5_E1
ATGTGGTGGATCGCTTCTCAAGCCTGGATGGCGTAGCCCAGGTCCGCATCGGCGGCCGCCAGCGCTACGCCATGCGCATCTGGCTGGACCGCGACCAGATCGCTGCCCGCGGCCTCACCGTGGGGGATGTGGAAACCGCGCTGCGCAATGAAAACGTGGAACTGCCCGCCGGCCGCATCGAATCGACCGACCGTGATTTCACCCTGCGCGTGGAGCGCAACTACAGCAAGCCCGAGGACTTTGCGACCATCCCGCTGGGCAAGGGCAACGACGGCTACGTGGTACGCCTGGGGGACGTGGCGAAGATCGAACTGGCCTCCTCCGAACGCCGCGCCTACTACCGCAGCAACGGCGAGCCGGGCATCGGCCTGGGCATCGTCAAAACCTCCACCGCCAACGCACTGGACGTGGCCCGTACCGCGCGCGCCGAGGCCGAGCGCGTCGCACTGACCCTGCCCGAAGGCACCCGCATCTTCGTCGCCTTCGACAACACCACCTTCATCGAAGCAGCCGTGGACCGCGTCTACGC
>NZ_JBFUMN010000453.1:0-529 GCF_054049335.1 Roseateles sp. P5_E1
GCGGTCTATCGCGTGGCCGGCCAACGGGGCCTGCGCGTCCCCAGGGACCTGTCGGTCTGCGGCTTCGACGACACGCCCATTGCCGGGCACATCTACCCGGCGCTGACCACCGTGCGGCAGCCCACCTCACGCATGGGCACGCTGGCTACCGAGCAGCTGATCGAGCGCATCCGCAGCCCGGACGGCGGCCGCATGGTCACCGTGGACCATGCGGTGCTCGTGCGTGAATCCACCCACGCACCGCGCCGCCGCTGAGCAGTGCGGCACCGCTAGGGGGAAAGGCGCGAACCCCGCCACGCGTAAAAGACGATGTACAGGTAGCACAGCATCGGCAGCAGGAACGACAGCTGCAGGCCGTGGTGGTCGGCCACCCAGCCCATCGCCAGCGGAACCACCGCACCGCCCACGATGGCCATCACCAGCAGGCTGGAGCCCTTGCCGGTCAACGCGCCCAGCCGCGCGATGGCGAGCGCGAAGATGGTCGGGAACATGATCGAGTTGAACAGCCCGATGCTGACCACCGCCCACT
>NZ_JBFUMN010000454.1:0-529 GCF_054049335.1 Roseateles sp. P5_E1
ATACCGCCCAGCACGCGCCGACGCGTGCGCAGGGCGATTACGCCCGCGGCGGCCAGCAGTCCACACAGCAGCCACGGCCACCAGTGGCGCGGGGATTCCTTGGGTTCGGGCGCGATGCGGTGCGGCAGCAGTTCCTGCTCGGCCTGCACCAGCGGACGGCCTTCGCTGTTGCGGGCCTGGCGCAGCGCGTCGGCCAGTCGCATCGGCACGAAGGCTTCCTGCCAGCGCGACAGTGGCTGGTCGGCGAACGGCCCCAGGCCGATGTCGAAGCCCAGCCACATCCATGGCGAGGGCGAGGCCAACCGCACCGATTCGCTGCGGTAGGTGTTGCCACGCGAGCGACCGGACAGCTGCGAATGCAGGCCGCCGCCAAGCGCCTGGTCGATGGTGTCGCGCACCATCGTGGCGCAGTTGGCGGTGTAGTAGTCGTAGTGGTAGCGCGCGTTCTCGGGCTTGGCGCGTTCGGCCAGGCCTGCGGCCAGCGTGCGGGCCTGCTGCGGGTCCAGGTCCAGCCACTGGATGCTGGCGC
>NZ_JBFUMN010000455.1:0-529 GCF_054049335.1 Roseateles sp. P5_E1
CGTCAGCGAGGGACCCGGCCGGGTCCTCCTGCAATGCGGTCTGGATCGATCCGGCCAGGTCGCTCCGGGTGAACGGCTTGGCCAGGATCGCAATGTTCCGGCCAAGCGCACCGCTGGCATCGAGGTCGCGCGGGTAGCCGGAGGTGAACAGCACATGCAGGCCGGGATTTCGCGCCAACGCCCGTTTGGCCAGCTCCCACCCGGACATGCCGGGCATCACGATGTCCGAGAACAACAGGTCCACGCTGACATCGGTACGCTCCAGAAGTCGCATGGCAGAGGGGCCGTCATGCGCTTCCAGCACGCGGTAACCGAGCTGGCGCAGGGTTTCCACGGTGTAGGCGCGGACATCGTCGTTGTCTTCGGCGACCAGGATCGTGGTGTCCTCCAGGACCTCGTAGAGTCCCTGTCGCGGTTCGCCGAGCGGCCGATCATGCGGCAGCGGCGCCGACGAACGCGGGAACAGCATGGTGATGGTGGTGCCGATGCCAGGTGCGGAATCGAGCAGCACGTGACCACCGGACTGCTT
>NZ_JBFUMN010000456.1:0-528 GCF_054049335.1 Roseateles sp. P5_E1
CGCCTGCAATACCCGTGCATGCAGCGCCGGTTCGATGTCCGCGCTGCGCAGCGCCGACCCGACCGGGCCCAACAACGTCACATAGGCAGGCAGGTCCGCGGCGGCGATCTCGCAGGCAACATCCTGCGCAACAACGTCAATGTTCTGCCATCCGGCGTCGGTGACAATGCCGACCACCCGGTCCCGGTCCGCAAACGCGAACTGCCCCGGCGCATCGGCAACGCGTGCGGGGAACGTCAACAGGTGAGCAGTGGCGCGCTCGGCGGCGGTCATGAACGGGTTTTCCGCGGCGCTGCGCCAGGCGATCGCATGCAGGCCGCCACCGTCGCGGGTCGCCTGGCGGAGGTTGGAGAAGGCCATCACCGGGTCATCGAAGAACATCACCCCGAAGCGCGACACGATCCGGTCGAACGAGGCGGGCAGCAGCGCAAGCCGCTGTGCATCGCCCACCCTGAAATCCACCGGCAGTGCTGCGGACGCAGCGCGCGTGATGGCGCGCGTGATCAGCGGGGTGGAAATGTCCACGCC
>NZ_JBFUMN010000457.1:0-528 GCF_054049335.1 Roseateles sp. P5_E1
TCGGTGGACGCCCCACCGGCCTGCTCGGCGCTGTAGGGCTCCAGGGATGCGGCGCTTTCCAGCGCAGGGCGCTGCTGCAGGCTTTGCTGCAGTTGCTGCGCGAACGCGGTATCGGCAGCGTCGTAGATCACGCCACCCACCTGCTGCAGCGAACGCTGCATGACCTGGCCCAACACATCGTTGGGCAGCAGCGAGTACACCCCACCGGTAGGCTCGAATGTCGCCTCGGTGCCGGTGCCCATCGCCGCGCCGCGCGCGGCCAGGTGCAGGCGCGCGATCACATCGCGCACCACGGCCGGATCGACGTGGCGCACGTAGTAATAGGCTTCGGCCGCGTCGGGCACCACGTTGGGGGCCGCACCGCCATTGCTGATCACGTAATGGATGCGCGTGCCGTCGGGCACGTGCTCGCGCATCATGTTGGCCATGTGGTTGAGCGCCTCCACCCCATCGAGCGCCGAACGTCCGCGATCCGGCGCGAGCGCGGCATGCGCTGCGATGCCCTTGAAGCGGAATTTACCGCTGATG
>NZ_JBFUMN010000458.1:0-528 GCF_054049335.1 Roseateles sp. P5_E1
GAACAGGTCAGTCGCCAAGCCCGAGCGCTGCGCGGCAGCCCGCGCTTCGCGCAGGCCCATCGCGACGCCGAACTGGGCTTCCCGGCCGGTGCCAACCAGTTCTCCTGCGCCATCGACGTGGACGTGGATGCAGTGAAGACCCCGGCGTTGTACCGCCTGCTCGAGCGCAGCCGGATCGATGCCAGTGCCGCCACCCGCACGGCCAAGAAGCACTACCAGCGCGCGCGTCCGTTCATGGTCAACAACGAGCCGACCTGCTCGCCGGAAGACGAGAAGGACCTGCGCGGCAATGGCTCCTATCCGTCCGGCCACACGTCGATCGGCTGGACCTGGGCGCTGATACTGTCCGAGATCGTCCCCGATCGCGCCGACGCCATCCAGGCGCGCGGCCGCAACTACGGCGAGAGCCGCCTGGTGTGCAACGTGCACTGGCAGAGCGACATCCTGGAAGGTCGCTTCATGGGCGCCGCCGCGGTGGCACGACTGCACGACAACGCCGCGTTCAACAAGGACCTGCTGGCCGCGCGC
>NZ_JBFUMN010000459.1:0-528 GCF_054049335.1 Roseateles sp. P5_E1
CGCCGACGCTGCGGAAGTTGAAGCGCACGGTGGCGATGCCCAGGTCGCGCAGCGCGCGCGCCGCCATGGTCACCACCTTGTTGTGCATGCTGCCGCCCTCGGTGGACAGGGGGTGGCAGACGATCGCCACCACCGGCTGCACGGCGACATCGGCCTCGGGCAGATCGACCACGACATCGAGCGGACCGACCGGTCCGTCCAGCGTCAGCGCACCGCTTTCTTGGGGACATGGGGGATTGTGCATGGCGTCATAATACCGTCCCTCCGCGTGCTTCACCGCCGCCCCTGCCAGGTCCGTACATGCACTATCTGGTTTTCAGCGTTCTCTGCAGCGTGCTGGTCTCGGTCCTGCTGAAGCTGGCGCCGCGCCGGCGGCTGGACATGCCCCAGGTGGTGACCTGGAATTACCTGGTCGCCAGCGTGCTCAGCGCAGTGCTGCTGCAACCCTCGCTGGCCTCGCTGCAGACCGCGCATGCGCCGTGGGCCGCTCTGCTCTGTCTGGCCGTGGCGCTGCCGGCCATCTTCCTG
>NZ_JBFUMN010000460.1:0-528 GCF_054049335.1 Roseateles sp. P5_E1
GGTCGAAGGGCGCGACGATCCCGGTGCGACACCGCTGATCGAGGCAGCGTACCTGCGGCCGTCGGCCGATTCCCCGGAACGTGGGCTGCGCGGTGAGTACTTCCGCACGCCCGATCTGTCAGGGACGCCGGCCCTGGTCCGCACCGATGCGCAGATCGGTTTCCGCTGGGACCGGGGTTCACCCACCGACAACCTGCTGGCCCGCGGTGAAGCGGCGCCGGGGCAGGGCATTCCCAACGATGGCTTCAGCATCCGCTGGCGGGGCCAGCTGCTGCCGCCGGTCTCGGGCCGCTACCGGATCGAGGCGGCCGCCGATGACGGCTTCCGTCTCTACGTCGATGGAAAGCGGGTGCTGGACCACTGGGACAACAGCGATCGCCTGCGCAGCGATGGTGTCGACCTGGACCTGCAGGCGGGCCGCGCCTACGAGCTCACGCTGGAGTACTTCGATAACGAACGCGACGCAGGCGTGCGACTGGGCTGGCGCATGCCCGGCGCGAAGGCGCCGTTCGAGGAGGCGGTCGATGC
>NZ_JBFUMN010000461.1:0-527 GCF_054049335.1 Roseateles sp. P5_E1
AAATAAAGGAGGAGGMCGCYCMGCGGCCGGRGGACATTCGCCKSMAAGGGCATGGGSGCCCAGCGCCCGRCCCRCCGACCRCCGCGCCTGGRARRRGTCAAMGCRCRCKTCTGCTYGCCCCGCATAGGAACAAAGAACGCTTTTTTCCGCCGGTAGAGGCAACGGTTTGCCCGCTGCCGGCGCGCAGCGCGGCAAGGCTTGAAGCAACGCCGGTTTCGTCGAGATGATGCTGTCGTCGCGCAGTTTGGCAGGGTCGGCAGTCGAGCACGGCTCGACTCTACCCACTGCTCCACCGTCAGCGCCGGGCTTCACCCCGCCTTGATCTTGCCGAGCAGGCGCCCACCGGCATGCTGCGGTGGCGCGGCGGACACTTTCCTTGCGGACATGATTGTCCGATCATGCCCCATGACTTCCCAACGCGCCGATGCGGCTGCCCGCCGTGCCCTCATCCTGGATGCCGCCGATGCGGTGTTCGGGCAGCATGGCGTCACCGCCCCGCTCGACCTGGTGGTCGAACGCGCGCAGGT
>NZ_JBFUMN010000462.1:0-526 GCF_054049335.1 Roseateles sp. P5_E1
GTCTGCAACAGCGCAACGACGCGCTGGCCGCCGAGGTCAAGGACCTCAAGGAAGGCCAGGCCGCGATCGAGGAACGCGCGCGTAGCGAGCTGGGCATGATCAAGCCTGGCGAGAAGTTCTACCGCGTGGTCGAAGATGCCCCGGTCGCGCCTGCGCGCGGACCGGCGGCCATGGCGCCGCCGGAAGCGCTGCCGCAGGAAGTGCCCTGATGGGCACGGTCTGGGCGGTGGTGCCGGCCGCTGGTCGCGGCACCCGTTTCGGTGGACAGACACCCAAACAGTACCTGGTCGCAGGCGACCGGGTACTACTGGCGCATACGCTGGAAGCCCTGCTGTCGCACCCGGTGGTTGCCGGGGTGATGGTGGCCATCGCCGAGGGCGACACCGACTGGCCGGGCTGGCAGGCGCTGGCCGACAAGCCGATCCTGACCTGCATCGGCGGCGCTACCCGTGCCGCATCGGTGCTGGCCGGGCTGCAGGCGCTGCCCGAAAGCGTGCGTGCCGATGATTTCGTGCTGGTGCATGAC
>NZ_JBFUMN010000463.1:0-526 GCF_054049335.1 Roseateles sp. P5_E1
TCGTAGGGCTTGCGGGTGTCGGCGGGAATCACGCCATACAGCTCACTGGCCGGGTAGCGCGGTTCAACCGGGGCCTGCACGGCCAGGGCCGGCTCGGGCTTGCGCCAGTTGAGCTGGGCGATGATCGCGCGGACCCGGGCCAGCGCCTGCAGGTCGTTGTCGGCCATGTGGTCGGCAACGCCGGAGATGCGCGTGTGCACGTCTGCGCCGCCGAGTTCTTCGGCAGTGACCACTTCGCCGGTTGCCGCCTTCACCAGCGGCGGACCGCCGAGGAAGATGGTGCCCTGTTCGCGCACGATGACCGTTTCATCGCTCATCGCCGGCACGTAGGCGCCACCGGCGGTGCAGCTGCCCATCACGCAGGCAATCTGCGGAATGCCCTGCGCTGACAGGTTGGCCTGGTTGTAGAAGATCCGACCGAAATGATCGCGGTCGGGGAAGACCTCGTCCTGCAGCGGCAGGAACGCACCGCCCGAATCGACCAGATAGATGCACGGCAGGCGGTTCTGCTCGGCCACTTCCTGCG
>NZ_JBFUMN010000464.1:0-525 GCF_054049335.1 Roseateles sp. P5_E1
ACTGGGGCAGTGATCGTGGCCGCGATCGCCAGTCGCAGGCGCAGCTGTACGCCGGTTGGAACGCCGGCCGCGCCTACGCGCTGGGCCAGGTGGGTGCCGGTCAGTTCACTCGCGAAATCGATCGCCAACTGCTGCTGGGGGCCGGTCAGTACGGCGTCAACGCCCGTTATGGCGGCAGTTTCAGCGCGGCCAGCGTGGAAACCGGCTATCGCTTTGGCGGCGACCGTGCGTCGCTGACGCCATACCTGGGCGCGGATTACTCGCGCGTGGACAGCGACCGCTTCACCGAGCAGGGGGGCCTGGGCTTCGGCCTGCGTACCGAAGGCAACCTGAGCACGCGCAGCCAGGCACTGGCCGGCGTCCGCGCCGAACGCCAGTGGGGCCGCTGGTCGCTGCGCGGTTATGCCGAATGGCAGCAGTTGCTGTCCAGTGATGGCCTGACCCAGGACGCCAGCTTCGTCGGCGTGGACGCCTGGGCGCCGCTGGCCGGCCTGCAGCCGGCGCGCTCGGGCGGTCTGTTCGGGC
>NZ_JBFUMN010000465.1:0-525 GCF_054049335.1 Roseateles sp. P5_E1
GTCGTCGGCCGGGGCGATGTGGGTCACCTGCTCCACCGCCGCGTTGACCGCGGTCTGGAACGCGGGCTGCGGGTTTTCGCTGTCGTCCACCAGATAGAAGCCATCCGGGATCAGGCCCGGCTCGAACGGCTTGCCGTCGCGCGCGGCCAGCGCCGGGCGGAACTCGCTTTCGTCGCTGTCGGTGGTTTCGTGCAGGTCGATGTGCATGAGCATGCCGTCACGCAACGGTTCGACCAGCGCCATCAGTGCGGCCGATTCGGCCGCCGGGCTGTTGGCCACGAACGCGCGGTTGGGATCGATCGCATCGGSRTTCCAGCGCTGGAYGCGCTCATASCCCCAYGGGCTCACGCAGGGCACGACCAGCACATTGACGCGGCCGGCATAGTCCTTGGCGCGGGTGGCCAGGAACTGCAGCGCGCCCTGCACGCCGCTGGTTTCGTAGCCGTGCACGCCACCGGTGACCAGCACGCTGGGCAACTGCGGGTTCCAATCGCGGCTGCGCACCGCAAACAGCGGGTACTGGTG
>NZ_JBFUMN010000466.1:0-525 GCF_054049335.1 Roseateles sp. P5_E1
CCTTGATAGTCAGGCAGAGGTGGATTGTCCCTCTGGTTGCAGACGAGTTCACCTAGGTGCGAACAAGCCCTGTCTGGTCAGTGATTCTTTCGCCACCGATAGCTCAACGCTCCCATCACAACCGATCAGTGCGATGTATTCCCGACCTTTTGCTTGGAAGTTCCACCGCCACATCCGGCTATCAGCGTTGTAGCGAGAAGAGTCAATAAACTTCACATCATTACGCGTCACGTCCTTCAGTGCTGGAAGCGTGTTTCCAACAACGTAGCGGTAGACTTGTTCCTGTTGTGCTTCGCTGCTCAAGTCCGGGCATTCTTCACGCGAACAGGCGGAGAGCGACACGGCCACGAGTAGTGCTGCAGCGTATACCGGCTTCACGGTCGGCTGCCCTGGAAGTGAACGGTGTTCCGGCCGGTGAAGTTGATCTGATAGTTCGTGGTGCCTACCGCATCACTGATCGCCTGAAGGAACGATGTCAGGGCTTCTTGGTAGTGAGGTCGATTCGAAGGGTTGGCATCGTAGGTG
>NZ_JBFUMN010000467.1:0-524 GCF_054049335.1 Roseateles sp. P5_E1
GCCCGTGACCGTGGCGCGCCGCTGGCGATGCTGTTCATCGACCTGGATGGCTCCAAGACCATCAACGACACCTTCGGCCACGCCACCGGCGACGCACTGCTCAAGGCCGCGGCGTCGCGCCTGCACCAGAACCTGCGCAACGCCGATCTGTTCGGCCGTTTCAGCGGCGACGAGTTCATCGTGGTATTGCGCGACTTGGCCGAGCCGGAAGACGCCGGTCATGTGGCGCGCAAACTGATCGCCTCGCTGGCCGAACCGCTGCAGCGTGGCGAGACCACGCTCAAGGTCGGCGCCAGCGTCGGCATCGCCATGCTGGATGAAGGCCGCACCGATTTCGACTCACTGCTGCGCGCCGCCGACGCGGCGATGTACGCGGCCAAGGAAGCGGGCCGCAACACCTACCAGTACTACAGCCAGGATGCGTTGATGCGCATCCAGCGCAAGCTGGAAATCGAGCACGCGCTGCTGGGCGCGATCGAGCGCGAAGAATTCACCCTGGCCTACCAGCCGCTGCTGCATGCCGC
>NZ_JBFUMN010000468.1:0-524 GCF_054049335.1 Roseateles sp. P5_E1
CGGTAGGCGTACGGCGGTGGCACGTGGTGGATGTTGAACGTCGCCGGATCCACCTGGTCGCGGGTGCGGCTGTCGCCGGACAGCGCCATCGCCATATGGCTGGCACCGTGGTACGAGCGGTCGCGCGCGATCACCGCGCCGCGCGGCCGGCGCGACGCCTGGCGCGCGATCTTCACCGCGTTCTCGTTGGCATCGGCGCCGCCGAGGGTGAAGTACACCCGCCCGCCCGCGAACCCCGACCGCTCCAGCAACGCCTGCGCCAGTTGCGCGCGCGGCTCCGCTCCCCACGCATTGGTGACGAAGCACAGACGTTCGGCTTGCGCGCGGATCGCCTCGACCAGGCGCGGATGCTGGTGCCCCAGGTTGCTGCACTCGGCGAGGCTGCTGAGGTCGAGGATCTCGCGGCCGTCGGCCAGATGCAGGCGCGCACCGCGTCCACCGACGACAGTCGGCGCGTCCCAGTCGGACTGGACCGACCAGCTGTGCAGCACGCAGTCGCGCTCGGCGATCTCCATCCGCTGTCC
>NZ_JBFUMN010000469.1:0-524 GCF_054049335.1 Roseateles sp. P5_E1
GACCCGCGCCGGGCTTCACCGTGATGCGCTAGACCTGGAAACGCTCGCCMTKGTCGATCGAGTCGTAGSYSCCCCACGGGCGRTASACCTTGCGGTGCCAGGTCGGCTCGGGGCGCTGGCGCTTCTTCAACTCAGCCACTATCCCCTTGACGTCCTGCACGTGGTCCTTATGCGCGACCAGCACGGCGTCGTCGGTGTCGACCACGACCACGTTCTCCAGCCCCAGCAGTGCGAGCAGGCGACCGTCGCCCCACGCCAGCGTGTTGCGGCAGTTCTGCGCGAGGACATCGCCATGGTGGGCGTTGCCGTTGCCGTCCTGGTCGGCGACTTCCCACAGCGCCGACCAGCTGCCGACGTCGTTCCAGCCGACCGAGATCGGCAGCACCGCCGCATGCGCGGTCTTCTCCATCACCGCGTAGTCGATGGAATCMGACGGGCACTCCGCGAAGGCGGCCTTGTCGAGGCGGATGAAGTCGGCATCGCGCTTCGCCATTGCCAACGCCTGGCGGCACGCAGCGAGCATC
>NZ_JBFUMN010000470.1:0-524 GCF_054049335.1 Roseateles sp. P5_E1
TGGTTGATCCGATGGCCGTGCCCGAGGGCCGTGGCCGCGATTACCAGCAGCGCAGCCGCGAGGGACTGGAGAAAAAGTTCGCCGGCAACGCGGCGGTGTACGACAAGGCCACGCTGGTTGCCTACAACCCGACCGCGCCGGTGTTCGGTGCGGCCAATTCCGCCGACGTGGTGCTGACCTTCCGCAACGTGCACAACTGGCGCAGCGCCAACCAGGCCGAAGGCATGTTCAAGGGCTTCTACAGCGTGCTCAAGCCCGGCGGCGTGCTCGGCGTGGTCGAGCACCGCGCCAAGGCCGACGTGCCCGCCGATGACAAGACCGGGTATGTGGGCCAGAAGGAGGTGATCGCGATGGCCGAGGCCGCCGGCTTCAAACTGGCCGGCAGCAGCGAGATCAACGCCAACCCGCGCGATACCAAGGACTACCCCAACGGGGTATGGACGCTGCCGCCGACCAACCAGCACGACGCCGCCGACGAGGCCAAGTACCAGGCCATCGGTGAAAGCGACCGCATGACCCTGCGC
>NZ_JBFUMN010000471.1:0-523 GCF_054049335.1 Roseateles sp. P5_E1
TTTCTGGTCGTTGAGGTTTCGTGCGTCGTAAGGGAACAGCAGATTGCCCATGTGGCCCAGCGCGGTCGACGGGATATAGGCGAACGCCTCGGTACCGCCGCCGGAAATGGTATTGCCGGCCGCATCCATGCCGCCGTTGAAGGCATGCAGCATGCCGTCATTGGCCCCGACGTACACCATGTAATTGGCACGGGTCTTCTTTTGGGCGACATACGTCTGGTAGCTGGTGGCCAGCGTCCCGCCCAGACGACGGTACCCGTAGTCGTCGCCCGGCGCACTGACCACCGGACTGGAGTTGACGATGTCTCCCAGGCGGGTAGTGCGATCGCGTAGCTTGCCGCCGTTTTTCACTTCACCGGTCTGGTCGCCCTTGAGGTAGGCCACCGCACTGGTGATGTTCGCCCCAAGGGCCGTCACCGCAGCCGCGTTGCAGCGGGACATGCCCGGATACAGCGCGGCTGACTTCGTGCACAGATCGTCCAGCGTCACCGTACCCGCAGTGAAGGCGCGGGTGGTGCCGTCC
>NZ_JBFUMN010000472.1:0-523 GCF_054049335.1 Roseateles sp. P5_E1
TCCCTGGCGCGCTCCCAGCGGCGGGGCCCTCCCGCCCGGAGCGGAGACCGGTACCGAGCCCCGCACATGAACGCGAAGGGCCAGCGAAGCTGGCCCTCAACACATGATTGGAGCGCCATGCACCATGGCTAGCCGCCGCTACGGCCGATGGTCCGATTCGTGCTCTTCCGATTCTTCCGATTCATTGGTAACCACCGTGACGGCACCGCTCTTCGCGTCCACATGAAGATGCGCGGGTTTGCCGTCCTTCGATGCGTCGGCATCAAAGTGTGCCCCCTCACGCTCTATACCGTGAACATTGGAATAGCCGGCCGCCTCCAGCTTGGACTTGACCTGTGCGCTGGTCAGCTCACTTCCTTTTTCACTGTATTGCGCAGCTGCCGCACCGACCGAGCCGAACAGGAGCGCGGCGAGCACTACCGCAATTGTCGAAAGTCGCTTGTGCATATGCCTTTCTCCGTACGCCCCCTTGCTACCCGGAAGTGACGCGGTACGGAACGTACTTCTTGGCGTGAGATTACGG
>NZ_JBFUMN010000473.1:0-523 GCF_054049335.1 Roseateles sp. P5_E1
CAGATGCCGGCGTTGACCTGCAGCGAGCGGGTGATCAGATCGGTGTAATCCACGCGGCTGGTATCCAGCCCGTCGCCGCTGATGTCGATCGTCCCGCCCGTGACCCGGTAGCCATCCAGCGCGCCGCCCTTGAACACCGGCGTGCCGGTGGTGAGCGTCACCCGGCTGGCATTGAGGAAGCCACCCCCGTTGACCTGGATGCCGGCCGGGTTGGCGATGACCACTTCAGCGCGTTGGCCGGCCACTTCAATGTAGCCATTGAGGCGGCTGGCCGGCCCGTTGACTTCGTTGAGGATGACCTTGGCGCTGCCGGTGGCCAACCACGGATTGCCCTGCACCCAACCACCGAGCTGGGTCTGGGTCTGCCCGCGCGCATTGTTGAGGATGGCCCCTTCCGGGCCGACATCGAACTGCGCATAGCGGTTGCGCGATACCCCGCCGGCGGACGGCGTGGTGATATTGACCATGGGCACGCCGTTCGGCCCGGCCAGCACGGTCGGGCGTTCGTTACCCGGCGCAGTGG
>NZ_JBFUMN010000474.1:0-522 GCF_054049335.1 Roseateles sp. P5_E1
TCCCAGCACCATCCGTCGACGTCTGAGAGAACTGTCGCCGGCGATGACGCTGCGCCGGCGCGGCTTCAAGGACAAGGCCCGAGACGTGTACGAGCCCATTCGTGGCTCGTTCCCGGGTGCTGACTTCCCATTGTCAGTCGTCCAGATCGATCACACCCCGCTCGACGTCATCGTCCTTGATGAGGTCCACCGCAAGCCGATCGGTCGCCCGTGGCTGACGTTGGCGATCGACGTTTACAGCCGGATGATCGTGGGACTCTACGTCACCCTGGACAAGCCGTCGGCGACATCCGTGGCCATGTGCATTTCCCACGCCATGACGCCGAAGAGCGATTACCTGGCGGCTCTTGGAGTGGAAGGCAACTGGCCGGTATGGGGTCAGATTGGCACGCTGCACGCCGACAACGCCAAAGAGTTCAAGTGCAAGGCGGTTACCCGCGGCTGCCAGGCCAACCACATCGACATGCAGTGGCGGCCGGTCAAGAAGCCTCACTATGGGGCACACATCGAACGGTATATGGG
>NZ_JBFUMN010000475.1:0-522 GCF_054049335.1 Roseateles sp. P5_E1
GCTCTACCAGGACGCCGGGCACGCCAATGTCTGGGGCGCCACTACCGGCACCAACACGGTGGCCGGCATCGGCACCGGTCTGGCCGTGCCGTACACGGTGTACGGCCAGATCGCCAACCCGAGCGTCAACAACGCCGCGACGGGTAACTACCAGGACACGGTCACCGCCACCATCTCCTACTGAGGGCAGCCCATGCCAATGACCGCACGGGTCCGCCCCTGGCGGCGCCTGGGACTGGCCTGCGCCCTGTCTGTCCTCTCCTGCAGCACCAGCCTGGCCGCCAGCCTGCAGGTGGCGCCCACCTCCCTGCAATTGGGCCCCCGGCAGAACGCCGACGCATTGTGGATCAGCAACAGCGGCACCGCGCCGGTGCAGGTGCAGGTGCGGGTCTATCGCTGGCAGCAGCAGGGCGGTCAGGACCAGCTCACCCCCACCGGGGACCTGCAGGTGAGCCCGCCGATGCAATCGCTGGCCGCCGGCCAGCAGCAACTGGTGCGGGTGGTGCGCAGTGACCCGCAGGC
>NZ_JBFUMN010000476.1:0-522 GCF_054049335.1 Roseateles sp. P5_E1
CGGTAACGCTGGTCGCTGGGCGACAGCACCAGCAGCATCGGGGTTTTGCGCGGGCCCTCGTGCAGCAGCCCCCACAGCCCGAGCTGCGCGGTGCGGCCGTGCTTGTCGTTGAGCGGATGGCGCAGCACGTCGATCGACGGATCCCGCAGCTGGAAGCCCAGCTCGGCGCCCACCTTGAAGTTGCCGGCGAGCACGCGGGTACCGGGCGGCATGGTCTTCAGCTCGTCGCGCACCGCCGCCGCCAGTGGCTCCCAACCGGCGAAGTTGCGCGGATAGTATTTGTCCCCCGCCAACTGCTCGCGCAGGCTCGGCGTGGACGCCATCAGGTAGTAGCCGAACGCCAGCGCCAACCCGCCTCCGGCCAGCCACCAACCGGTGCGGCGCAACCAGCGCGGCCATCCGTTGAGCACCACCGGCACCGCCACCAGCAGCGCCAGGTAGCCCGGCAACGGCCAGTGGAAGCTGATGCGCTCCACGTCGGTGAAGAAGCCCAGGCCGAAGATCGACAGCGTCGACACCGCA
>NZ_JBFUMN010000477.1:0-522 GCF_054049335.1 Roseateles sp. P5_E1
GTTCCAGGCTGCCTGCCGCACCACGCTGGAGCCGCACACGATCCGCTTCTACACCGATGCGGCGGTGGACCCGGACGCCCAGGACGCGACCGGCGGCGACGCCCTGCAGGCGCCCGCCTACGTCGAGCGCACCCACGATTACACCGCCGAACAGGCCCGCGCGCTGCGCGCGATCGTGGCCAACGACGATGAGCACATCGACCTGGACGCCTATGCGGGCGCCGGCAAGACCCACCTGATCCTCCAGCTGCTGGACAGCGCGACCCGGCGCTACACCTACATCGCCCCGCGCCCCAGCCAGGTGCAGGCCTTCCGGCGCCGGCTGAGCGGTGCGCTGCCGGTGGAAATCCTCTCGCAGATCAGCTTCGCCAACCAGGTTGCCGGCAGCGCGTTCCGCCAGGGCATCCTCGGTACCGCCTATCGCCCGACCTTCCAGATCAGCAAGGCCTCTTTCCGCGATATCGCCCAGCGCATCGGCCTGCAGCCGATCGGCAACCAACCGCCGACCAGCGTGCTGCGCGT
>NZ_JBFUMN010000478.1:0-521 GCF_054049335.1 Roseateles sp. P5_E1
TCCTTGGTGACCGACAGGAAGTGGTGCGGGTTGGAGGCCGCACCGATCGCGTCGGCGGCGATCTTGATGTTGCCATCGGTGCCGTTTTTGAAGCCGACCGGGCACGAGAGGCCCGAGGCCAGTTCGCGGTGCACCTGGCTTTCGGTGGTGCGCGCGCCGATGGCGCCCCAGGCGACGAGGTCGGCGATGTACTGCGGGGAGATCACGTCGAGGAACTCCACGCCGGCCGGCAGGCCGAGCTTGTTGATATCACGCAGCAGGCCGCGCGCCACACGCAGGCCCTTGTTGATGTTGAAGCTGCCGTCCAGGTCCGGATCGTTGATCAACCCCTTCCAGCCCACGGTGGTACGCGGCTTTTCGAAGTACACGCGCATGACGATTTCCAGCTCGTCAGCAAAGGCATCGCGCAGCGGCTTGAGGCGCTGGGCGTACTCGATGGCGGCGACCGGATCATGGATCGAGCACGGCCCGATCACCACCGCCAGGCGGTCGTCGCGGCCGTGCAGGATCTCGTGCAGGGC
>NZ_JBFUMN010000479.1:0-521 GCF_054049335.1 Roseateles sp. P5_E1
GCGTACCGCCGGTGAAGTCCAGCGCGTAGTTGAAGCCCTTGGTCGCGATCAACGCGATCGAACCCACGAACAGCAGCAGGGTCACGACCATCGCGGCATGACGCCACCGCATGAAATCGATCTTGGTGTCGTTCGGGAGGATGTGCAGCGGAAACAGTTTCATTGTGCGTGTCGTCCCGTCAGATGGCCACGTTCTGGAGCTTCTTGCGGCGGCCGTAGATCAGCGTCGCCAAGGCGCGCGATACGGTGATTGCCGTGAACATCGAAGCGAAGATGCCGATGATCATGGTCAGTGCGAAGCCCTTCAGCGGGCCCGTACCAAACGCATACAGGGCCACGCCGACGATCAACCCAGTCAGGTTGGCGTCGAGGATGGTGCCGCTGGCACGCTCGTAACCGGTCACGATCGCGGTCTTGCCCGGCATGCCGGCACGCAGCTCTTCGCGGATACGCTCGTTGATCAGCACGTTGGCGTCGACCGACAGGCCCACCGACAACGCCAGGCCGGCAAAGCCCGGCAG
>NZ_JBFUMN010000480.1:0-521 GCF_054049335.1 Roseateles sp. P5_E1
GGATGCAGCTGTCCCCGATCAGCGCCACCCAGATCGGCGACCACCGCTACGACAGCGAGATCGACGACCTCAGCGCGGCCGGCCAGTAGAAGGTGCTGACCGCCTACAAAGGCCTGGTGGGCGACCTGGACCGGATCGATGTGAGCAAGCTCTCGCGCGAGAACCAGGTGGATGCGGCGATCCTGCGCAACCAGCTGCAGTCGGAAATCTGGAGCGCCGAGGTGCTGCAGTCGTCCAAGTGGGACCCGCAGATCTACAACGGCATGGCCGGCAGCGCGCTGTACGGGCTGATGGCGCGTGAGTTCGCCCCGCTGCCCGACCGCCTGAAGTCGGCCACCGCGCGCATGGAGAAGCTGCCGCAGATCTTCGCCCAGGCCCGCGAAAACCTGGACCCGGCCCGCGTGCCGAAGATTCATGCCGAGACGGTGGCCAAGCAGAACCGCGGCATCCTCAGCATCGTCGATACGTTCATCACCCCGCACATCGGCGAGCTGCCGGCCGAAGACGGCAAGCGTCTGCAG
>NZ_JBFUMN010000481.1:0-520 GCF_054049335.1 Roseateles sp. P5_E1
GGGCAGGTCGAAAGCGCTGGCCGCACCATGGATGAGATCGTGGTCAACGTGAAGCGGGTCAGCGCACTGATCACCGAGATCAGCACCGCGGCCCAGCAGCAGAGCGAGAGCATCGGCCAGATCAACCAGGCCGTCGACCATATCGACGAGGGCACGCAGCAGAAYGCGGCCCTGGTCGAAGAAGCCWCSGCCGCCGCGCGCAGCATGGACGAGCAGGCCACCCAGCTGCTGCAGACCGTGGCGGCGTTCCGGGTGGATGCCGGGCAGGGCGCCGCGCGCACGGCCGGCGTGGTGGCCATGCACGGCGGGCATCCAACGCTGCGGCTGGTCTAGCCCACGCGTACCCTGCGGCGCCGACATGCGGGCGGGGAGCGGTTGCCAGGCCCTGCCCGTAGGCATGGGTGAACCGGTCGGCCTCGGCGCGGACACCGAGCTTGTGCGCATCGCCATGACGCGTTGCCGGCTGATAAAGCGTCGTCGATTGGCAATGCGGCCAGCACCAATGTGCTCGTTGTTGCAT
>NZ_JBFUMN010000482.1:0-520 GCF_054049335.1 Roseateles sp. P5_E1
CTGATGGTGGTCGGCGCCGCGATGTGGCTGGTGGGCCGCAAGCAGGACGCGGCGCAACCCGCGACCTGAGTTCTTCCCGCAATACCGGACAACGGCCCGCACGCGGGCCGTTGTCTTTTGTTGCGACAATGCAACGACAACCGCAAGGGGAGCGACGAAGAAAGAAGCAGCGGGCGAACGCTGGATGGCGCGGACGGCGCTGCGTTGCGCGGCCTTCGCCGAGCGCTGGTTCCCCGATGCCTGGGTATTCGCCGTGCTCGGCGTGCTGATAGTCGCGGCCGCGGCCATCGCCTGCGGCGCGACGCCGCAAGCCACCGCGCAAGGCTTCGGCAAGGGCTACTGGAGCCTGATTCCCTTCACCATGCAGATGGTGTTCGTGGTGATCGGTGGCTATGTCGTAGCCACCGCTCCCGTGGCCGCGCGCCTGATCGAACGACTGGCGCGCTGGCCGCGCAGCGGGCGCGGCGCGGTCGCCTTCGTCGCCGCGGTGAGCATGCTGAGCTCGCTGCTGAGCTGGGGC
>NZ_JBFUMN010000483.1:0-519 GCF_054049335.1 Roseateles sp. P5_E1
CCGGCATCCAGGGCCGTGGCGAGTTCATCCGGCTGGCGCTGGAAGATGCTGGCGCGGCCTACACCGACATGGCGCGCGTGCATGGCGACGCGGTGATGCAGCCGTTCCTGCAGGGCAAGGAAGACGGCCTGCGCCCGTTCGCCCCGCCTTTTCTGAAGAGTGGCAGGCAGGTGATCGCCCAGGTGGGCGCGATCCTGGACTACCTTGCGCCGGAGCTCGGCCTGGTGCCCGAGGCGGCCTCACGCCGTCAGCAGGCGCTGCAGCTGCAGTTGACCATCGCCGACCTGGTCGCCGAAGTGCACGACACCCACCACCCGATCTCCGCATCGACGTACTACGAGKACCAGAAGCACGAAGCCAAGGCACGCGCCGCGGCGATGCGGACCGAGCGGCTGCCGAAATTCCTGGGCTACTTCGAAGGCGTGCTGAAGGACAACGGCGAGCGTCATCCGCTGCGCGAGCACTCTTACGTGGACCTGTCACTGTTCCAGCTGCTGAGCGGGCTGGAGTACATGTTCC
>NZ_JBFUMN010000484.1:0-519 GCF_054049335.1 Roseateles sp. P5_E1
CCCAACGACGTGGTGGTGGGCGGTGATTTCGCCGACACCTTCGAAACGGCCATCGACCTGCAGGCCGAGCAGTGCCGCAAGGACGCCGCGTGCGCCAAGCGCTTCCCGGTCGATACCCGCACCCAGCTGAAGAACGTGATGACCGCGCTGGCCAAGGCCCCGGTCGAGGTCGAGTACCGCGACCCGGGCACCGCCGAGGCCAAGCGCGACGTGCTCACCGCCGACTCGGTCACCGGCCTGGCCTTCATGTTCTCGTACATGCCCGAGCTGTCCTCGCTGCTGCCGGTGGTGCTCGACGAGGCCGCGCACGCGCGCTACGCGCCGCTGATGTCGCTGAGCAGGATGGCCGGTCGCACGCTGGGGGTGCAGATGAACCGGGGCATGCAGTGGTCGGTGATCTGCGCCGAGGATGCCGACCGTTACCAGGAGCCGGCCGTCAATGATCGCCTGCTCGGGCCGGAAGTGGCGCGCATGTTCTTCGCCGCGTGCCCGGGCTGGAACGTCGGCACGCGCCCGAAG
>NZ_JBFUMN010000485.1:0-518 GCF_054049335.1 Roseateles sp. P5_E1
GGCGATGGGCGCGGTGACCCGCACGCTCAAGGAGGTGCTGGCCGCGCAGGCCACCATGGCCGAGCGCCATGACGCCGGCCAGATCAGCTACCGCATGGACGACACTGCCTTCCCTGGCGGCTACGGCCAGATGGTCCGCGACAGCAACGCGCTGGTGCATGCGCATATCCAGGTGAAGATGCGCGCGATCGAGATCATGGGCCGCTATGCGGTGGGCGATCTGTCGCTGGACATGGAACGTCTGCCCGGCGAAAAGGCGGTGATCACCCAGGCGCTGGATACCGCCAAGGTCAACCTGGGCGCGATCAATGCCGAGATCAAGCGCCTCGCCACGGCAGCGGCGGCCGGCGATTTCAGCCAGCGTGGCGACGAAGCGCGTTACCAGTACGACTTCCGCGACATGGTCGGTGGTCTCAACCGGCTGATGCAGACGACCGAACAGGATCTGGAGCAGGTGTCGACCGTGCTGCAGGCGATCGCACGCGGCGATCTCAGCGCGCGCATGCACGGCCAGTTCC
>NZ_JBFUMN010000486.1:0-518 GCF_054049335.1 Roseateles sp. P5_E1
GGCGGTCAGCGGCGGCCTGGGCGAAAGCGCCGAAGCTGCTGCGGGTGCTGCTGTCCAGGGCGATGAAAGCCAGCCGCTGGCCGTGGCCGTCGTCGATCACCACCGGGCGGCCGGCACGCAGCTCGGCAACCGCGCGTTCGCAGCGGATCGCGGCCGGGTCGCCGAACAGGGACGAGGCAGCATCGGACATGGCAGGGGCCGTGGGGGACATCATGGCTTTCACAGTGGGGACGGGTGGCACCGATTCCACTCGCGACAGGGACGCGACAGAGCGTCGCGCTCAGTGCGGGTGTTCTTCGGTGGCATACGGATCGACCTCGCCGCTTTCCGGCGGGCGCAGGGTGTAGCGCTTGTAGGTCCACAGGTACTGGGTCGGATCGCGGCGGGCGATCCGCTCGATGCCGGCGTTGAGGGCGGTCGCGGCGGTGCGCGGGTCCGGGTCGGCGACCTCGGGCGGGGCTGGCTCGATATGCAGGGCGAACTGCATGTCCGGGCCGATCCGTTCGCACCAACCGTAC
>NZ_JBFUMN010000488.1:0-517 GCF_054049335.1 Roseateles sp. P5_E1
CGGCAGCGCACACGCGATGCCGCGGTCCCATCCTGCGCCTGGTGCCGCGGAACTACCTCACCTTGCGTTCTTCCACCAGCGAGGCCACGACCGACGGATCGGCCAGGGTCGAGGTGTCGCCTAGCTGGTCCGGTGCGTTCTCGGCGATCTTGCGCAGAATGCGGCGCATGATCTTGCCCGAACGCGTCTTGGGCAGGCCCGGCGCCCACTGCAGGTGGTCGGGCGCGGCGATGGGACCGATCTCCTTGCGTACCCAGGCGATCAGTTCCTTGTGCAGTTCATCGCTGGGCGTCTCGTCGGCGATCAGGGTCACATAGGCGTAGATGCCCTGGCCCTTGATGTCGTGCGGGAAGCCGACCACGGCCGCTTCGGCCACCTTCGGATGCGACACCAGCGCGCTTTCCACCTCGGCGGTGCCGATACGGTGGCCGGACACGTTGATCACATCATCCACGCGGCCGGTGATCCAGTAGTAGCCGTCCTCGTCGCGACGGCAGCCATCGCCGGTGAAATAGCT
>NZ_JBFUMN010000489.1:0-516 GCF_054049335.1 Roseateles sp. P5_E1
GACCGGTGCACGTGCTTCGCTGCAGGCACAGGGCACGCTCTCGCACAACCTGGCCAACACCGATACCCCTGGTTTCAAGGAAGCCCTGGCCAATACCGAGGCGTTCCCGATCAAGGGCACCGGCTATGCCTCGCGCGTGGACGCCCTGCACGTCGACGCCGGCTTCAACCGGCGCATGGGCGCGCAGCAGATCACCGGCAACCCGCTGGACCTGTCGCTGCAGTCGGGCAACTGGCTGGCGGTGCAGGCCCCGGCGGGCGGCGGTGAGGCCTATACCCGTGGTGCGGCACTCTCGATCACCCCCAATGGCCAGCTGGTGACCGCCGGTGGCCATCCGGTGCTGGACGAGAACGGTGCGCCGATCGCCATTCCGCCGCACCAGGCCATGGACATCGGCAACGACGGCACGATCTCGATCATCCCGCTGGGCGAAGGCCCGCAGACCATGGCCAACATCGGCCGTATCCGCGTGGTCGCCGCGGCCGATGAACGGCTGGAGCGCGGCCTGGACGGGTT
>NZ_JBFUMN010000490.1:0-515 GCF_054049335.1 Roseateles sp. P5_E1
TCGCACCTGTTGCAGGGTGCGATCGATATCCAGGTCCAGCAGGCGAACAGTCTCCATGCCGGCAAGCATAGGGCACCGCAGACCGTGCCGGATGTGGCCGATTGCACCCCATCACCGCCCAGTCGCCACGGCGCAGCTACAGTGCCTTGCCCCTTCTCGCCCGCGCCGCCATGACCGACCTGCACATCGACCGCCTCGACCACCTTGTCCTGACCGTGGCCGACATCGCCACCGCCTGCGACTTCTACCAGCGCGTGCTGGGCATGGAGGTCATCGACGTTGGTGCGGGGCGCAAGGCCCTGCGTTTCGGGATGCAGAAGATCAACCTGCATGCGCACGGCAAGGAGTTCGAGCCCAAGGCCGATCGCCCCACGCCGGGCGCGGCGGACCTGTGCCTGATCACTTACGCGACGATGGAGGAGATCCTCGCGCACCTGGATGCGCAGGGCGTGGTCGTGGAAGAAGGACCGGTGCAGCGCACTGGCGCGACCGGTCCGATCCTGTCCGTGTACGTC
>NZ_JBFUMN010000491.1:0-515 GCF_054049335.1 Roseateles sp. P5_E1
GCCGGAACAGGGGGGATCCAGAGTTTCCCGCCGGATATCGACATAGAACTGCATGTGACGCGTTCTGTCGCTTTTGTCACTTTGCGACCGAAGCCGTCACCACCTGACTAGATTGAACCGGGTGGGTGGTGAAAATCAAGACGGCTCAGGGCTCAACTGTGCGCTGGTGCAAATTGTTCATGTTCCGCCACGGCGAACCATTCGACCGCTGGGCTGGGCGCGGGGCCTGCTGGGCCGGGCGCGACTGCGGCGGCGGCGAGGGACGCTGCTGCTGTTGCGGGCGGCCGACCGAATCCATGTTCCGCCACGGCGAGCCGCCGTTGTACGACGGACGCGGGCGATCCGGACGCACCGGCGGATTTCCGCCGTTGCCCGGGCGCGGCGGCGGCCGGTGGTTGTGCGGCGGGCGATAGTTCGGGTACGGACGGTAGTTGGGATAGCCGTAGCCGTAGCCACCGCCATACCCGCCGCCGTAATAGCCGCCACCGTAGTAGCCACTCCCGTAACCGTAGGAG
>NZ_JBFUMN010000492.1:0-515 GCF_054049335.1 Roseateles sp. P5_E1
ATGGTTTCCTGCGCCGAGGCGTAGGAAAGCAGCAGCTTCTCCAGGGCGACGCCTTCGATGCCCGGCTCGCCTTCGGCCGGAATCAGCGACGCGTTTTCCACCGCGCTGCTGGCCAGGTACGCATCCAGCGCCGGGTCGTCCTTGAGGTACTGCTCCTGTTTGCCCTGCTTGATCTTGTACAGCGGCGGCAGGCCGATGTAGATGTGCCCGCGCTCGATCAACTCCGGCATCTGACGGTAGAAGAAGGTCAACAGCAGCGTACGGATGTGCGCGCCGTCGACGTCGGCGTCGGTCATGATGATGATGCGGTGGTAGCGCAGCTTGTCCGGGTTGTACTCGTCGCGACCGATGCCGGTGCCCAGCGCGGTGATCAGCGTACCGACCTGGTCGGAGGCCAGCATGCGGTCGAAACGCGCGCGTTCCACGTTGAGGATCTTGCCGCGCAGCGGCAGCACCGCCTGGTTCTTGCGGTTGCGGCCCTGCTTTGCCGAGCCACCTGCCGAGTCACCCTCGAC
>NZ_JBFUMN010000493.1:0-515 GCF_054049335.1 Roseateles sp. P5_E1
GCCCGAGGCGTACGTGCCCTCGTCGGACACCTTCATCGAGAAGGACAGTTCGATCAACGAGCACATCGAGCAGATGCGGCTGGCCGCCACCAAGACCCTGCTGTCGCGCCCGGATGCGATCGTGGTGGCCACGGTGTCGGCCATCTACGGCCTGGGCGCGCCGGAAGACTACCTGTCGCTGCGGCTGATCCTGTCCACCGGCGAGCGCATCGACCAGCGCGACCTGATCAACCACCTGACCCAGCTGCAGTTCACCCGCAACGAATACGAGTTGCAGCGCGGCACCTTCCGGGTGCGCGGCGAGGTGATCGATGTGTTCCCGGCCGAGTCGGACAGCGAGGCAGTGCGCATCGAGCTGTTCGACGGCGAGATCGAGCAGATCAGCATGTTTGACCCGCTCACCGGCGAGAGCCTGCGCAAGCTGATGCGTTACACCGTGTATCCCAAGACCCATTACGCCACCACCCGCGAGCGCGTGCTGGCTGCGGTGGAGACGATCAAGGCCGAGCTCACTC
>NZ_JBFUMN010000494.1:0-515 GCF_054049335.1 Roseateles sp. P5_E1
GCTTCCACGGCCACGTGCAGACGCTCCAGCTCAGCCTCGATCTTGCCCGGCGGAATCCGCTGCTCGGCCACTTCCAGCGCATGCGGCAGGCGCACCCGGGCGCGGCCCAGGGCGTTGCCGCGCGAGGCACCGTGGCCGGACAACAGCATCGCCCCGGACGCGGTCCGGGCCGGTGCGGAGGATCCCGGTCGCGGCTGCCCCCCCATGCTCAGCTGTCCTCGTCGAAACGCCGTTCGAACAGTCCCACCACCGCCTCCATCGCGGCGGCTTCATCCTCGCCGTCGATGCGCACGGTGACCGGGGTGCCCTGGCCGGCGGCCAGCAGCATCACGCCCATGATGCTCTTGGCGTTGATCTCGCGGCCCTTGGCGGCCATGGTCACATTGCAGCGGAAAGGCGCCAGCTCCTGCACCAGCTTTGCAGTGGCGCGGGCGTGCAGGCCCAGGCGGTTGGATACGGTGAGTTCACGTTCAAGCATCGTCGACAATCGCTCCATTGCGAGTGCCTGCCGCGGC
>NZ_JBFUMN010000495.1:0-514 GCF_054049335.1 Roseateles sp. P5_E1
GCCAGGGGCAGGGCGGATTGATGCGTGGGAGAAGAACCGGTTTCGGCAGCGGTGTTGGCGGCGGCCTTGGCGACGCGCGGCTTGCGCACGCGCTTCTCGGCAGGCGCGTCGGCGCTCCCGGGTTCGGAAGTAGTGATATCGGACAAGTGCTGGATTCCTCGCTAGAAGGTGCGAGCGCCCGGCAGGGCGGYGAACGTTGGGAAAGGATCTGGAAGGAAACAACGTCCAGAAGATGCGGCGCGCGAATGCGGCCGGATATGCCGACACTAACACCGGCTCGCGGCAGCGCGCAAGCCGGGCGGGGCAGGGTCATTCATGCGGGCGCAGGCCCGCGTGGCAGCCGGAGGGGGCCGGCTGCCTGCCAGGGTCAGGCCAGGGCCTTGTCCAGCATGCCGGCGAGCTGGGCCTTGCCCACCGCGCCAACCTGCTGCGCCTGGACTTCGCCGTTCTTGAAGACCAGCAGCATCGGGATCGAGCGCACGTGGTACTTGGCGGCCAGTTCGCGCTGTTCGTC
>NZ_JBFUMN010000496.1:0-514 GCF_054049335.1 Roseateles sp. P5_E1
GGATGCATCCATGGCTGAATGGGGAATCTGACTGCGATCACTGTAGACGCAGCGTTAACGATTGTCCCTTGTCGCAGGCAATTCGTTGTGATTCATGGTCTTAGGGGTTTTAATTCATCCTTGACCTGCTAACCTGCCGCGATGATTCGACGCACTCTGGCCTGCATGCTTACGCTCGGTTTGGTCGCCTGCGCGACCCAACCGCCTTCTCCGTCACCGTCGCCGCAGGCGTCCGGTGCCCCCAACAAGCCGTTGCCGGGGCAGAAGGGCCCGGCCGAAGCCGCGCCGGAGGCCGCTGCCGCTACGGCCGCGCCGGTGGACCTGACCCCGGTGCCGTTCGAGGTGGCCCGCGCCAACTTCGTGCGCGACACCGCAAAACGCTATGGCATTCCCGCTGCGCAGATCGAGGCCACGCTGGCCCAGGCGCAGGTGCGCGATCCGATCATCGCGGCGATGTCGCGACCCGCCGAGCGGGTCAAGCCGTGGAACGAGTACCGGCCGATGTTCATCAGCC
>NZ_JBFUMN010000497.1:0-514 GCF_054049335.1 Roseateles sp. P5_E1
TGTTCGCCAGCACGCGGCAATGGCAGATGTCGCTGCACTTCAACAAAGGCCTGGCCGGAGCGCCACCGAGCGAGATCGCCGCTGCGCGCGATACGGCCACCAATCCCCAGGTGCTGGATGCGTTTGCGCTCGCGATCTGCGCGGGCGAAGGTGCCCCCGCCTTTCCTGGCATGCCGGGTCCCGCACCGGATATCGCCAAGGCCCGTCGCGCTTCGGAGCGCATCAACAAAGCCATGGACGCACTGTTGAAGGTTGCACCAGGCGCCGGTTCGTACGTCTCGGAAAGCGATTATTTCGAACGCGATTGGCAACGCTCGTTCTGGGGCACCAACTATCCGAAGCTTGCCGCGGTGAAACGCAAATACGATCCCGACGGCCTGTTCTTCGTCCGCCATGGCGTGGGCAGCGAAGCGTGGACCGACGATGGATTTACGCGCCTGCGATAAGGCGTCGCCCCTGGCCGCCTGGACTGGCCGCCATCACCGCGCGGTGCGCGTCGACTCCGGCCGAGGTC
>NZ_JBFUMN010000498.1:0-514 GCF_054049335.1 Roseateles sp. P5_E1
CCGAACGGGCGCCTGCCGGAGATCTGGATGGCCGATATCGAGGCCATCGCCGACGACACCCGCAGCCTGTTCAACTGGGCCCATGCCGCGCTGGCGCAGGTGGCCAAGGGCAAGCCCGAGGACGCCGCGCGCGAGCGCCTGCAGCGCAACCTCGGCATGGCGCTGGAAATGATCGAGCAGCAGCACAACCTGTGGACCGCCTGGCGCCGTGAAGACAAGGACGGCCAGCCGCCGATGGCGCGCTGGGTGACGATGTCGCGCGAGGGGGATTTCATCCTCCACGGCTCGCCGATCTCGGCCGCGCACGTGCTGCGCAAGCTGCTGTGGGACGAAGTGGATTCGGTGGTGATGACCTCGGCCACGCTCACCGGCGGCGGCGATTTCCAGTCGCTGGCCATTGACAACGGCATTCCCGAAGATGCCGAGCTGGTCTCGCTGTCCTCGCCGTTCGACCTGCCCAACCAGGCACAGTTGATCGTGCCGGCGTTCCCGGTCACCCCGGACGACAAGGAAG
>NZ_JBFUMN010000499.1:0-513 GCF_054049335.1 Roseateles sp. P5_E1
GCCGCAGCCAGGCCACCGGCCGTGGTCGCCGCCGCGCCAGCGGTGGCACCGGCCACCTTGGCGCCGGCACCGATCACCCCACCGATGGCCGTGGTGAGCAGGCCCGCGGTCAGCAGCGTCGCCACGGCCCACGACAGGAAACCATGCGCGGTGTCGCGGAAGTAGGTCTCATCGCCGTGCAGGTTGCTCCACTTGTTGCGCAGGCGCCCGGCGATATAGCCGCCCAGGCCCGACGCTGCGATGGCGGTGACGGTCAGCCACGCGATGCTGGACCAACCGAACGTTTCCTTCGACACGCCTTCATACGCCCACGGCGATACCGAGGACAGTCCCAGGCCAACGCCGAGGATCAGCAGGACCAGTGACAGCGCCGCAGCAGCGGCGGCACCGGCGAAGATGGCGCCCCACGAGACGGCGTGGTCATGCGCGGGTGCGATCACCGGCGGGGGGGTGACCACGGCGACAGTCGCGGTGGCCAAGGGATCTTGGGAGGCGTAATCGCCACGGGTATTC
>NZ_JBFUMN010000500.1:0-513 GCF_054049335.1 Roseateles sp. P5_E1
GATTAGACCGTCGATGGATACGCCATCGCCTCGGGAAAAAGACTGAGCCACGTACTCACAAACGATCTGCGAGGGGACGTAGTCGATATGTTCTCTGCCATCCTTATGGACAGGCTGTGTGATTGCCGTCACGAAGCCGGTTAAGAACAGCGCCCTGACACGCTCAGCCCTTAGGTCAGTTGCAAAGACAGACGGCGCTCTAGGAAGCTTCACGAGGTCCACAACGTTAAGCAATCTCTCGGTACGGAAGACCGCGGTTGCAGGCAATTTGCCCTCGGGAACCTCGCCGATCTCCGCAAGGGCGGTTTTCACATCGAACGCTGCATAGAAGTACGGGATGCCGGCAGGGTTCATGCGGCCGGCTGAGGCAGCCTCTTTCGGAGGCGGCCCCATAGTCGAGGCTGATACCGCCACGGATCCGTCGGCCGGAAGGTACCTTGCCCTGTAGAGTTCCGTTCCAATATCGAGCGTCCTGATCAGCGAGCCTACTTCCCCACCGACGACGTCCAGCAT
>NZ_JBFUMN010000501.1:0-513 GCF_054049335.1 Roseateles sp. P5_E1
GATCACCGGAATCGCGCCGAACAGCGAGATGATCACCTTSGCGCCCCAGAACGACATCTGSCCCCAYGGCAGCACRTAGCCCATGAAKGCYTCGGCCATCAGCACSAGGTAGATCASCATGCCSAGGATCCACACCAGCTCGCGCGGTTTCTGGTAGCTGCCATACAACAGCCCGCGGAACATGTGCAGGTAGACCACGATGAAGAACAGCGAGGCCCCGGTGGAGTGCATGTAGCGGATCAGCCAGCCCCACTCCACGTCACGCATGATGTACTCGACGGAGGCGAACGCTTCGGCCGCATCGGTCTTGWAGTGCATCGTGAGGAAGATGCCGGTSACGATCTGGTTGACCAGSAYCAGCAGCGCCAACGAACCGAAGTAGTACCAGATGTTGAAGTTCTTCGGCGCGTAGTACTCGGTCAYGTGCTTGCGGTACATCGGCATGAGAGCCGGCGCCCGGTCGTTGACCCAGTTCGCGACGTTGTTGACGGTGCGCGTAATCATGCTCATGGC
>NZ_JBFUMN010000502.1:0-512 GCF_054049335.1 Roseateles sp. P5_E1
TGGCCGAGCGCCGGCGCCCGCAGGACGGCCGCATCAAGACCCGGTCGCCGGGCGGGCGTGAGGTGGAAATGCGCCTGTCGACCATGCCCACCGCGTTCGGCGAGAAGTGCGTGATGCGCATCTTCGACCCGGATGCGGCCTTCAAGAGCATCGACCAGCTCGGTTTCAGCCCGCAGGAAGCGGCCGGCTGGACCGCCCTGGTCGAACGTCCGCACGGCATCGTGCTGGTGACCGGCCCGACCGGCTCGGGCAAGACCACCACCCTGTATTCCACGCTGAAACGGCTGGCCACCCCGGACGTCAATGTCTGCACGGTGGAAGACCCGATCGAGATGATCGCCCCGGAATTCAACCAGATGCAGGTGCAGACCAACATCGACCTGGACTTCGCCAGCGGCGTGCGCACCCTGCTGCGGCAGGACCCGGACATCATCATGATCGGCGAAATCCGCGACCTGGAAACCGCGCAGATGGCGGTGCAGGCCTCGCTCACCGGGCACCTGGTGCTGTCC
>NZ_JBFUMN010000503.1:0-511 GCF_054049335.1 Roseateles sp. P5_E1
GCGTGCGCCAGCGTGGCGGAGGCTGAGCGTGCGCGAACACAAGATCGTGGTGCTGGGCACCATGGGCTGCGGCAAGTCGACGTTGGTGCGGGCGATCGCCGCTGGTGCGGTCATCGACACCGACGTGCACAACAGCGACCGCCAGGGTGCGGACAAGGCGTCGACCACGGTGGCGATGGACTACGSCGACATCGACCTGCCSRRCGGCGACCGSCTGCGGCTGTACGGCACGCCMGGWCAGMMSCGKTTCGACTTCCTGTGGCCGATCCTGCTGCAGGGGGCCAGCGGCGTGGTCCTGCTGCTGGATGCCACCCGCAGCGCGGCGGTGGACGAGTTGACGGCGTACCTGGCGATGCTGCAGCAGCATGCGGCGCAGGTGCCGGCGGTGATCGGTGTGTCGCGGCTGGACCTGGCTCCGCAGTTCGACCTGGACGCCTGCGCGGCGCAGGCCGGGCGCGAGGGCCGTTGGTTGCCGGTGGTGCCGGTGGATGCGCGTGATCGCGAACAAGGG
>NZ_JBFUMN010000504.1:0-511 GCF_054049335.1 Roseateles sp. P5_E1
GCCGAAGTGCAATCGGCGTGCAGATCGGCGGCTCAGCCGCTGAAGGTATGCGGTTCGTCGGCAAATCCAATGGTGACCGCGCCCTTGCCGACGTTGACCATGCCGGTCAGGCTCATCACCGACTCGAACAGCTCCACCCCGTGCGCCTGGCAGGTCTGCTGCAGCGTGGCGTAGCCGGGCAGGGCCTGCAGGTCGGCCAGCTCGCCGCCGTAGCTGACGCATACGGTGGGCGTCAGCAGCCCGGCCTTGACCCGCTGCCCGACGAAATCGAACAGCTTCTGCACCGCGTTGTCGAAGCCCTTGATCTTGGCCACCGGCCCGGTCTGCCCGCGGTAGCCATGCAGTACCGGCTTGATGTCCAGCGCGCKGCCCAGCGCCGCGCTGAGCAGGCCGACGCTGCGGTCGCCCTTGTGCCGGGCGCGGGCGCGCATGTAGTACAGGTCGCGCGTGACCATGTAGCCGTGCACGTTCTGCGCCAGCATTTCCAGCCGTTCGCGGATCTGCTGCACGC
>NZ_JBFUMN010000505.1:0-511 GCF_054049335.1 Roseateles sp. P5_E1
CCCACGCGCGAGCCGATCAGGCCGCCGAAGATCAKGAARTACAGGGTCATGGTGATCGCCGGCGGCACCAGGGTCTGGCCCCAGATGCGCAGGATGCGGGTGACCTCGCGGCGAACGATGGTGCCGTAGGCGGTGAAGTTGCGCTGGGTCGTGGTGGCTTCGGCGAGCTGGTCTGCGGTCGAGTTCATGCGGACTGCTCCGGTTGCACCTGCACGCCGTTGACCGGCGGGCTCTTGTCCAGGTTCTCGCTGGTCAGGCGCACGAACAGTTCCTCCAGGCGGTTGCTCTTGGTGCGCATCGAGCGCACGCGGATGCCGGCATCGTTCAACGCGGCGAATACGCGGTTGAGGTCCATCGCGCGCGGCATCTCCACGTCCAGGGTGTGGTCATCGGTGGCATGCATGGTGGTGCCAGGGAACGCCGATAGTGCTGCCGGCAGCGACGATGGCAACGTGCCGTCGATGTCGAACAGGAAGCCCTCGACGTCGAGCTTGGCGAGCAGCGCCTTCAT
>NZ_JBFUMN010000506.1:0-511 GCF_054049335.1 Roseateles sp. P5_E1
CGGTTTCGAGCGCGGTGCGCTGGCACTGGGCGGTGCGATCAACTACATCAGCCGCAGCGGCCGCGATTCGGCCGGGCTGGAGCTGCAGTACGAAGCCGGCAGCCGTGGCTACCAGAAGCGCAGCGTCGGCTACGGCGGCGTGAGCGGCGATGTCGACTACTACCTCGCCTACACCGATACCGAGTTCGACGGCTACCAGCGCCATGCCAGCGGCGACGGCAAGGGTGCGATGGCCAACCTTGGCWGGCAGATCACCCCGCAGCTGGAAACCCGCTTCTTCGTGCGCTACCGCGAGACCAATCACGAAACGCCCGGGCGCCTGACCCGCGACCAGATACGCAACGACCCGCGCGCGGCCAATCCGGCCAACCTGGCCATCGATGCACGCCGTCCGCAGCCGGGCAGCACCTGGATCGGCAACATGACCACCTGGCAGATCGATGAGGCGTCCTCGCTGCAGGCCGGGCTGGTCTACCACACCTACCCGATGGACTTGAACGAGAGCCTGTAC
>NZ_JBFUMN010000507.1:0-511 GCF_054049335.1 Roseateles sp. P5_E1
GTATTCGGGAGGGTCGCGAGCACGGTCGGTAGCGGTGGTCGCATGCGCTCGCTGGCGCGGCGGCGGGGTTTGCGCGGGGGGCGCGGGCGGATGTCGGCCAGCAGCTGGGCCAGCACCATCGCGTCGATGTTGCCGCCGGACACCACCGCGCACTTGCGCTTGCCGGCGACGCGACGACCGGCGGCCAGGGCCAATGCGCCGGCGCCTTCGGCGATGACGTGTTCTTCCAGTGCCAGTCGCACCAGGGTCTCGCGCAGCTCGGCTTCGCGCACGATCACCACATCGTCCAGCAGTGCGCTGCACAGCTTGCGGGTCAGGAAGCCGGGAATCTTGACCTTCACGCCGTCAGCCAGGGTCGCCACCGGCGTAATCTCGCGCAGATCGCCGCGGATCGCGCGTGCCATCGAATCGACACCTTCGACCTGTGCGCCGACGATACGCACGCCCTGCGATTTCACCGCCAGCGCGACGCCCGATGCCAGGCCGCCGCCGCCGATCGGCACGATCACCA
>NZ_JBFUMN010000508.1:0-511 GCF_054049335.1 Roseateles sp. P5_E1
CGCTGCAGCTGCGCGGGCTGTTCGATCATGCACTCCGCGCCCCACGCCAGCGGGTCGTCGGCATCGAGCCGGTAACCCCACAGCGCGGCCACCGAGGCCATGCCGGCGGCATTGGCAGCGACGATGTCGCGTTCGTCATCGCCCACGTAGATGCAGGTGGCCGGGTCGATCTGCAGGCGCTCGGCTGCGGCCAGCAGGGGCAGCGGATGCGGCTTGCGCTGGGCCAGGGTATCGCCCCCGATCAGCACCTTGCAGCGACTTTCCCAGCCCAGCTGCGGCACGATCAGACGGGCCAGGTATTCCGGCTTGTTGGTGACGATGCCCCACACGCAGCCGGCGGCATCCAGCGCATCGAGCATGCCTGCCACGCCGTCGAACAGCGTCGCGTACTGGCCGATCAGGCCTTCATAGCGCTCGAGGAACTCCGGCACCAGCGCATCGCGCTCGATCTGCCCCAGTTCCGGGAAGGCCACCGACACCATCGCTCGCGAGCCCTTGGAGACCACCGGAC
>NZ_JBFUMN010000509.1:0-510 GCF_054049335.1 Roseateles sp. P5_E1
GCCATCACCGAGCGCCTGCGTGATTCGATGAAGCAGCATCCGGGCGTGCAGGTCGACTTCGCGCGGCCGGCATTGTTCAGTTTCTCCACGCCACTGGAAGTGGAGCTGCGCGGCCAGGACATGGCCACCCTGGAACACGCCGGCCAGGCACTGGCGGCGATGCTGCGCAACAACCCCCACTACGCCGACGTCAAATCCACGGTCGAGGAAGGCTTCCCGGAAATCCAGATCCGCTTCGATCAGGAACGTGCCGGCGCACTCGGCCTGACCACSCGCCAGATCGCCGAYGTGGTGGTSAAGAAGGTGCGYGGCGACGTSGCCACSCGCTACAGCTTCCGCGACCGCAAGATCGACGTGCTGGTGCGCGCCCRGGAAGCGGATCGTGAATCGGTCGAGAGCATCCGCCACCTGATCGTCAATCCAGGCAGCGCGCGCCAGGTTACGCTCGATTCCGTCGCCGATGTCATCGCCACCACCGGTCCGAGCGAGATCCATCGTGCCGACCAGGAG
>NZ_JBFUMN010000510.1:0-510 GCF_054049335.1 Roseateles sp. P5_E1
GAGTATGCCCAGCTGCTGATCGACCGGCTCGGCGACAGCGCCGGCAATGCCGCGCACTCGCTGGACAACGCACTCAAAGGCGTGATGCGTGCGGCCAACGTCACCCAGCGATTGCTCGCCTTCTCGCGTCGGCAGCCGCTGCGCAATCTGCCGGTGGACCTCAACGCGCAGGTCAGCGACATGCAGGACATGCTCAAGCGTTCGCTCGGCGAACTGGTGCAACTGGAAATGCTGCACAGCCCGGACATCTGGTGCGTGGAGATCGACCCGAGCCAGCTGGAGGCCTCGGTGCTCAACCTGGCCGTCAACGCGCGCGACGCGATGCCCGAGGGAGGACGGCTCACCATCGAGGTGGACAACGCCCATCTGGATGACGATTTCAGCAACCAGAACCCCGATGTGCCGCCGGGCCACTACGCGATGGTGCGCGTGCGCGACAGCGGCCACGGCATGTCCGCCGAAACCAGGGCGCGCGTGTTCGAACCGTTCTTCACCACCAAGGAAGTGGGC
>NZ_JBFUMN010000511.1:0-510 GCF_054049335.1 Roseateles sp. P5_E1
CTGCAGTTCTTCCAGGCTCAGCTTGCCGTCACGGGCCTTCTTGGCGTAGTCGGCGATGGTCTTCTCGATGTCGGCAAAGGACATGCGCTCGACGTTGCGCAGCACCGGGGTCACCAGACCCTTGTCGGTCGACACGGCGATCGAGATATCCGAGTAGCCGTGATAGATGACGTCATCGCCGTCGATCGAGGCATTGACCAGCGGGAAGCGCTGCAGCGCATTGGCGGCGGCCTTCACGAAGAAGCTCATGAAGCCCAGCTTGATGCCATGGGCCTTGACGAACTCGTCCTGCAGATCCTTGCGCGCGGCCGAGACCTTGGACAGGTCGACCTCGTTGAAGGTGGTCAGCATGGCCGTGCTGTTCTTGGACTGCATCAGGCGCTCGGCGATGCGCTTGCGGATGCGGGTCATCGGCACGCGTTCTTCCGGACGTGCGCCACCGGCCTTGCCGGCGCCGCCGTTGCGGGCGWAGTTGACGATGTCTTCCTTGGTCACCGCACCGTGACGGCC
>NZ_JBFUMN010000512.1:0-510 GCF_054049335.1 Roseateles sp. P5_E1
GACCGGTTCCACCAACGATCACCGCGATGCCTGGTTCTCCGGCTTCGGCGGGCCCTACGCCACTACCGTGTGGGTGGGCCGCGACGACTTCCGCTCGCTGGGCTACCGCGAGTACGGCGGCAAGGCGGCACTGCCGATCTGGAGCGACTACATGCGCGTGGCGTTGAAGGACACCCCGATCGCCAAGAATGACCCGCCCTCGGGCATGGTCCAGGCCACCCTCAACGGCGCGACCGAATGGGTCAAGGTGGAGGACATGGACAAGATCGAAGAGTTCAACGTGGATACCCACGTGCAGCAGGCGGACGACGCCGCGTTCGATATCTTCTGATCGCCCGTGCCGGGTACGCCGGCACCAGGAACGAACACAGGCCGGGCATTGCCCGGCCTTTTTTGTTCGCCGGCCGCGCTTCGTCCGCGCCATCACCCCGGTAGAGCCACCCCATGGGTGGCTGCACGCATTCCCTGATCGCAGGTAGAGCCACCCCATGGGTGGCTGCACGCACTCCC
>NZ_JBFUMN010000513.1:0-510 GCF_054049335.1 Roseateles sp. P5_E1
CACCAGCCCGATTTCGACGGTACGCCCGGAGAGCTTTTCGCACAGCAGCGAGCCGGTGCCGGTGCCGACCGAGAACAGGGCCAGGGCAACGATATACAGCGTGGAGCCGCCGCCCAGATTGACCTCGGCGTAGGTGGGCAGCTGCGAGGTCAACAGGGTGCCGACGAACCAGAACCAGGACACGCCGAGGATCGCGTTGCTGACCGCCTTCTGCTTCTTGGCCATGCGCAGCACGGCCAGTGATTCGGGCAGCGGGTTCCAATTGATCTTCAGGTCCGGGGCGCCGGCATCGACCTTGGGGATCATCCGCGCGGTGAGGTTGCCAGCCACGGCCAGGGCAATTACCGCCGTGGCGGCCACGATCGGGCCGTGACTGCCGGCCAGCTGGAAGATCAGGCCGCCGGCGATCATGCCGGTCAGGATCGACAGCGAGGTGCCCATCTCGACCAGGCCGTTACCGCCGGTGAGTTCCTCAGGCTTGAGGATCGAGGGCAGCACCGAGTACTTCAC
>NZ_JBFUMN010000514.1:0-509 GCF_054049335.1 Roseateles sp. P5_E1
TCGTTACCTGCTGCAGTAAACCTGCCGCGTCCTACCGCATTCCGTTACGGAGCAACCCCATGGCCCATCCCGACTACCGCCCCCGCCGCATGCGTCACGACGAGTTCTCGCGCCGCCTGATGCGCGAAAACACGCTCACCACCGACGACCTGATCTACCCGGTSTTCGTSCACGATCTGGCCGGCCGCGCGCCGGTGGCCTCGATGCCCGGCGTGGAGCGGCTGTCCATCGACGAACTGCTCAAGGTGGCCGAGGAAGCGCTGGAACTGGGCATTCCGGTGATCGACCTGTTCCCGGTGATCGACCCGGCCGGCAAGTCGCTCGATGCGGCCGCGGCATGGGACGACAACGGCCTGGCGCAGCGGGCGATCCGTGCGCTGAAGTCGCGCTTCCCCGAGCTGGGCGTGATGACCGACGTGGCGCTGGACCCCTACACCACCCACGGCCAGGACGGCATCATCGACGACAAGGGCTACGTGCTCAACGACATCACCGTCGAGGCGTTGGTG
>NZ_JBFUMN010000515.1:0-509 GCF_054049335.1 Roseateles sp. P5_E1
GGTGTCCGTCGCGGCCGGGGCGGCAGCGGCCGCGTTGTCCTGCAGCGGCTGGGTGCTGGACGCACCGAGCAGGCCGGTGGCGCCGCCGGTGGGCGCGACCAGCGGCAACTCGCGGGTTTCGAACTGRCCATCCGACGGCGCGGCAGGCGCACTGATCGGCACGCTGGCCACGCCACTGTCAGGCGCAGGGCCTTTGACCAGCATGGGCAGGAAGATCACAGCCAAGGCCACCAGAACGATGGCACCAATCAGTCGCTGTTTCAGAGGAGTATCCACGGAAGGCAGGCAGGGGCGGCGCGGCGGAATGCCACGGCGATTATACGGGTGTCCGCGTGAGCGGCGTCTGTTGCGGCTGAACGGCCGCAGCGGGGTGGCGGGCGCGGGTCAGCCGGCAGCGTCCAGCCATTGCAGCGCCTGTGCAGCGGTATGGAACGAACCGAACGCGAGCACGCGGTCACCGGCTGCAGCATCGGCGACGGCCGCACCCAGCGCATCGGCCACGGTGGCGT
>NZ_JBFUMN010000516.1:0-509 GCF_054049335.1 Roseateles sp. P5_E1
GTCACCGTGGCGGGTCGGCGCAGGATCCATCTGGCCGTGATCCATGCTGCCGTGATCCATCTTCGAGTGGTCCATCCGGCCGTCGTCCATGGCGCCGTGATCCATTTTTGAATGGTCCATCTGGCCGTGGCCCATGCTGGCGTGATCCACCGTATCTTCATCGACCGTCGGCGCATCGGTGCCGGGCGGCGGAATCATGGCATGGCCTGCGTGCGACTGCGCCCACGCCGGGGCGGAGAGCGCCAGCAGCAGCGCGCTGGTCAGGATCGACGTCGTGACAATCGGAGAACGGCTCATTCTTCGATCCTCACTTCGCGCATCATGCCCGCTTCCATGTGGTACAGCAGGTGGCAGTGGTAGGCCCAGCGGCCCAGCGCATCGGCGCGCACGCGATAGGTGCGGCGGGTGCCGGGCGGCATGTCGACGGTGTGCTTGCGCAGCTGGAACGCGCCGTCGGCGTTTTCCAGGTCGCTCCATACTCCGTGCAGATGGATCGGGTGCTGCATCAT
>NZ_JBFUMN010000517.1:0-508 GCF_054049335.1 Roseateles sp. P5_E1
GTGCGACACGGTGAGGTCGCCGGCAACGTCGCGCACGGTGACATCGCCCGAACCATGGCGTTCGACCGCGACATTGCCGCCGACGCCGCGCAGGTCCACATCGCCCGAACCCACGTTGCCGATGCTTACGTTGCCCTTGACCTGGCGCAGGTCGGCATCGCCGGAGCCGATGGTGCCCAGTTCGACGTTGCCCTGCACGGTGTCCATTTCAAGGTCACCCGAACCGATGGTGCCGACCTTCGCATTGCCGCGCACGTTGCGTGCCTTGAAATCGCCCGAACCCACCGACAGCACGTTGAGCGCACCGGCGCCATCGAGGATCACATCACCCGAGCCGATCGCGGCGGTGACCAGGCCCTTGATGTCCTGCAGCTTGATGTCGCCCGAGCCGACATCGGCGCTGAGCGAATGGGCACCAATGACGCTGGCATCGCCGGAGCCGACCTTCAACTGCACCAGCAGGGTGTCCGGCACGCTGCCGCGCAGGTCCAGGTAGGCATAGCTGTTG
>NZ_JBFUMN010000518.1:0-508 GCF_054049335.1 Roseateles sp. P5_E1
GCCTGTGTGCGTGCACGCGCACTGCGCAGACGCCCGAGCAGGTGCATCAACAGCAGCTGCAGCGCGCGTTCGCGATCTGTGCCGGATGCCACACCGTCACCCCGGGTGGCGTGCATCGTTTCGGTCCCAACCTGCACGGGGTGGTCGGGCGTCGCGCCGGCAGCCTGGCCGACTATCCCTATTCCACTGCAATGCGCCAGGCCGACATCACCTGGAGCACGGACACCCTGGATACCTTCCTGCGCGCGCCGGCCGCCGTTGTGCCGGGGTCGCGGATGGTCAATGCCACCGCCGATGCGGAACGGCGGCGTCAGGTCATCGAGTACCTGCAGCAGGCACRCTGACCGTCAGTCCTGTTGCAGCGACGCCAGGTAAGTGCGCAGGGCGGCATCGAAGCGCTCCAGTTCCTCGCCGCAGGCATCCACGCCGTGCACGCCGACCTGCTGCATCAGCGAACGCGCCTGTTCCACCAGCACACCGGCACCGAGGGTGCCCAGCCCGCCGACAA
>NZ_JBFUMN010000519.1:0-507 GCF_054049335.1 Roseateles sp. P5_E1
CAACAGCACCTGCAGACGATGGCGCGCCGCGCCGAAGTCGCCGAGCGCCGCCACGTCGACGCGGCGCGCGGCAAGGAGAAGCTGGAACTCGCCAAGCGCCGCGCCGCCGAGGTCATCGCCGACGCGTCGCGGGACCACACGCTGCCACGCTTCGTGCAGACCCTGCTCGCCAATTCCTGGACGGATGTGTTGACGCTGGTGCAACTGCGCAGCGGCGACGAGTCGGAGGAATGGCAGCAGCAGGTCGACGCCACGACGGCGATTGTCCGGGCCACCTCCCTCAACCATCCGGAGTCGCCGCCACCGGCCCTGGCCGCGCAGATCGAACATGCGCTCATGCTCGTCGGCTACCACAGCAGCGAGGCCGGCGACATCGCCCGCCGCCTCACCGCCCACGTCGTCGACGACGAAAACGATCCGGCCTCGCGCACCGAACTCGCGTTGCGGCTCAAGGCCCGCGGTCGCCTGGGCCAGGAAGCCGCGCCCGAAAAGCCCGTGGTGGTGCCG
>NZ_JBFUMN010000520.1:0-507 GCF_054049335.1 Roseateles sp. P5_E1
TGGCTATTCCGAACTGGTGGGCCAGCGCACCGGCATGCGCTTCAAGGCGTCCGCGGCCTCCTCCAGCGTTTCGGCCCTGCAGGCGGTGTGCGAACACGACGCCGACCTGATGCTGCTGCTTGGCGAACTGGAGAATGCGCCGTGCCCGCTCAGCGCCTCCCCGCCGTACTATCGCGGCGAGACACTGGTGGCCGTCCGTCATGCCGGTGCCGCGCAGATCGGCCTGGACGTCAGCCCCCCGCACCGGGTTGCGGTGGTCCAGGGCAGTCGCTATCCGCAGTGGCTGCAGGCGCACTATCCGCAAGTCCAGGTGATCACTGCCACAGACCTGTCCGGCGCGCTCTGGGCAGTTGAGACCGGGGTCACCGATGCCGCGCTCGGCCTGGACATCCTGATCCGCCCGCTTGTCCGCCGCGAGCATGCCGACAGCCTCCTGCTGCGCAGCGCGCCGGACGGCATGCCGGGCAACGTCCGTCTGGTCGCGCGCGCCGCCGACCAGCACATGCT
>NZ_JBFUMN010000521.1:0-507 GCF_054049335.1 Roseateles sp. P5_E1
GTCTCCACCCGAGACTCAGTGAAATTGAAATCGCTGTGAAGATGCAGCGTTCCCGTGGCAAGACGGAAAGACCCCGTGAACCTTTACTATAGCTTTACACTGAACGTTGAGTTCGTCTGTGTAGGATAGGTGGGAGGCTATGAAACTGTGGCGCTAGCTGCAGTGGAGCCATCCTTGAAATACCACCCTGTCGTGCTTGACGTTCTAACCTAGGTCCATAATCTGGATCGGGGACCGTGTATGGTGGGTAGTTTGACTGGGGCGGTCTCCTCCTAAAGAGTAACGGAGGAGCTCGAAGGTACGCTCAGCGCGGTCGGACATCGCGCACTGTGTGCAAAGGCATAAGCGTGCTTGACTGCAAGATCGACGGATCAAGCAGGTAGGAAACTAGGACTTAGTGATCCGGTGGTTCTGTATGGAAGGGCCATCGCTCAACGGATAAAAGGTACTCCGGGGATAACAGGCTGATACCGCCCAAGAGTTCATATCGACGGCGGTGTTTGGCAC
>NZ_JBFUMN010000522.1:0-506 GCF_054049335.1 Roseateles sp. P5_E1
CGCCCAACCAGGACATCAGCATCTACACCGTGGCCGACTCGCACCTGTCGCATGCGCCCCTGTCTTACCGGCGGGTGGAGGACATGGACCCGGCGATGCAGTTCATCAAGCTGATGATGATCGACGAGCCGCACGTGCTGGACGCGGCAATCAAACGCCTGCCATCGGAACTGACCGATCGCTTCGCGGTGCTCAAGAGCGCCCCGTTCTTCCTGGAGGTGTTCGACCATCGGGCGGGCAAGGRGCCGAGCCTGCAGAAACTGGCCAAGCACCTGGGCGTGGATGCGGCCAACGTGATGGCGCTCGGCGACCAGGAAAACGACCTGACCATGCTGCAGTTTGCCGGCACCAGCGTGGCGATGGGCAATGCGATCAAGGCGGTGAAGCAGACCGCGCGCTTTGAGACCGCGTCCAATGCCGAAGATGGCGTGGCGTTGGCGATTGAACGGTTCGTATTGCGGGGCGCGTAAGCCGCTGCGTGAGCTGTCAACGACTGCAGGTCGAAG
>NZ_JBFUMN010000523.1:0-506 GCF_054049335.1 Roseateles sp. P5_E1
GGCCAGGCCAACCCGTCGCCGCCGGTGGGTCCTGCCCTCGGCCAGCGCGGCCTGAACATCATGGAGTTCTGCAAAGCGTTCAACGCGGCGACCTCCAAGCTSGAGCCGGGTCTGCCGRYSCCGGTCATCATCACGGCCTATTCCGACCGTACCTTCACCTTCGTCACCAAGTCGACCCCGGCTTCGGTGCTGCTGAAGAAGGCTGCCGGCATCCAGTCCGGCTCCAAGCGCCCGAACACCGAGAAGGTGGGCAAGGTCACCCGCAAGCAGCTGGAAGACATCGCCAAGGCGAAGGAAGCCGACCTGACTGCGGCCGATCTGGACGCGGCGGTGAAGACGATTGCGGGCTCCGCCCGTTCCATGGGTCTGGTGGTGGAGGGCTAAGTCATGGCAATGAACAAGCGACAGAAGGCCATCCTGGCCGCAGTGGTTCCGGGCAAGGCCTACGGCTTCGATGAAGCCATCAAGATCATCAAGACCTCGACCAAGGCCAAGTTCGTCGAGTC
>NZ_JBFUMN010000524.1:0-506 GCF_054049335.1 Roseateles sp. P5_E1
ACGTCCAGCTGCGCCTGGGCCGGCGCGCCCGCCACGATGCTGCCGTGTGCGTTGGCATCGCCGCGCAGACGTACACCGGCCACCTCGGCCACGGCCGCCACCTGCGGAATGTCCAGCGTGCTGCCCGGCGCAAGCTGGCCATCGGCGATCTTCAGGTCGCCCTCCAGCAGCCCGCCACCATCCAGGTGGAACCATGGCTTGCGCACGAACAGATCGGCGATCCAGTTCAACGACTCGAACTTCCACGCGCCCTGCACCTGCCCGGACAACCGGGGCAGCAGCTCGGCCGGCGCCCGGAACGGAATCTTCGTGCCGGTCACGCGCAGGTCGGCATGCAGTTCACTGCCGGTTTCCGGATCCCGCGGCAGCCGCGCCTGCACCCGCATGTCCTGCGCCACATCCAGCTGCAGGGACAGCAAACCCCGGTCATCGGCATCGATGCCGGCATGCACCGGCACCCGCCACACCACCCGGCTGCCGGCCTGCAACGCGCCCTGGTCCAGCAC
>NZ_JBFUMN010000525.1:0-506 GCF_054049335.1 Roseateles sp. P5_E1
GCTCATCAACGCGATCGAGCTGGACGCGACCATCACCACGCCCAGCCCGGTGAGCGTGATGATCGCGCCCAGCAGCCACTTGTCGAAGTGGCCTCCGATGGCTTCAAGGCGGGTTGCCTGGCGCGACAGATCATTCATCAGCGGACCTTCAACGTGGCCAGGCCGATCAGCACCAGCACCACCGAGATGATCCAGAAGCGCACGATCACGCGCGGCTCCGGCCAGCCCTTCAGCTCGAAGTGGTGGTGGATCGGGGCCATGCGGAACACGCGCTTGCCGGTGAGCTTGAACGAGGCCACCTGGATCATCACCGACAGGGTCTCGATGACGAACACGCCGCCCATGATCACCAGCACCAGTTCCTGGCGGGTGATCACCGCGATGGTGCCCAGCACCGCACCCAGCGCCAGCGCGCCGATATCGCCCATGAAGACCATGGCCGGATAGGTGTTGAACCACAGGAAGCCCAGGCCTGCCCCGGCAATCGCCGCGCAGATGATCACCAG
>NZ_JBFUMN010000526.1:0-506 GCF_054049335.1 Roseateles sp. P5_E1
GTCTTGGTCGCATCGCAACCGTTCGGCGTCGCGCCCGCCGAGCTGACTTCCTGCACGATATCGAGGAACACCACGCCATCGCGGGTAATGCGCGGACGTACCTTGAGGATCACACCGGTGTCCAGATACTGCACCTGGCTGTAGGTATTGTCGCCCACGCCGGTGTTGACCGACACCGAGTTGATCGGAATCTTGGTGCCGACGTTGAGGGTGGCCTCGGCGTTGTTGCGCACGAACAGCGATGGGGTCTGCAGCAGACGCAGGTTGGTGACCTTGTCCAGTGCGCTGATTACCGCGGCCGCGTTCTTGCCCAGGAAGGTCCAGCCCACCCCGCTACTGCCAACCACACCGGAGGTGCTGCCCCAGATCGAGCGGCCGAGCGCGCTGGCCAATCCGGCCCCGCCACTTTCGACGGGCGCGTTGACCGCCTCCTCGAAGAACCAGTTCACGCCATAACTCAGGTCGCCGGTGAGTGCCACTTCAGCCACCTGCGCCTCGATATGCAC
>NZ_JBFUMN010000527.1:0-505 GCF_054049335.1 Roseateles sp. P5_E1
CGCCGTCGCCGAACCGCAATCCCCCTATGCACCGCCACGCGCGCACGTCGGGAACCCCGGGCTCGTCAGCGATGGCCACGTGGTCTACGCCGGTTTCTGGAAACGCACTGCCGCCTACTTCATCGATTCGCTGGTGCTGGCCGTGCTTGGAATGATGCTCGGTGCGGTTTCCGGCGGCATTCTCGGAGCCGGCGGAGCCAGCATGGTCGTCATCCAGGCGGTTTCGCAGACTCTCGGGCTGCTGCTTGGCGCCACCTACTTCGGCGTGATGCACGCGTCGGCCAGCCAGGCGTCGCTCGGCAAGATGGCCATCGGCATCAAAGTCGTGAACGAGCAGGGTGGTCACATCAGCTTCTGGCGCGGCTTCGGCCGCTACTTCGGGCTGCTGCTCAGTTGCATGATCCTGCTCGCCGGCGTGGTGATGGCCGCATTCACGGATCGCAAGCGAGCGCTGCACGACATGATCTGCAGCACCCTGGTGGTCGACAAGTGGGCATTCACCAAC
>NZ_JBFUMN010000528.1:0-505 GCF_054049335.1 Roseateles sp. P5_E1
ATGTGGGGGCCGACCGTGACGGCACCGGGTTTGATCCGCAGCGGATTGAACGGGCGGTGGCCGAGCTGTGCGGGCAGGGCCTGGTGGTACATGCCGCGCACGGTGCGCTCGACAATCGCGCGGAGTGCCGGGCCCTGGTGGCCGATACCCTGCAGCGTTTCGGTCGCCTGGATTTCATCATCCACAACGCCGGGTGGGTCGAGTACCAGCCGATCGACACGCTGGAGGACGAGCGCTTCGACGCGATGATGGCGATTGCCGCGAAGGCGCCCCTGTGGCTGGCGCAGGCTGCATGGGCGTCGATGCAGGACGCGCGCTACGGACGCATCGTGCTGACTACTTCTGATCGCGCGCTGTATCCGCAGTACGTGCAGCACGGGCTGGCGGCCTACGCGGCGGCGAAGCTGGCTGCGGTGGGCATCGTCAACGTGCTGGCCGCGGAGGGCGCGCCGCACGGGATCGTGGTCAACGCGGTGTCGCCGGTGGCCAAGACGCGGATGTGGGG
>NZ_JBFUMN010000529.1:0-505 GCF_054049335.1 Roseateles sp. P5_E1
GGCCAGGATATTGCCCTTCGGCGTGAACAGATAGACCTCGTCCGGGAACAGGTCGACCTTGACGTTGTCCAGGAATTCCAGCGACGAACCGGCCGCGCGCTGCGAATCGATCAGCTCCACGATCCATGCATGCGCACGACTCTGCGCGCTATTGGGGGAATCGCCGCCGAACTTGTAGGTCCAGTGCGCGGCCACGCCGCGCTCGGCGATCAGGTCCATTTCCTCGGTGCGGATCTGCACCTCGATCGGTGAACCGTACGGCCCGAACAGCACCGTGTGCAGCGACTGGTAGCCGTTGGCCTTGGGGATCGCGATGAAATCGCGGAAGCGCCCGTCCAGCGGCTTGAAGGTGGCATGCACCGCGCCGAGCGCGTGGTAGGCGCTGGGCACGTTGCGCACGACCAGGCGGAAGCCGAACACGTCCATGACCTGGTCGAAGGATTTGTTCTCGTCGTGCATCTTGTTGTAGATGCTCCACGGGGTCTTGATGCGACTGACCAGGCGG
>NZ_JBFUMN010000530.1:0-504 GCF_054049335.1 Roseateles sp. P5_E1
GGCGGCGAGCGTCCACAGCCGATCGCCGATCAGTCGCCGCCGCCAAGCTACCCGCCGGCCGCACTGCGTCGCGGTGATACCGGCACGGTGGTGGTGCGCGTGGAGGTGGATGCCACGGGCTATCCGTCCAATGTCACGGTGATCGAGCGCAGCGGTTCACGCGATCTTGATCGTGCCGCCTCCGATGCCGTGCGTCGCTGGCGCTTCACCCCGGCGCACAGCAATGGCCAGGCCGTGCCGGGAAGCATTGAAGTGCCGTTCGACTTCAAGCCGCAGTAATGCGCTGCAACCATCCTCGTTCGCGCGGCTGTCACGCGCGGCGATTTGGCAACGACTCATCAAGCTGAACCTCGTCGGGAATGCAGTCGCCGCGTTGACGTTGCGGTGACACATCCGCAACCGTTCACGGGCAAGACTGCGGCTGTCACAACGACACCAGGAGTCCGCCATGAGTGTTACCCATGCCCACGACATGCACGCCTCGCCGCAGCACCAGCGCGATGC
>NZ_JBFUMN010000531.1:0-504 GCF_054049335.1 Roseateles sp. P5_E1
GATCGTAGACCACTTCAGCATTGGGGCACTGGGCTTTGACCTCCACATCAAAGGCCGAATTCATGTCCATTGCTACGGCTTGGATGCGTTCGCAACCGACCCTGCCGAGTAGCTCAAAGAAGGGACGGATGTCAGCGCGGCTGCGTCCTCGGCCGACCCAGAGCACGCGCTAGCGCGATGGCTCGACCACCACGGTGGCGTAGCGATGCCCCTTCTGGATCGCAAACTCGTCCATCGCGATCACGCGTATGTCCGATAGGTCCACTGGGCCCAGCGTCTGCATCAGATGCCKGAAATCAAGCGCCTTGACCGTCTTCCAGTCCAGACCATGCCACTTTGCGGTGGCATGGATCGAGGTGGTGGCGCACATGCGTGCCACGCTCTGCGCAAGCCGTTGCGTTACCCGGGCATGCCGCTCCAGCCAATCCAAGTGCTCCAATTTTGGCCCACAGCGAGGGCAGGCCAGCCGCTGCCGCTGGACTTCCAGCTCCACCGGCTGGTCGA
>NZ_JBFUMN010000532.1:0-504 GCF_054049335.1 Roseateles sp. P5_E1
ATCCAGGCCAGCCGCCAGGCGCTTGCGGTCTTCGCCGCTGACGCTCTGCTCCACCTCGGCGCCGGCGCTGAGGCGATCGCTGATGCGATACCCCAGACCGATGCGGGCACTGTCCGATTCCAGCTCGGTGCCTACTGGCAGATCACTGGTGATCGGGCTGCCGCTGCTGTTGCCGTTGATGACCATCAGCCCGGTGAGCGGATCGAGCGCCTGCTGGCCGTAGCCGAGTGCGCCGCCGCCGCTGCCGGTGGCAAACCCACCGGTGAGCCCGCCCGCATCGCCGAAGGGGACGCCCGACGACCACGGCGAGGTCACGCCGATCGTCTCGCGGATGCTGCGCACGCCCAGGTCCACGGTAAGYCGCTCGCTGGCGCCGATGCGCACGCCGGCACCGCCGGCATCGCGCTTGCCGCCGTCCGGGTTGCGATCTTCGCTGCGCAGGCCTTCGGCGTAGAGTTCCAGCCGCGGACCGACCCGGTAGCCGAGCCTTGCATTGTATTCGCC
>NZ_JBFUMN010000533.1:0-504 GCF_054049335.1 Roseateles sp. P5_E1
GATCGTAGACCACTTCAGCATTGGGGCACTGGGCTTTGACCTCCACATCAAAGGCCGAATTCATGTCCATTGCTACGGCTTGGATGCGTTCGCAACCGACCCTGCCGAGTAGCTCAAAGAAGGGACGGATGTCAGCGCGGCTGCGTCCTCGGCCGACCCAGAGCACGCGCTAGCGCGATGGCTCGACCACCACGGAGGCGTAGCGATGCCCCTTCTGGATCGCAAACTCGTCCATCGCGATCACGCGTACGGTGGCGTAGCGATGCCCCTTCTGGATCGCAAACTCGTCCATCGCGATCACGCGTACGTCCGATAGGTCCACTGGGCCCAGCGTCTACATCAGATGCCGGAAATCAAGCGCCTTGACCGTCTTCCAGTCCAGACCATGCCACTTTGCGGTGGCATGGATCGAGGTGGTGGCGCACATGCGTGCCACGCTCTGCGCAAGCCGTTGCGTTACCCGGGCATGCCGCTCCAGCCAATCCAAGTGCTCCAATTTTGGCC
>NZ_JBFUMN010000534.1:0-504 GCF_054049335.1 Roseateles sp. P5_E1
GTGACGTGGATGGCACGTCGGCGCACCTGCATGGCCGGCAGCATCAACCCGCAGACCTTGCGCAGCGATGCATCATGGTTGCCAGGGATGTAGATGATTTCGGTCCCCGCAGCGCGCAGCGCGTGCAGCGCCTSGATCACCTCGCCGTGGGCCGGTCGCCAGGTAGCTCGGCGATGCGCTATCCACCACAGGTCGATGATGTCGCCTACCAGGTACAGGCGCGCGCAGCGCAGGCCGGCCAGGAACCGCGCCAGCTCGGCGGCATGGCAGTGCCGCGACCCCAGGTGGACATCGGAGAGGAATACCGCGCGGCGATGCGGCGCCAGCCGCGCCACCGCGCTCCTGCCAACGTTCGCGTCGCACTGCGTCTGCTGCTGCATGGCGTGCTCCCCCCAGGCCCGGCGGCCGGATGCGCCGAAGCCTGCGCCTGTCCCACTGCAGGCCGATGGCGGTTTGACGACAGCGGGATGACCGGCCCTGCTGTCGCGCAGCGCAGCCGCGGCG
>NZ_JBFUMN010000535.1:0-503 GCF_054049335.1 Roseateles sp. P5_E1
GTGTACGACAGCGCGCGCCAGCGTGCGGTGTTCGTACGCAATGGCGATGTGTTCCTGCGCGACCTGCGCAGCGGCGCGCTGACCCAGCTGACCCGCAGCTCGGAGAAGTCCAGCGCGGTCAACTTCGCCCGCGATGGCGGGGTGATCTGGCGCACCGGGCAGAACTGGTTCCACTGGACCGCCGCCGGCGGCGTGCAGCAGGTGGCCAGCCTGAAAGCCGAAAAAAATCCCGACGAGGCGCCCAAGGCCGACGTGTTGCGCGACCAGCAGCTGCGCACCCTGGCCACGCTGCGCAACGACCGCGCCCAGCGCGACGCGCTCAAGGCGCAGGAAGCCAGCTGGCGCCGTGCCGATGGCACCCGCGCGCCGGGCCCGGTGTACCTCGGCGCCGAGGTGGAGATCGTCGACAGCGTGCTGTCCCCGGACACCCGCAGCCTGATCGTAGTCACCAAACCGAAGAGCTTCGATGAAGGCCGCGGCGGCAAGATGCCCAAGTACGTGAC
>NZ_JBFUMN010000536.1:0-503 GCF_054049335.1 Roseateles sp. P5_E1
GCGGTGGATGCATCGAACAGTTCAGCCCGAACGTGTTGGTTCACCGCGGCATCTGACCAATTCCAGGAGATTGAATTGGACGTGACGGTTACTGAAGGCAGCAGCAGGCCCCACATGCTTTTCTGCCCGTTCGCCAGGAAATAGAAGAAGGGCTGACCACCCTGGAACGCATCGATGGTCAGCCCCCCGTTTGCTGCGGCCGGCGCGGTGTAGCGCCGCCCGGATCCGCTTCCACTGCTGACCGCGTCGAACAGCGGTATCGCGTACCGGCCAATCGTCTTGGTCAGCTTGGTGGTTACTGTCGTCTCCACGTAGCCCGAAGGGCTGCGCACGCGAAGCCCCACTTGTGTCATGCCAATGCTCCAAGCTCGATGGCGAGATTGCCGTTCGGGTAGTAGAGGTACAAGCCGGTGTTGACCATGCGTACCCGGTAGCCATCTGGCGTCATGCCGTTGATCTCCATGGCCCCCGACTTGTCGATACGCCAGCCGGTTTGCCCAGGC
>NZ_JBFUMN010000537.1:0-502 GCF_054049335.1 Roseateles sp. P5_E1
GCTATACCGGCGGCAACGCGGTGATGCAGGACGGCGGCTTGATGAACGTCTACACCGCCGGTGGCCAGGCGCTGGTGGTAGGCACCACCGCCTCCAAGGTCACCACCGTGGCCGATCCGTACATGCCCGAGCGCCTGCAGCTCGCGCTGGAGAGCGCCGGCCAGAAGATCACCCTGGAACCGAAGACCCTCGGCGGCCAGATCGGCGGTCTGCTGGAGTTCCGCGATACCGTGCTGACGCCCACCCAGGCCGAACTGGGCAAGCTGGCCGTCGGCATGGCCAGCAGCTTCAACGATGTGCACCGCCAGGGCGCGGACCTGTACGGCAACCTGGGCGGGGACTTCTTCAACATCGGCAGCCCGCGCATCACCGGCAACGCCAACAACACCGGCACCGCCAGCATGACCGCCAGCTTCGGCGACCTGTCCAAGCTGGACGGGCAGAACGTGCTGCTCAAGTTCGACGGCACCCAGTGGCAGGCGACCCGCGCCGACACCGGCGC
>NZ_JBFUMN010000538.1:0-502 GCF_054049335.1 Roseateles sp. P5_E1
CGGCAGCATCGATGCCGCTTCGACCAACATCAGCACCACCGGCTTGAACTCCCACGGTGCCATGGTCGACAGCGCCGACAGCCGCATCACCGTCGCCGGCGGCCAGGTCAGCACAACGGGCCAGGAAGCCTACGGGCTCTATTCCACCGCCGGCACCATCAACGCCAGCGACCTGGACATCACCACCACCGGTCTGGGCTCCATCGGCGTGTTCGCGCGTGGCAGCGATGCCGTGTTGAGCCTGAGCAACAGCACCGTCACATCCGGCGACCGTGGCCATGGCGCTGCCGCATTGGGCGGTGCGCAGTTGAACATCATCGACTCCAGCCTCACCGCCATGGGTGCAAACGGCAACGGCGTCACCGCGCGCAATGCTGGCACGCGCGTCAACGTCAACGGATCCACCCTGCGCACCAGCGCGGCAGATTCCCATGGCGTGCTGCTGAGCGACAGCGCAAGCGTCAACATCGACGGCGGCTCCATCGCCTCGACGGGCGACCGC
>NZ_JBFUMN010000539.1:0-500 GCF_054049335.1 Roseateles sp. P5_E1
GGCCGTGATCGAGCAGCGCGACGTCGGCTGGGGCAGCACTGCGGCCAGTACCGCACTGCTGCAGTACGAGATCGACACCCACATGGTCGACCTTGCCGAGCAGTACGGCGAGAAGGCGGCGGTGCTGGCCTACCAGGCCTGCGCCGATGCGATCCCGGCACTGCGCGAGGTGGCCGGTGCGTTCACCGGTGTCGACTGCCATCGCATGCAGAGCCTTTACTACGCCAGCAAGCGGCGCCACCACGCGGTGCTGCACGAGGAATACCTGCTGCGCAAAAAGCATGGCTTCGGGGTGCGCTGGCTGGAAAAGGACGCGGTGGGGCATGAGTTCGGTATCAACGCGCCCGGCGCCATCCTCAGTGCGTTGGCCGCGCGCGTGGACCCGTACCGGCTCGCCTACCGGATGTTGATGCGGCTGCAGAAGCGCGGCTGCGGGGTGTACGACCGTACCGTGCTGGAGACGCTCACTCCCACCAGCCGCGGGGTCACCGCGCGCACCG
>NZ_JBFUMN010000540.1:0-500 GCF_054049335.1 Roseateles sp. P5_E1
GGGCTGCACGATAAATCTCGAGAGTCGGCATGAACACTGTTACGCCGTAGAGCTAGAGCGCGACCGAGACGTCCTAGCCTATTACGAGCAGCCTCCAACGGTGGAGTGCGTGCGTGATACCCGGAAGGGGAAACGCCCGTACCCCTACACGCCTGACTTCATTGTGCTGGGGAAGACAGGACTATTCGTCGCACAGGTCAAGGACACCTCCGAGCTCGAAGATTTGGTGGAGACGCGCCTTTCCTGGACGAAATGTGACAACAACTATGTTGACCTGGCAGCTCGAGACCTCTTCGCGTCGATCGGCATCCGCCATGTAGTCATCCCGTCCAGCAGCCTTTGCAAGCAAGTCACCCAGAATCTTCTCACGCTCCGTCAGGTCGAGTTGGCCGCCGCAGATCCGGCGGTAGAGCGGGCTGCCCTGTCGCATGTTTTTCAGAGAAGAGTCGTGACGATGTCCGAGGTGATGCAGAAGATCCACACTCAAGATTGCACATCAC
>NZ_JBFUMN010000541.1:0-500 GCF_054049335.1 Roseateles sp. P5_E1
CACCACGCGTACGCCGGTGCCCAGCTGCAGGCCCGTGGGCAGCTGCGTCTGTGCGGACGAAGAACCGCCCGGCTGGCGCACCTGCTGGTACAGCAGGTCTTCGAAGCTGGCACGGTCCTGCTTGAAACCGGTGGTGTTGGTGTTGGCGAGGTTGTTGGAAACCACCGACATGCGCGTCTGCTGCGCATCCAGTCCGGTCTTGGCGATCCACAATGCCTGGTTCATGGCGATGTTCCTTTGTCTGTTGCGGGTGGCCACCCGGGGCGGCCGTCACGGGGAGCGATGCATGGGCTGTGCCAGAACCGCGCCGGAATTCCGTCGGGGCCCCGTGGGTGCCCCGTCAATCGCGCATCGCCGCGGCTCAACCGCCCAGTCGCAGCAGGCTGTTGGCGCTACGGGCGTTGTCGTCGCCGTGCTTGATCACCTTCACCTGCATTTCGTACTGGCGCTGCAGCTGGATCATCTGCACCAGCGCGCCGGCCGCGTCCACGTTGCTGCCT
>NZ_JBFUMN010000542.1:0-500 GCF_054049335.1 Roseateles sp. P5_E1
GGCTGGACACCTCGGCCAGCTTTGAAACCCGCGCCGCCGCGCTGGTGGGGCAGATGACCCTGGAGGAAAAGGCCGCCCAGATGTAGAACGCCGCGCCCGCCATCGAGCGTCTGGGCGTGCCGGCCTACGACTGGTGGAACGAAGGCCTGCACGGTGTGGCGAGGGCAGGGCAGGCCACCGTCTTCCCGCAGGCAATCGGGCTGGCGGCCACCTTCGACGTGCCGTTGATGGCGCAGGTTGCGACCACCATCAGCGACGAGGCGCGCGCCAAGCATCACCAGTTCATACGCGAGGGGTCGCATGGCCGCTACCAGGGCCTGACCTACTGGTCGCCGAACATCAACATCTTCCGCGATCCGCGGTGGGGCCGGGGCCAGGAAACCTACGGAGAAGACCCGTACCTGACCGCGCGCATGGGCGTGGCCTTCGTGCACGGCCTGCAGGGCGACGACCCGGTGTACCGCAAGCTCGACGCAACGGCCAAGCACCTGGCCGTACAC
>NZ_JBFUMN010000543.1:0-500 GCF_054049335.1 Roseateles sp. P5_E1
AGCCGCGCCAGATCGCGGCTGCGGTAACGGGTGCCGCCGCCGCCCATGCCGATGCCCTCCGGGGAACGGTTCCACTGGCTGGCTGAAATGCCGAGCGGACGTTCCAGCACCTTGGCCGCGTAGTCGGCCAGCGGCATCTTCGTGGCACGCTCAAGCACCGCACCGAGCACGAACGAGTTGGCTGTGCAGTAGGCATGCGCGCGGCCGTGCGGGCTGTCCTCAGGCCGGGTCATCCACGGCGCGAAGCCCTTGACCGGCAGCGACAGGGCGAAGTCCAGCCACTTCTCGGTGACATACATGCGCTCCTCGTTGCCGGCAGAAAACGCGTTCTGGTCGTCACACTCCCACAGGCTGCTCATGGTCAGCAGGTCTTCCACGGTGGTGGCGCGCAGGCGCGGATCGACCGGATGCCGCGCGGTGAACTCGGGGAAGTAGTCATAGACCTTGGCCTGGACGCCGGGCAGGCTGCCGTCGCCAATCGCCGCGCCGACCATCAGGGC